>JAXDLV010000137.1:0-3541 GCA_034666445.1 Chloroflexota bacterium | reverse complement strand
CCACGGCCGTGGTCTCGCCCGCCTCGAGCTCGACGTCGTCGACCTTCCCGCACAGCCGGTCGTTACGGTCGCGCAGCTGCCGGTCCAGCAGCTCGAGGCCGAGGAGGACGCGCTCGCGGGGCTGGATCACCCGCTCGTCCCCGCCTTGGTGACGATCATCAGCGGGATCGCGGCCACCGCCACCACCGAGATGATGACCATGTAGGCGACCCCGAAGGAGTTGGCCAGCCAGCGGTTGGCGTGGCCGCCCATGAACTGCCGGTCGTTGGCCACCAGCAGCACAGGCAGGTAGGTCAGTGGCAGCGCGACGGTGGCAAAGATAATCGAGTACTCGGTGACCTGCACCGGGTCGATGCCGGTGGCGACCACCAGGCCCGCGGCCAGCAGCATCACCACCCAGGCCACCGTGAAGCGCGGTGTCTGGCCAGGGCGCTTGAGCCTCCCCCACTGCCAGCCGAAGAACTGCGCCATGGAGTACGCGCCGGAGAGCGCGACCTCGAACGCCGCGCCGGCCATGGCGAAGAACATCCCCACGAGGGCCAGCGCCACCCCCACCAGCCCAAAGGCCACGGCGGGTCCGAGCACCGACGTGGCGAGGAACTGCGGCTGCACCTCACGCGGCAGGAAGACCTCCGCAGCCATGACCATGATGGCGATCCCGATGAGCGCGCCCAGCGGGTAGCCGATGAAGGTGTTCAGGCGGTTGTCGGTCATGTCCGCGGGGGTCCAGCGCTCCTCCACGCCGCCCGACGAGTAGAAGTACATCTCGTACGGGGTCATGGTCGCGCCCAGGATGCCGACGATGAAGTAGCAGTACAGGGCGGGGCTGGCCGAATCGACCTGGGGGACCATGCCCTTCGCGGCCGTCATCCAGTCGGGGTGGAGCGCCACCGCGCCCGCGACGAAGACCATCAGGCCGAGCCCAAAGTAGGCGAAGGCGCGCTCCAGCACGTCGTAAGGCAGGAACCAGACCAGCAGCGCCAGCACGGCGGCGACCGGGAACCCCATCCAGCGATAGGACGGCCCGAGCACCAGCTCCAGGACCAGCGCCGCGCCGCCCACCTCCGCCACCAACGTCAGCAGGTTGACGAACTGGGCGGCCACCAGCGTGACCAGCCCTGGGGTGAACGACAGCCGCTCGCGGACCAGGTCGAACACCGGCCGGGCGGACACCGCGGCGACCCGGCCGCACATCTCGGAGTACACCATGATGCCGACCATGCCGACGAGGATGACCCAGATCAGGTTGTAGCCAAAGCGGGCCCCGGCCTGGCTGTTGAACACCAGCTCGCCGACGTCGACAAAGCCACCGATCGCCGTGAGGATCCCCAGCGCGACCGCCAGTACACGCTTCATCCAAGCTCCTCGCAGTCGATCCGCCCGATGAGGTCCTCGAGGCTGCCGGCCACGCTCTCGGCGAGGTCGCGGTCATCGGGCGCGTCGGCCAGCTTCTGGCTGGCGTCGCGAAGGACCTCGGCGAGGTCGGCCAGCCGGTCGGCGCACTCCCGCAGCGATGGGTCGGTCGGGGTCGACGACAGCTTCTGCGCCTCGGCGTCAGCCTGCTTGGCGATCTCCTCGGCGTGGCCCTGGGTCAGGTTGGTCGGCAGGGCCCCGCTCTGGGCGCGCTCGGCCGTGAGGTGTGCGTCGGCGGCCATGCCGGTGAGGCTCTCCTCGCGGTCCTTGAGGTCAGAGGCGGTGGCCGCCCCGCACCCGGACACGAACACCGCAAGCACGACCAGCACCACCGCGAAGACGGCCCTTCCCCCGGCTGCACGCGATAGTCGCAGTATCACAATATCTGCGGCTCATCCTATAACAAGCCGCGGCGCGTAGGACCGGCCGGACGAAGCCGGCCACGGGGGTCGCCTAGGGTAAGACCAGCAGGGTCCCCGTCATCCCGGGGTGGATGCTGCAGTAGAACCCGTACTTGCCCTGGGCCAGCTTGTCGGCGCCCGTCACGGGCACGACCTCCCCGATGCCCGCGAGGTGGCTGCGGAACAGCGGCGCCCCGCCCGCGCTGTCCGCGGCGACCACGTCGTGCTGCGGGAGGTCGGCGTTGGCGAACTGGAGCACCCCGCCGGCGCGAATGCTCATCACCGGCGTGGCGTACGTGGTGGCGTAGGCGCCCGGCCCGGCCAGCACGGTTGGGTTGACCCCCACCCCGGAGAGACCGGGCACGCCGCCGGGGCCGCCATCCTCGGAGGCGCCCGGCTTGAAGGCGATGATGAAACCGTTGGCCAGGCCGGTCACGCCTGTGGCGGCGTAGACCGTGTTGCGAGCGATGGCCACCCCACCCCAGCTCGACGCCGGGCCGGTCCCGGTCCCGCTGCCCAGCACCATCGGCCGGTGCAGCAGGGGCGCGCCGGTGTCGGCGTCATAGGCGTCCAGGAAGCCACCGGTGTCGACGTTGTAGACCACGCCGTTGGCCACCGAGACGGGGTTGGACTCGTCCAGCCCGCCCGCCACCGGCGCAACCCAGCGGGGTAGGTGCTTGGTGCCGCTGACAGACCAGAGGTAGCCGCCAACGACCTCGGGGCCGTAGACGTTGCTGCCGTCGTAGGCCGTCGACCCGACGATGCCACCCACAGTCGGCACCGGCGGCGCGACGATCGACTTCCAGGCGCGGGTCATGGTTGCGGCGTCGACCACGTGGTAGACGCCCGCCTTCTGCGCCTCCCCCACCTGGAGCCGGCCGTCAGGCCCGGTGAACAGGTTGGGCGACGCGCCGAAGTCGAGGTCGATCTGGCCACACGCGCCCAGGCCCTGCGGGTAGTAGGGCGGCTTGTTGCCGGGGATGGGCACGCAGGGGAGGTTGTGGACGTCGGCGTAGGTGTCGAAGTTGCCCTTGTACACGCCAGTGATCCCGCCGAAGCCGGCGTGCGAGCGGTCGACGTCGAACTTCAGGATCGCGTCGGTGTTGGGGTGCTCCTTCTCTTTCTGGAACGGGTTGCCGACCCCGACGTAGGCGGTGCTGGTGGCGGCATCGACCGCCGGGGTGGCCCAGATCCCACCGCCGGCGTAGCCGTCGGCCCAGTCCTCCTGCGGGATGGCGTAGGTCTTCTTGACGAACTGGCCGGTGGCGGCGTCGAGGAAGTTCAGGCTGCCCTCAAAGACGTATCGGTCCGCCTTGGGGCCCAGCTCGGCGGCGGAGCCCGATACGCCGGTGATCACGGTGCCGTTGAAGACCAGCGGGCTGGCGTAGACGTCGGCCCCCACCTGGCTGTCGAGGAAGGTTGTCCAACGAACCGCGCCGGTGGCCTCGTCGAGGGCCATCATGTACGGGCCGGTGTCGCTGCCGGTGGTGCCGGGCACACGGCTTGGCGCCGAGACGTTGGCGTAGACCAGGCCGCCGGCGACGGCGACGCTGGCGTTGACGCTGCCCACCGGTGCTTTGGTTTTCCATATGAGCTGGCCGGTGTCCGCGTTCATCGCGAAGATCCAGCCACGGTTGGTGCCGGCGAAGACGTACCCGTCGACCACGATCGGGGTGGCGGTGAAGTCGCCCTCGCCGCCGGCGCCCTGCGAGGACAGGGTCCACGCC
>JAXDLV010000136.1:0-16546 GCA_034666445.1 Chloroflexota bacterium | reverse complement strand
GTCAGGACCGACGCCGCCGGGCTGCTGATGGCGCTCGCCGCGGCGTCGGTCCTGACAGCCCTGCTCGTCGGGCGGCTGCTCCTGGCGCGGCTGCGACCGTGAAGGCGCGGGCGGTTGCGGCCTGGGTGGCCGCCTGCCTGAGCGTCGTCCTGCTGGGCAGCAACCCCGTCTACCGCGGGCTCGCGCTGCTGGCCGGCCTGAACTTCCTCATCGCCCACCGCCGCCCGGGGGCCCGCCTGCGGCCGCTGGTCCTGCTGGTCGTTGCCGGGACCGCTGTCTCTGTGCTGGTCAGCGTGCTGCTGAGCCATACCGGCGCGCACGTCATCGGCGCCCTGCCCGCCTGGCTGCCGATCGCCGGCGGGCCGTTGACGCTGGAATCGCTGCTCTACGGGCTCAGCGCCGGCCTGGGCATTGCCGCGGCGGCGATCGCCGTCGCACCGCTGTCGATGGTGACGGAGGGCCAGGAGCTGGTCGACGCCCTCCCCCGCCGCCTCCACCGCGCCGGCACCACGCTGGCGGTGGCGCTCAACCTCGTGCCGGCAATCGGTCGCAGCGTGGCCACCGTACGCGAGGCCCAGCTGATGCGTGGGTGGCGCGCGCGGGGACCGCGCTCGATGGTGGCGATTGTCGTGCCGGTGACCCTGACCACGTTCGAGACGTCGATCCAGCTGGCCGAGGCCATGGAGGCGCGGGCGTACGGCTCAGGCCCGCGCACCACCGCCTTTGCCACGCCCTGGAGCACGCAGTCGATCCTCACCGTGGCCACGGCGGCGGTCGTACTGGCGGGCATGATCGCCGGTCGCGTGGGCGGCGCGCTCGTCGACTGGTACCCATACCCGTCGCCCATGCCGCCGTCCGCCTCGCCGCTGCTGGTCGTGCTCTGCTTCCTCCTCGTCGCACCCGCCCTGGCGCCGCGAGTCCCCCGAGTACCACGCCCGGCACCCACCCACCTCGAGCCCACGGAGGACGGCGGTGATTGAGGTGGCTGCCGCGGCCGAGGCACAGCTCGAGCGGCTGACCTACCACTACCCGGGCTCGGACCGCCCTGCCCTCGCCGCCGTCGATTGGACGCTGGGCGGAGGGCTGACATTGGTGACCGGGGGCTCCGCCAGCGGCAAGTCATCGCTGCTCCGGGTGCTCAACGGCCTGGTCCCCCATTTCCACGGCGGCCGCATCAGCGGCGCCGCGACGGTCCTCGGCCAGGACGTGCTGCGAACTCCCACCCACCAGCTGGCGCGCCGGGTCGGCTTCGTCTTCCAGGACCCCGAGGCGCAGCTCCTGTTCGGAACCGTCGAGCGCGAGGTGGCGTTCGGCCTGGAGAACGTCGGCGTGCCCGCCGCCGAGATGCCGGGCAGGATCGAGGAGGCCCTGGCGGCAGCCGGCGTGGAGCACCTGCGCGGCCGTCGTGTCGGCGACCTCTCCGGCGGTGAGCGCCAGCGGGTGGTCCTGGCGTCGGCGCTGGCGATGCGTCCCAGCATCCTCGCACTCGACGAGCCCACCTCCCAGCTCGACCCGGCCGGCGCGCGGGGCTTCGTCGCCGCCTGCGCCCGGCTGTCCCGGCAAGGCGATACGACTGTTGTGATGGCCGAGCACCGCCTCGACCTGCTCCTCGCGGAGGCCGGGACCCTCGCGGTCATCGATGGCGGCTCCATGGTCGCGGAGGGGCCGCCGGCGACGATGCTGGACCACGTATCGCACCCGCCCCAGCTGGTCGACGTCGCGATGCGCCTGGGCTGGGCCGAGCCACCGCTGGACGCCGCCCGGTGGCGAACCCACGCCCCCGCCCTGCTCCGCCAGGCGCCGCCACGACCCGCCACAACTGGCGACCTGGCGTGGGAGGTGCGCCGCCTGGCGGTTCGCGCGGGCAGCGCGGGGCCGCCGGTGTTCGACGGCCTCCACCTCTCCGGGCACGCGGGTGAGGTGGTGGCCCTGGTCGGCGCCAACGGCTCCGGTAAGACGACGCTGCTGCGGGCCATCGCGGGCCTGGCGCGACCCCTCGCCGGCGAGGCCTGGCGCACCGAGGGGCGGGTGGCCTACCTGCCCCAGGACCCCTCGGCGATGCTCCACCGCCCGACCGTCCGCGACGAGGTTGACGTGACCCTGGCGCACGACCGCGCCAGGGATGGCGGGGCGACCCGCGCGGCCGAGGCGGAGCAGGTGATGGCCGAGCTGGACCTGCTGCCCCTGGCCGGGCGGTACCCCCGCGACCTTTCTGGGGGAGAGCGTCAGCGGGCAGCGATAGCGGCCGTCGTCGCCGGCCGCCCGGCGGTGGCCCTCCTCGACGAGCCCACCCGGGGAATGGACGGCGCGGCGCGGGCTTCCCTGGCCGGCGTGGTGCGCAGGCTCCGCGCCAGCGGCGCCGCGGTTGTCATCGCCACCCACGACGCCGAGCTGGCGGCGGACCTGGCCGACCGCGTCGTGGAGCTCCGCGACGGCCGAGCGTTCGAGCTCGGGCCGCCCGAACGCGCGCTCTCCGGGGGCGCCACCCTGGCCACCCAGATCGGCAGCATCTATCCCGGCGGACCGGTGACGGTTGAGGGCCTCCTGCGGTGCCTGTGAGGCGCGGCGCCTCGCCGGTGCTGGCACTCGTGTCGCTGGCCGGCTTGGTGCTGTTCGCGTGGCCGTTCCTTGGGCTGGGGCTGCCGGATGAGGTGCCGTCGCTGGCGCTGGCCGCCGCGGCCGCGGGCGTCCACCTGCTGGTGGGGTATGGCCCCAACAGGCTCGACAACCGGCGGCTGGCCCTGCTGGCCGCCATCGCCGCGCTGGATGCGGGCATGCGGCTGGCGCTGGTCAACGGCATCGCCGGCTTCACCCCGATCTTCTTCCTGCTGCTCTGCGCGGGTTACGTCTTCGGCCCCTCGTTCGGCTTCCTGGCGGGAAGCACCGCGATGCTGGTCTCGGCGCTTGTCACCGGCGGTGTGGGACCGTGGTTGCCCTACGAGATGTTTGCGGCCGGATGGGTCGGCGCGGCCGCGGGGCTGGTACTGGGGGGCCGGCGTGACACGGTCAGCTGGCCCCGCCTGGTCCTGCTGGCAACCGCCGGCGCCGCCCTCGGCTACGCGTATGGCGCGGCCACCGATGTCTACGACTGGTCGATCTTCTACCGCGGCCACCCCACCCTCGGGTGGGAGCCCGGCATGGGCGCCGCCGAGGCGCTGGCCCGCTTCGGGCGCTTCTACCTGGCGACCTCGCTGGCGTGGGACACGTTCAGGGCCGTGGGCAACGCCGCCATGGTGCTGGCCCTCGGCGCCCCGGTGCTGGCGGCCATGAGCCGGTTCCGGGCGCGCTTCACCCTCGTCATCGAGGAGGTGGAGCCGCGGTCGGACGTTTCAGCGCCGGCCGCGGCCCCGCGAGCGAGCCGGGTCTAGGAGGCGGCCACCTCGGCGGCGGGCTCGCCGACCACCATCGGCTTGCCGGTCTCCACCAGTGTCTTGAGGCTCGACAGGATCACCGACCAGCCACCGTTGACCTGCTCGTAGGTCATCGTCTCGGACTCGAACTGGTCGTGCACCAGGGTCAGCTTGCAGGCTTCGCCCATCTGCTCGATCTCCCATGTCACCCGGGTCGGCGGGTCGGCCAGCATGCCCTCCTCCCAGCGCCCGGAGAACGTCTGGACCAGGCGCCGGGGCGGGTCCGCCTCCAGCACCTTGCCGACGATCAGGTCGAAGGTGCGGTCGGCGTTCTTGTAGGCGTAGTCCGAGCCGGGCCTCCAATCGGACTCGACCAGGCTGTCGAAGTAGTAGTCCTTCGTCATGTCCGGGCTGGTGATCGCCTCCCACACCCTCTCCGGCGTGGCCTTGACGTAGATCTGGTAAACGCTGCGCAGGTCGGTCATCTTGGACCCTCCATCACTTTCCATCCTCCAGCCGGGTTTTGAGGTCCGTGAGGGCGCTGGTGAACCGACCACGGAACTTGCCGATCCAGCGGTCGTGCATCTGCTGGATCGGTACGGGGTTGAGGTAGTGCCGCTTCTGGCGGCCGTCCCGGCGGGTGACCACCAGGCCGCTGACCTCGAGCACGCGCAGGTGCTTCATCACCCCAAAGCGCGTCATGTCGTCGTCGAACTGGGCCGTGAGCTGGCCCAGCGTCTGGCCATCGTCGCTGAACAGGGTGTCCAGCAACCGGCGGCGGCTGGGGTCGGCGAGGGCCCGGAAGACGTCATCCACACTCCCCGGATAATATGTGACCATTCGGTCACCTGTCAAGGCGGCTCTAAGCTATCCCCGTGTCGAGCACGCGGGCTTCGCGACACCAGCTGACGCGCCGCCGGTTCCTGGCCCTGGCTGGCGCGACGGCCGGCGCGGCGGGGCTACCCTGGCCCCTCCGGCTGCGGGCGGCACAGGCGTACTACGCGGCATCGTTCAGCTTCGACGCCCACGCCCGCGCCGTCCTGCTGGCGGCCGCCAACACGGTGATCCCGGCGGCCACGGTGCACACGCGCGTGGCGGCGTCGCTCGCCGTTCCTGCCGCCGGGGACGCGGGTACGGTGGACTACATCGAGAACCTGCTCAGCGGGGTCCTCATCTATGCCGCCGGGACGCGGCGGCCGCCGTACGTGGCGATGCCCCCCGGCGTCGATGCGCCGCTGTTCCCGGCGGCCGGCGCGACGCCGATGTGGACCGCGAAGCGCGCTGGGTGGTTCGGCGAGCCGCCCCGCCCCGGCCGCCCGGAGCCGTGGCCCTCTGAGCTGACCCGGCTCCAGGGGCTCTACATCGACGGCATCGCCGCCCGGCACCGCGGCGCTGCGAGAGCCGGCGATGCGCCAGCTGCAGGGGCAGGAGGCGGGCGCGTACGACGGCCAGGGCGAGGGCAACCAGCCCTTCTTCATGACGTTCCTCGACCACGTCGCCGAGGCGTGCTTTGGCGACCCGGTGTACGGCGGCAACCGCGACTACGCGTACTGGGACATGATCAACTTCAGCGGCCCCAGCTACATCGACGGCGGCGGCCCGCGGCCTGGCCAGGGCTGGAGCGCCGAGGACATGACCGCGGGCTTCGACCGCACCAAGGCCCCCGCGACCTGAGGTGGCGCTCCCCGAAGCCGAGGTGGTGGTGGTCGGCTCCGGCGCCGGGGGCGGGATCGCCGCCTGGGTGCTGGCGGAGGCGGGCTACCGGGTGGTCGTGCTGGAGAAGGGGCCCTGGCTGGACGAGTCCGCTTTCAGCAACGACGACGTGAAGTTCGGCTACCGCGACTTCTACACCCAGGACACCCGCATCGAGCCCAGGACCTTCCGTACCAGCGCCGCGCTGGCCGCCAACATCAACCACGCATCACCACTGTCCCGGTGCGTCGGCGGCGGCACCTACCACTACGGCGCGGCCTCCTTCCGGTTCCTGCCCGACCACTTCCGCATGGCATCGCTGTACGGCGTCCCGCCCGGCTCGACCCTGGCCGACTGGCCCATCACCTACGACGACCTCGAGCCCCACTACGCCGCCGTCGAGCAGGCGGTGGGGATCGCCGGGCTGACCCCCGGCTACGCGCCGCCCACCGGCTACCCCGGCGAGGCCGAGCAGCCCCCCGCCAACGCCCTGGCGGCGGGGTTCGGGCTGTACTACTCCCAGCCCCTGCCCCTGCCCCCGGTGGCCCAGCGCTACGACGGCGTGGCCTTCCGGCAGTCCGCCGCCGACCTCGGCATGCACCCCTACCCCACCCCATGCGCCATCAACACCGTCGAAGGCCACGACGGCCGCCACGCGTGCGTCAACTGCGGCTTCTGTAACGGCTGGGGTTGCCCCAATGGTGCCAAGGGCTCGACGCTGGTAACCGTGCTGCGCCGGGCGATGGCCACCGGGCGGCTCGAGATCCGCCCCGAGTGCTGCGCGGTGCAGGTCCTGATGAACGACGACGGCAGCGCCCGGTCGGTGCTCTATCTGGACCGCGACCTCAACTACCAGGAGCAGCCGGCGCGGGTGGTGATCCTCGCGTGCAGCACCATCGACACCCCCCGCCTGGCACTGCTGAGCGCGAACCCGCAGCACCCCAACGGCCTCGGCAACAACGGCAGCGGCATGGTGGGCCGCAACCTGACGACCCACCACAATCCCAGCGCCGTGGTGCTGATAACCGACGGGGTCAACGCCTGGGACACGTACCGGGGGGCCTGGAACACCATCAGCCTCGACGACCTGCAGGACCTCAGCACGGCCAACGTCCCCGGCAACCCCACCTTCCCCCGCGGCGGCGTGGTCTCCACCAGCGGCAACTCGCCGGGCTACCCGACCGGCACCGGGGGGCCAATCTCGCTGGCGATATCGATGATGAAGCCGCCGGGCTTCTACACCGGCGGCGGCAACGCGTTCGCGCCGGTCGGGCTCTGGGGCAGCGGCGTCGTGCCCCCCGGCGCGACCCTCCCGGACGGCACGCCCCTGCCCGCGGGCGACGGGCTGCTGCAGGTGATGGCTTCGGGCTATGGCACCCAGGCGTACGTCCTCGGGGTCTGCGAGGACCTGCCCCGGGCCGAGAACCGCGTCGACCTGGACCCCGACGTGAAGGACTATTACGGCCGGGCCGTGGCGCGGATCACGTACACCAACCACCCCAACGACATCCTCATCGGCGATTACGTCGCCCAGCAGCTGGTCCAGGTGGGGCAGGGCATGCTGACGGCGATCGGGGCCACGGGCACGGTGCTGCCGACGCCGACGCCCGTCACCAGCTACTCCAGCGCGCCCCGCTATGTCGTCCACCAGCACGGGACGATGCGGATGGGCAGCTCGCCGGCGGACTCGGTGGTCGACCGCAACGGCCGGCTGTGGGACGTGCCCAATGTCTTCGTCGCGGATGGGTCGCTCTTCACCACCGCGGGCGGCTACAACCCCACCCACACGATCGAGGCGCTGGCCCACTGGGTGGCCACCTACATCGCGGAGAACGGGGCCGCCCTGCTCTCGCGTCAGCCCACGGTCACGCCGGTCGGGCCGCTGCCGGACACGACGGCCGCCCCGGCCATCCCGCCAGCGGTGGCGGCCGGTGTCGCGGCGGCCGGGGTGGGACTCGGGAGGCGTCGCAGGGGCACCAAGAACGGCCCCCTAAATTCGTGCGACCCACCACACGGCAGCCCGACTGACGACGGGTAGCGTCCTCCCTTAACTAACGCCAATCAGGCCTCAGCGCCTGGGGGAGGATCGCAAGTTGGACCAGATCAATAGCGGCGACACCGCATGGGTGCTCGCATCGGCGGCGCTGGTGCTGCTGATGACCCCGGCGCTGGGCTTCTTCTACGGGGGCCTGGTGCGCAAGAAGAACGCGCTCAGCACGATCATGCACAGCTTCTTCATCCTCGCCCTGATCAGCGTCCAGTGGGTGCTGATCGGCTACAGCCTGGCCTTTGGCCCCGACCACTGGGGCATCATCGGCGGGCTCGACTGGTTCGGGCTCAACAACGTGGGCCAGGCGCCCAACGCCGACTACGCGGCGACGGTGCCGCACCAGGCGTTCATGGTCTTCCAGATGATGTTCGCCGTCATCACGCCCGCACTCATCACCGGCGCCTTCGCCGAGCGGAAGCGCTTCAAGGCCTTTGTGATCTTCACCCTGCTGTGGGCGACCTTCATCTACGACCCGCTGGCCCACTGGGTCTGGGGGACCGGCGGCTGGCTCCGCCAGCTCGGCGCCCTTGACTTCGCCGGCGGCACCGTCGTCCACATCAGCTCCGGCGTCGCCGCGCTGGTGACCGCGCTCGTCCTCGGCCGCCGCATCGGCTTCGGGGAGCAGAAGATCGAGCCCCACGACAGCACGATGGTCGTCCTGGGAGCCTCGCTCCTCTGGTTCGGCTGGTTCGGCTTCAACGCCGGCAGCGCCCTCGGCGCGGGCGGGCTGGCCACCAGCGCATTCGTCGTCACCAACACGGCCGCCGCGATGGGCGCCCTCACCTGGATGACGGTTTCCTGGTGGCGGCAGCGGCAGCCCAGCGTCATTGGCGCCGCCGCCGGCGCGGTGGCCGGGCTGGTGGCGATCACCCCCGCCTCCGGCTACGTCAACGTGATGGGGGCGCTGGTGATCGGCTTCGGCGCGGGCGTCTTCTGCTACCTCGCGGTGCACCTGCGCGAGCGCATCAAAGTCGATGACGCGCTCGATGTCTGGGCGGTCCACGGCGTGGGCGGCACCTGGGGCGCGATCGCCACGGGCATCTTCGCCACCGTCGCGATCAACACCGCCGGCAAAGACGGGCTGCTGTACGGCCACCCGGAGCAGGCGCTGACCCAGCTGCTGGCGGTGGGCGCGACGTGGCTCTACTCGGGGGTTGGAACATTCGTGATCCTCAAGATCGTCGGGATCTTCGTCCCGCTGCGCGTCGCTGAGAAGGAGGAGGTCGACGGCCTCGACCTCTCCCAGCACGGCGAGCAGGCCTACGCGATCTGACCAAGTAGAAGGAGAAAGCCAATGGATGTCACCTCGATCCTGGCAGTGGTCTGCTCGGCCATCGTCTTCCTCGCCTGGTTCGTGCTACCCGGCACGAAGGAGAAGCCAGGGTCCACCGTGGTGACCCCCGCGGAGACGCTGCCCACGGAGGTCGCCGCCTGACCGACGGCTGATGGGACCGGTCGGGGCCCTAGGACTCCGACCGGTCCTCGATCTCCCAGGCGTGGTCCACTACGTGCCACGCGATCCTTCTCGCGGCGTAGCGCGGGGTCCAGCCCCTCTCCCGCAGCGGCGCCCCGGAGCGCGCGGCGCGCAGGACCTCCTGGATGGCCCCGCGCACGGCCGCCACGGCGTCGGCGTCCGCGGGGTCGGGGTGCGCCACGGGTAGCCCGAGCTGGCGGGCGTAGAAGGAAGCTTCCGCCTCGACGACGTGGGCGACGACCTTGTCGCGATCACGGCCGCCACCGCGCGGGCCCTTGCGCAACGACGCCGGGGCGGCAGCCACGACCCGGTCGAAGACCGTCCACGCGGCGGCCACCAGGTCGGCACGGCGCCCCGCCTCACTGGCCGTCAGGTCCGCGGCGTCAGCCCGCGACAGCCGCTCCGGCACCCCGAACCCGGTGCCCGACGTTCCCTCGAGTCGCTCGACCACGTGCAGGTCGGGCACGCCGCGGGCCAGCGGGTGACCGGCCTCCGCCGCGATCACCGCGTAGCGCGAGGCGTAGGCCGCCAGCGCCGCGAGGGCGTCCTCCGGGGTCCTGCCGGCGCGGTCCCACCCGGGCCAGTCGACGGCGCACGCAAAGGACCGCTTAGCGGTCACCTCCAGGTACACGTCGACCGTGGAGCTCATCTCAACATTCTCTCGATACCCCCACCGGCTCTATAAGATATCGGTATAGAGCCAGGCCAGATCTCGCGTTGAGATCGAGCGCGGCGCCCGGACAGGAGACAGCCACCACTTGCGGCCACAGGAACTCGTGACGCCCGCGTCGGACCAGCGGCCCGCGGAGCCGGACAGGTGCCCTTTCCCGCGCCCGTTTGCGCCCGATTTCGCCGAGTGCCCCACCTACCAGGCGGCGACTTTCGCGGCCGCGGATTCCCGCAACCAGCCCCTCGGCTCCTGGCTGACGTGCCGCCACCTGGTCACGGGCACGGGCACCGACCAGCGCGGACGCTACTATCCGCGCTGCTCCCTGGGGACGAGACGCGACCGCCTGCGCTGGCTCGCGGCGGTGGGACCGGCCGAGCTGGAGGTGGTCCGGGCCCTGCAGGCCGAGTTCGACGCTTTCAGCACGCCGTACCGGCAGCGCCTTGTCGAGCTCAAGGCCGCCGAGCTGGCGGCGGGTCACCGGCGCCGCATGACCATCGAGATGGACGGCCTACTGCAGGAGTTCCTCGCGGCCGTTGAGGACTTCCTGTCCGAGCGCGAGCCCAGATTCGGCGAGGTGGGTCTGCCGGCGGCCACGGTCCTCGAGCTGGTGGACGAGTGGAGCCGTGCGTGGGCCGGCAGCGACAGGCTGGCGCAGGCCCCCTCCGCGAGCCAGGGCCTGGAGTCCCTGCCGATGGCGGCGCAGGCGCTGCTGTCGACGGCGTCAGGGGGCAGCAAAAACGGCACCGGCGACACCGCTGCCAACGTCGACGCGGATAGCACCGTTTATGAGGACGGCATCCTGCGTGTCTGGCGGACGGTCGACCCGCCTGGCCTCGCGGTCGAGGGCGCCGTCGACGCCACCAACTCGACAGCCTTCGGAGAGGCCCTTGCGCTGGCGGCTGCCAGCACCGGCGACGAGCTGCACGTGGACCTCAACGGGCTCTTGTTCTGTGACCTCGGCGGCCTGCGCGCGCTGGTGGGCGCCACCCGGCCGGCGCCTGGCGCTGCCCGGCTGTCGATCACCGGTGGATCCCACCACCTGGGCCGAGCGGCGGAGGCTGCCGGGTGGGCGGGGGTGCTAACAGCGTGATGAGCGAGACGCAGGTGCAGCTCGACCGCCCCTACCGCCACGAGGCGATGCTCTACGCCGGGCTCGACGAGTTCGTCCCGGGAGCCGCAACCTTCCTGAGGGAGGGCGTGGAGGCCGGTGAGCCCGCGCTGGTGGTGGTGAGCGCACCCAAGATCGAGCTGCTCCGGGACGCGCTCGGCGGGCAGACGGAGGGCGTGATGTTCGCCGACATGACCGACGTCGGGCTCAACCCGGCCCGGATCATCCCGGCCTGGCGCGACTTCGCCGCCGCTCACGGCCGGCGCGCCATACGGGGCATCGGCGAGCCCATCTGGGCGGAGCGCAGCCCGGTCGAGCTGGTCGAGTGTCAGCGCCACGAGTCCCTTCTCAACGTCGCCTTCGAGGGCCTGGCCGCGCTGTGGCTGCTGTGCCCGTACGACACCACCGCCCTGCCGGCGGAGGTGGTCGACGAGGCCCGCCGCAGCCACCCCTTCGTCGCCCGGGGCGAGGTCCGCGAAAGCAGCGGCCACTACCGTGGCACGGACGCCGGCGCCGCACCGTTCGAGGTTGCCCTGCTCGAGCCGACATCCGTGTCGGGCGAGGCCGCCTTCGACGCCGCGAGCCTCGCGGCGGTCCGGGCGCAGGTCGCGCGGCTGGCCGCTCGGGCCGGGCTGGGCCCGAGCAGGGTGGCCGACTTCACCATGGCGGTCAATGAGGTCGCCACCAACAGCGTCATCCACGGAGGCGGCCAGGGCACTCTGCGGACGTGGCTCGACCACGACGCGGTGGTGGCGGAGGTGCGCGACAGCGGCGTCATCGCTGACCCCCTCGCCGGCCGTCACCGTCCCGACAACGGCATCGACGCCGGTCGGGGCCTCTGGCTGGCCAACGCCCTGTGCGACCTGGTCCAGGTGCGGGCACTGTCGCCTGGCACGGTGGTGCGCCTGCACATGCGGCGCCCCTGAGGGCTCTCAGAACTGCTTGCCAGACTGGGGGTAGGTCCACCACCCATCCAGGGAGACAAGCAACTTGAACCGAACAAGACTCGCACTCACCGCGGCCGCGATGTCGGCCGCCATGACCGGCGCGGCCGCATTCGGCGCCGTCGCCTTCGGACCCCTGCTGGCATCGGCGGCGTCGCCCACGCCCAGCACCGGTACCGAGAGCCCGGCGGCCTCGCCGAGCTCCGACGCCACCCAGAGCCCATCCGCCTCGGCCACGCCCAAGTCCAACGAGGACGCCGCCCACGAGGCCAACGAGACCCCCGAGGAAGAGGCCGCCGAGGACGCCGGCCGGGGCCACGGGAACTGCCACAAGGGCGCTGGGCAGAACGGCACCGGTTCCGGCAGCGGGGCCACGCCGAACTCCACCCCGGCGACCTGATCGCCATCGACTGACACCCGCTGCGGGGGGCCGGCCTGCCGGCTCCCCGTGAGCCCCCCGCCGAGAGGACTATCCCGGGGGTGGGGCCTCGGGAGCCGGGGTGTCGTCCGCCACCGGCATCGTGGCCGGCAGGGTGAGGGTGAACACGCTGCCCTTGCCCTCCTCGGAGGCCACCGCGATGTTGCCGCCCTGCAGCCGCGCCAGCTCACGGGACAGGAAGAGGCCCAGGCCGGTGCCCTCGATGCTGGTGGTCAACGGCCCCTCGATGCGGCCGAACCGCTCGAAGAGACGGGGCAGGTTCTCGGTGGAGATCCCGATCCCCTGGTCGTGCACCGCCACGATCACCTGCTGGTCGAGTGACTGCGCCGTGACCTTCACCTGGCCGCCGTCGGGCGAGTACTTGAGGGCGTTGGACAGCAGGTTGGCGATGATCGTCTCGACCTTCTCGCCGTCCGCCCAGGCGGTGACCGGGTGGTCGGGTGGCTCGTATACGACCTCGTGGGTGGGCTTCATCAGGCCGTCCAGCGACCCGACCAGGCCGGCGATCACCTCCCCCACGTTGATCTCGGCGTTGTTCAGCACCATGCGGCGGTCCTCGAGCCGGGCGGTCATCAGCATCTGCTCGATCAGGCGGTTCATCTGCTCCGCACGGGTGAGCAGCGTGGGCAGGAACATCTCGACCTCGGGGGGAAGAGGGCCGAAGCTCCCCTCCTCCATCATCGAGATGTACCCCCGCACCACCGTGAGAGGGCCGCGGAGCTCGTGCGACGCGAGGCGCAGGAACTGCGACTTCACCTTCTCCAGCTCCTCCATGCGCTCGGCGTGGGCCTCCAGGGTCTGCCGCTCCAGCTCCTGGAGACCAAGGAGCTTGCGCTCCGCCTCATAGCGCTGCCAGACCAGGGCCGACGCCCGCGCGGAAACGCGGAGAACCCACGTGTCCTGGCTGCTGAAGCCGGCGCTCGAGTTGGCCGCCATCAGCATGCCGAGCACGCGATCGGCGGTCCGCCAGGGCACCGCGATCACATCGCGTATCTCCATCACCTTCAGCACGTGGCCGAAGGGTCCCTCGAGCGCCTCCAGGCCGATCTCCCCACCGAGTGCCTCGCCGCCGAAGATCCGGGTGATCGGCTCGGTCCCGGGCCCCGATGTGGGCACGCGCATCTGGGCGAGGACGTCGTCCGGGAAGCCATGGGCGCCTGGCTGGGCAACGAGCTCATCCTCCTGCAGCATCCAGAACGCCGCCCGCTCCGCCTGCACCAGCTGGGCCACGCTCGCACTCATGCGGCTGAAGAACGGGGTGAGGTCCTCGGCCGCGGCGGCGTGCTCCGACATCAGGGTGAGCGTGCGCAGGCCACGCTCCTGGGCGTCCTGCACCGCAGCAAACAGCCTCGCGTTGCGCAGCGCCAGGAGCGCCATCATGCCCAGCCGCTGCAGCGGCTCGAGCTCGGCGATGCTGAAGGGCCGATCTTCGCGCCGGCTCAGGATCAGCACCGCGGTCACCTCGTCGCCGGTCAGCAGCGGCACCGTAGCGGTGTGCCGGATGTCCACCAGGTGCGGGGTCAGGTCGGGGTCGGTCCTGGCGACGGTGAGAAAGCCGCCGGACAGGACGATCCGCTGCTCCTCGATCGCCTCTTTCAGGGACGGCTGGGAGTCCAGCCAGCTGAGCTCGTATTCCTGGCCCACGAAGGACGGGCTGCCAGACCTGGGCTCGTAGCTGGCCTCCACCCGGAGGACGTGCTGGTCGACGCTGGTGAGGGTGCAGCGGTCGGCATCCACGAGGTCGGCGGTCCCGCGAACCAGGCTCAAGATGATCTCGCGGGAGTCCAACAAGGCCAGCACCTCGGTCGCGAGGGCGTCGAATTTATCGATCACGCTGGGAGCATATACGGGTCTGCAAAAAGTGGGGACGTTACGCTAACGTTACCTGAGTCCTTCCATGCACAACCCCGCCCTGAGGCGAGGCGTGGTGCCCTCCCAATCCCGTCGGACCATCCATCGACAGGAGGAAGCGAATTGAGTCGACGAAGGAAGCTCTTTCCACCCGCGACGCTCATAGGCCTGCTCATGAGCGCCGTAACGGTCGGCACTCTGGGGGTGGCGCCGACCACCGCCAGCGCCCACTTTGGCGCCACCGCCGCGCAGGAATCCGCCGCCCAGTCGGCCGCCGAGGCCGCGGCCAGGGCCGAGTTCCAGGCCGCGATGCTCGAGAAGATCGCCCAGGCCAAGGCGGAAGCGGCGGCGCGAGCCGCGGCCGAAGCTGAGGCTGCGGCCAAGGCTGCCGCGGAGGCCCGCGCGGCCGCTGATGCCGCTAAGGCAGCTGCCGCCGCGGCGGCGGCGAACGCCGCGGCCACCAAGCCCGCGGCCTTCAAGTCGAAGCTGCACGGCTCCAACGAGGACCCTGCGCACGAGGCCAACGAGACAGCCGAGGAAGAGGCTGCCGAGGACGCCGGCGCGGGGCACCACTGCTCGGGTGACCACTCGGGCACCTCGGGCACGCGTACCACCAACTGGTACTGGGGCAAGCACCGCTAGCACGCCGAAGCTCATCTCGCCTCGCCGGGTGACCGGCGGGGCGAGATCTGTTTAAACCTCCCGCCGCCTCCGCGGCAGGCCGGCGCCAACCGCGACCAGCAGCAGCGCCGCGGCACCGATCGCCAGCGCGGCGCCGCGAGGGAACCCGGCCGTGTTGGGCAGGCCTCCCCCGCCCGCGCCGCCGTCGCCGGCGGGCGCCTCAGCAGGAGCCACAGCGGCCGCCGCCGGGGGCTGGCGCACCGACGGGGGACCCACCGGGACGCTCACCTCATCGTGGTAGCGGAAGATGTCCAGGCCCCGGCCGAAGTCGGTCACCACCACCAGGTTCTGGGGGCGCCAGTACGCCGCCCAGCTGTTGGTCGAGGTGGGCACGTAATAGCCGACCTGGCGGATGTCGCGGGGGTTGCTGACGTCGAGCAACCGTGTGCCCTGGCTGTAGAACGCGATCGCCACCAGCGCGTCGCCGCGGTCAGTGAACCAGTGGGCGGAGTCGCACCCGCTGCTGCCGGGCTGCCCCTCCGGGGTCCAGTAGCCGAGGGAGGGGATGCGAAAGTGGGTCTGGTCGGTGTTGATCCAGCCCTGGCCCTGGTAGGAGCCCCCGATGTCGAAGGTCATGAAACGCCCGGCGAGGTCGCAGTTGCTGGTGACGTCCTCCTCGGTGGCCATCACCACGTCACCCGCCCGCCCGTCGACCGACGCGGTCAGGTTGTGGAACGAGTTGTGCATGATGCCCTCGTTGGCATTGCCCTCGTTGGTCCCGCCACCGCCGTAGGGGATCGGCGCGCACGGCGTCGCCGTTTCGACGTTGCCGGTGACCGGGTTGAGGTGATCACCCTCGACCCAGAACCCGCGGACGTGCCCACGGCCGGAGACCCAGGCGACGCCGTTGGCATCGGGGTCGACGCTGTGGGCGTAGTCGGTCACGCCGTCGTTGGAATTGAGGTCCAGCGGACCAGGGCAGTCCACCGGCGTCAGGGCGTTGGTGATGTCGGTCCCGAACACCGGGCGGCCGTGCCAGTCCGGGGGGTTGAAGCTGCCCGACGCCGGCCCCATGGTCCAGAGGTAGTCGCAGTTGCCGAGACAGGTCGAGGTGTGGCCCGCCGGCAGCCGGACGTAGCCCACCAGGAGCATCGCAGCGGGGTTGCTGACGTCGTAGATCTCAACCGCGCCCTCAGGGAACGTGCCGCCGCTGGTGGCGGGGCTGGTATAGCCACGGGGGTCGCGCGTGATGAACACGCGCTTGCGGACGGGGTCCGCGGTCATGTGCTCGTTCTCCCAGATGAACTGCGGCGCCGCGCCCACCAGCACCGGGTTGGCGGGGTCGCTGATGTCGACGCTGTAGAGCCCCGTGACCGTCGAGACGTAGGCGATGTCGTCGATGAAGGCGGCGGAGATCGCCGTCTCCAGCTCGGGCAGGTTGGAGAGGAACTCGACGTTGTCCGAGATCTCGCCCGCGGGGGCGGCCTGGGCGGCGGCGTTGCGGTCGCCCACGGCGGCGACCGCCGCCTGGGCCATGAAGTCTCGCACCGGCGCCGCCGGCAGGTGGGTGGCCGGTCGCGCGTACGGGGTCGGCGAAGCCGGCGCCGGCGCCGGGGTGCCGGGGGTGGCGGCGACCAGCAGCGCGACGCACGCCACGCCAACAGAGATGCCCGGCCGCGACAGGCGTCGCCAGCCGGACACGAACCTCACCACCCCGAGCTCCCCGCCCATGTTGGCGATCCTACTAGCGCCGAACGCCGGTCTCAGCCGCGGCGCGCCTCGCTGACCTCGAACAGGTGCCCGTCGGGGTCGCGGAAGAATGCGCGCACCTCCCAGCCCCAGTCGTGGGGCTCGGCCAGGAACTCCGCACCGCGGGCCTTCAGCGTCTCGTAGGCCGCGCGACAGTCGGGTACCCGGATCGTGATGCTGTGGCTGATGCGAGCGGGGTCAGCCGGCGGCGCGAACTCGGTCCCCGGCTTGTCCTCCGTCTCACCCCCACCGGTGACCACCAGCAGCCAGGCGCCCTGGAAGTTGAACACCGCCGACGTCCCACCGTACTCGCCGGTCAGCTCGGCGCTGAGCACGTCCCGGTACCAGGCGACCGACCGGGCGAGGTCGGAGACCACCAGGATGTTGGTCAGCTCCATGCCGGCCGCCGGGAACGTGCTGCCCTCTGCCACGGGCCCAGCCTGACAGGAAAAATTTTGAAGGTGGAGCCGATATAGAGCTTCGGTAGCTACTTGACGGACGACCTTCGGTAGCTCCTTGACACTCCGGGCTGAATAACGACTGCAGATTAGCGCGGCGCGGTTCCCTCGGCGTGCTTCTTTCGAATCTCTCCCCGGCT
>JAXDLV010000135.1:0-14021 GCA_034666445.1 Chloroflexota bacterium | reverse complement strand
CGGCAGGACCGCGCCGACCTGCTCCCGGGCGGCCAGGTTGGCGGCCGCCGCCGGCGTCATGAAAATGGCGACATCCGCGAAGACCAGCGCGCGGACCAGAAGGGGCAGCAGGCTGCGCCGCCACGTCGACCACGCCGTGGCCACCGCCACCACTCCTGCGAACGCGATCGTCTCAGGGTCGGCGAGCGAGACGCCAACCACGGCGAGCAGCAGGAACTCCGCCACGGCGGCGCCGCCGAGGAGCTGGAACCAGCTGACCACCGCGAAGCGCGAGTGGCGGCGGTGGTGCGCGGGATTCAGGACGCCGTGCTCGGTGCCGGCAGCACGCCCCGGAGGCGGGTACCGCGACCCGGGGTCGAGTCCACCACCAGGTCGCCGCCGAGCGCGTCGAGACGATCGCCCATGTTGGTGATTCCCGAGCCGAGCTGAACCGTCGCGGCGTCGAAGCCGTCGCCGTCGTCCTCGACCTCGAAGCTCAGCTCCCCGCCGGCCTGGCGCAACCGGACCGTCGCCTGCGAGGCGCCGGCGTACTTCTGCACGTTCTGGAGCGCCTCAAGGGCGCAGAAGTAGATCGCCGCCTCGACCTCCTGCGGGTAGCGGCCCACGCCGTCGGCGTCGACGGTCACCGGGAGCGTGGCCTTGCGCGCCTGGCTGTTCAGGGCGGCGGCCAGGCCCTTGTCGGCCAGGAGCGGTGGGTAGATCCCGCGCGCCAGGTCCCGCAGCGTCTCGATGGCGTCGTCGGTCTCGGTCGCCATCTGCTCGAGCAGCTCGGCCGTCTTCGCCGGGTCCCTGGCCGACAGCGCCTTCGCCAGGCCGAGCTTGACCTTCAGCGCCACCAGGTTCTGCTGGGCGCCGTCGTGGAGGTTGCGTTCCAGTCGCCGGCGCTCCGCGTCCTGCGCCGCAACCAGGCGCTGCCGGCTCTCCCGCAGGTCGTCCAGCCGGAGCTTGAGCGCCTCGGCGAGGCCGGCGTTACGGAGCACAAGACCCGCCTGCAGGGCGAGGTCCGCCAGGAGCTTCGACTCCACCGGGGTCAATGCGTCGGCGCGCGACCTGGCCACCGTCAGCGCGCCCAGCAGCTCGCCCCGCTCGCGCACCGCGACGGCGTTGCGACCCAGCTCGGGGAGGTCATGGCCGTTCACGTCGTACACCTCCGCCGGTAGTGACCTGTCGGGTGCCGCCGCCGCCGGGCGCAGGTAATCGCCCACCCTGATCCAGACCAGCGCCTGGTCCGCCTCGGTCGCGTCAGCGAGGAGCCGCGCCATGCGGTCGAGGACGTCCTCGCCGGCATACGTCTCGGCGACGCCCTCACTGAAGGCGGTGAGCACCTCGTACGGGGTGGCGCGCCGGCCGTACACCACGCGGTTGGCGACCCGCTGGAGCCGGCCGCGCAGGGGCTGGAAGGCCACCGCGACGACGGCGGTGGCGACGATGCTGAGGAGCACGTTGTTCTGTCCCGCGGTCCCGACGAGGGTGCCGATCCCGACCACGATGCCGACGTAGGTGGCGGTGATCATCACCGCGAGTGCGCCGTAGACGATCGTGCGGCTGATGACGACGTCGATGTCGTAGAGGCGGTAGCGCAGGATGGCGATGCCGGCGCCGATGGGGATCGCCAGCAGGGACCCGACCAGGATCGCCGCCGACGCCCGCCCGAGCAGGTCGGTGCTGGTGGCGGTGCCGCGGCCCGGTGAGAAGTTGCCGATCGAGCTCACCAGGAGCCCGAGCGCCACTATCGCGCACGCGTAGGCGAACCACTTGAACTGCTGGCGCTGCTCGCCGGTGGACTGCCGCAGCCTGAGGCCAAGGCGGAGCAGCGCGCCGAAGGCGCCCAGTGGCAGGACGGAGTAGATGACACCGAAGGCCGGGAAGCGGGCGATGGAATGGCTGCCGATCAGCTGTGCGTCGGGCCCGATCTCGGCGACGCCGTCGTAGGGGAAGGTGAGCATCGCCAGCCCACCGGCGAGGGCGACCGTCCCCAGCACCGCAAAGGCGAAGAGCAGGCGCGCCAGCCAGCCGTCGAGCCGGCTGTCCGGGAAGAGCAGGGGTAGGAAGATCGCGATGATCGGGACCCCGGCGGCCCAGAGCCACGAGCCCAGCCACGCTGCGAGCCAGCCGGCGGGGAGGCTCCCGGGCGCGACAAAGTACGTCCGGATGGCGTACACCTGCACGGTCGCGGTCAGCCCGAGGCACAGGCTCGCGGCCAGCAGCACCCAGCCGACACCGTTGCGAGGATGGCGGGACGCGATCAACGCGCCGATGATCGCCGCGGTCACCGAGAAGATACCGATCGCCCCGGGGAAGCCGTAGGGGTCGAAGGGGTAGCTGAGGATCAGAAGGTAGAGGACGGCGTAGGCGACCGCCAGCGCCACGATCACCGCCGCCAGCGCCCACGCGGCCACGCGGACCGGCGCCGTCGCCCTGGCCTCTACCCGCGCGGTCACGCGGGCACCGTGACGCCCAGCGGGAGTGAGCCCTCGACCCTCGACCCGCGCCCGGGGGTCGAGGCGATCACCAGCGTTCCCCCCAGGGCGTCGATCCGGTCGGCCATGTTGGTCAGGCCGGCGCCTCGCTCGACGGTGGCGGCGTCGAAGCCCGCGCCGTCGTCCTCCACCTCGAAGTGGAGCTCGTCGCCGGCCAGGCGAAGCCGGACCGTGGCCGAGGCGGCGCCGGCGTACTTCTGAACGTTCTGCAACGCCTCGAGCACGCAGAAGTAGACCGCCGCCTCGACCTCCTGCGGATACCGACCCACGCCCTCCGCGTCCACCGACACCGGCACCGTGGCCTTGCGCGCCTGCCCCTCGATCGCCGCCACCAGTCCTCGGTCCGCGAGCAGGGGCGGATAGATGCCGCGGGCCAGGTCGCGGAGGGTTTCAAGCGCCTCGTCGGTATCGGCCTTGACCTGGCCGAGCAGCTCGCGGGTCTTCGCGGGGTCCTTGTCCGCGAAGGCCTCGGCCAGGCCGAGCTTGACCTTGAGCGCCACCAGGTTCTGCTGGGCGCCGTCGTGCAGGTTGCGCTCGAGTCGGCGGCGCTCCTCGTCCTGGGCGGCAACGACGCGCTGACGTGAGGCGCGGAGATCCTCGAGGCGGGCCAGCAGCTGCGCTGTGAGGCCGACGTTCTCAAGAACCAGCCCGGCCTGCGCCGCCAGGTCCCCGACCAGCTTCGCCTCGAGCGGGGTCAGGGATTCGCCCCGGCGCTTGCTCACCGTCAGCGCTCCCAGGAGCTGGTCCTGGTGGCTCACCGCGGCCGCCGCTGGTTCGCCGGGAAACGCGGGCAGCCCGCTGCCGGGCAGGGGCAGCGGTTCGTACCCGACGAAGTCATCCGGAGCCGTCGCCATCGGACGCAATTCGCCTCCACTGCGCATCCAGACAGTCGCGCCCTCTGCGCCCGTCCCTGCGCGAAGCGCCTCAGCCATGCGGGGTAGGACGTCCTCGGCGGCCATCGACTCGGCGACGCGTTCGGAGAGCTCACTGAGCAGTTCGTAGGGGGTCGCGCGCTTGCCGTATACGAGCCGGTTGGCGACCTTCTGGAGGCGCTCGCGGACTGGCTGGAACGCCACCGCCACGATGGCGGTGGCCACGATCGACAGGACCAGGCTGGAGCCGTTCCCCGCTCCGATCGTGGTCCCGATGCCCACCACGATGGCAACGTAGACGGCGGTGATCATGAGCGCCAGCGCGCCGTAGACCAGCGCCCGGCTGATCACGACGTCGATGTCGTACAGGCGGAACCTGAGGACCGCGATGCCCAGGGCGATGGGCAGCGCGGAGAAGCCGATCGTGGACGCGATTATCGGCGCCGGCGTCGCCCAGGTCGATGACTCTGAGGTCGCGCTGGCGACCACGATCCCGAGCACAACAACCACCGACCCGGCGAGGAACCACTTCACCTGGTGGCGTAGGTCGGAGGTCGCCCCGCGATACCGGAGGCCGAGCGAGGCGAGCGACAGCGCCATCAGTGCCACGAATATGTACAGCCCCGCGTTGTTCAGCGTCGCCAGGAGGTCGTGGCCACCTGGCAATGCGACCGGGTTGGCCACCACCCGGTGACCGTCGCCGATCACGGTCGGGTCCAGCAGCGAGGTCGCTCCCATGACGGTGTAGGCGACGGTCAGCCAGACGACCGGCCGCCACCGTCGGGACAGGAGGTGGCCGTCGGGGAATACCAGCGTGAGAAGGATCAGCGCCGACGGGATTACCGACGAGACGGCGCTGGATACCAGCGCCAGGGGCACGACGCCGCCAGGCGGCAGGTCGGGCACGTACAACCAGTGGAACAGGTAGTCCTGGCTGATGCCGCCGAGGAAGAAGGCGAATATCAGCAGACCCAGGAGCCACCCGACAGGGTTGCCCGGCCGCTTGAGGGCGAGCAGCACCGCGATCGCGGCGGTTGCCCCAAATGGCAGCAGGTACGCGAAGAGCGACCCGGAGGTCGCGTCGAAGGCAGGCACCTCCGGCGGCATCGTGATCCCGAGGGCCAGGTTGCCGACCACGCCGAGTGCCAGGACGCCCGCCATCCCGACGGCGGCCGGCCTGGATGCGCGAGACCACCAGCGCGTCACCTCATGCCTCCGCGATAACGCCCGCGGGTACCAGTTTGGGAACCGCCATTTCCAGCGGCAACCAACCCCTGACGCAGGTGCCGCCGCCTGGGGCCGAGTCGACCGCCACGCCGCCGCCCAACGCGTCGAGGCGATCCGCCATGTTGCCAAGCCCCGCGCCACGCGGCGTCGTGGCGGCGTCGAAGCCGGACCCGTTGTCCTCGACCTCGAACCTCAGGTTGGCGCCATCGATGGCGAGGCGAATCACCGCCCCGGTCGCGCCGGCGTACTTCTGCGTGTTCTGCATGGCCTCCAGGACGCAGAAGTACACCGCTGCCTCGATGTCCTGCGGGTGACGACCCGTGTCCTCGGTCTCGACGACCACCGGTATCGTCGCCTTCCTGGCCTGCGCTCCGAGGGCCGCCGCGAGACCCTTGTCCGCGAGCAGGGGCGGGTATATCCCGCGGGCCAGGTCGCGGAGGGTCTCCAGTGCCTCGTCCGCGTCCCCCTTCAATTGCGCCACGAGCTCCTTTGCCCTGGATGGGTCCTTCGCCGTCAGGGCCTCCGCCAGCCCCAGCTTCACCTTCAGCGCCACCAGGTTCTGCTGGGCCCCGTCGTGCAGGTTGCGCTCGAGGCGCCGGCGCTCCTCGTCCTGCGCCGCCACCAGCCGCTGGCGCGAGTGGCGCAGCTCGTCGACACGCGCCAGCAGCTCGGCCGTGAGGCCGACGTTCTTCAGCACCAGGCCGGCCTGGTGGGCGAGGTCGTCAAGCAGCTTCGACTCGATAGGGGTCAGCACCTCGCCGGGACGCTTGGTAACCGTGAAAGCGCCGAGCAGCTCGCCCTGGTGTCGAACCGCGACGGCCTGGGTGCCGTCGAGGTTGGGCAGCAGCTGGCCCGTGACGCCGACCTCGGCCGGCCGCGCGCCATCCTGCTCGGGCCACCCGGCCGCCTGCCGCAGGACCGAGCCGGCCCGCAGCCACACGGCCGCCCTCTCCGCCCCGGTACCCTCGGCCAGGATGCGCGCCATCCGCGGCAATGCCTCGCCGGCGGCATAGGTCTCCGCGACACGCTCCGAGAACCGTGAGAGGACCTCGTACGGGGTGGCTCGTTTGCCATAGACAAGCCGGTTGGCGACCCGGTTCAGCTGCTCGCGAACCGGCTGGAAGGCCACCGCCACGATTGCGGTCGCGATGATGGAGAGGACCAGGTTCGGATGGGCCCCGCTGCCGACGAGGGCGCCCACTCCCACCACGATGCCTACGTAGACCGTCGTGATGAAGGCCGCCAGCGAACCGTAGACGAGGGCGCGGCTGATGACGACGTCGATGTCGTAGAGGCGGTAGCGCAGCACCGCGACCGCGATGCTCACGGGAACCACGGTGAAACCGATCGTGAGGGTCAGCCCGCTGAGTGCGTCGTTGCTCCCCGCGAACTGCGGGATCACCCCCACACCCGCCACCGCCATCGCCGCCACGAACCACTTCAGCTGGTGGCGGAGGTCGGGTCCCGCCCGCCGGTAGCGAACCACCAGCGATGCCACCGCGGCGATGATCAGGGCCAGCATGAACACGCCGGAGACGGGGCCGTTGAGCGTGCCCATGACCTGCTCGTAGGTAGTCAGCGTCGGAGCGACCGCGCTTGCGGTGTTGGCGTCAGGTCCCTCCGCGATGCTGGCCAGGAGGGTGGTGGTGATCGTGAAGGCCATCGTCGCCAGCGTCAGCCAGACCGCGACGCGCCAGCGACGGGACACGAGGTGCCCGTCCGGGAACAGCAGCGGGAGCAATACGAGCAGCGTCGGGAAGCTGGTTGACCAGCCCGTCGTGGTGAGGAACAGGAGGGGGAGCTGCGGCCAGGTCGGGAGGTCGTGCGCGAAGTCCAGCCGCGATGAGTACACGGCGCCCAACAGCAGGAACGACAGCGCGAGCACGCTGGCGCTGAGGAGCCAGCCCACCGGGTTGCGGGGCAGCCGCAGCGACAGCAGCAGCCCGACCCCCAGGAGCGCCGCCATTGGCAGGGCGTTGGTTGCGAAGAACGGGTTCAGGTTGGTGTCCGGGCTGCCGGCGCCGCCGGGAGTGGTGAAGCTCATCACGTCGGCGCCGAGCACCGTCGCGGCGCCGAGCGCGGCCAGCGCCACCGCGGCGACTCGGAGAAGGCCTGTCATATCCGCATTCTTGCCCGCCACGGGCCGTTGGTTGAAGGGTGCAGGCCGCACCGGTGGCGGCGGCCACCACCACCTCGTCAGGCGGGCTGCAGCTCCTCCTCGGCGACGCCGACGCCGAAGTAGCGGGCCTGGGGGTGGTGGAACACCAGCGCGGATACGCTGGCCTCCGGATCCATCATGTAGCCGTCGGTCAGCTCAACGCCGACCGTCTCGGGGCGCAGCAGCTTCCAGAGCTTCTCCTGGTCCGCCAGCTCGGGGCAGGCGGGGTAGCCGAAGCTCACCCGGATGCCCTGGTAGCGGGCCTTGTGGATGTCCGCCATCGTCAGGTCGGCGGGGTCCTCGATGCCCCAGCCCCGCCGCAGGTCGTGGTGCAGCTTCTCGGCAAACGCTTCGGCGGTCTCGATGGCCAGCGCCTGGATGGTCTGCGAGAGGACGTACTCGCCCTTCTCCTTCAACTCGTCACCCAGCTTACGCACCCCTGCTCCGCAGCTTGTGACGAACAGGGCGATGCTGTCCGGCGGCTGGCCCACGGGCGCGACGAAATCGCTGAGGCAGAGCTGGTCGCCCGTGGCCTGGCGGGGGAAGGTGAAGCGCTCCAGCTCGGGGCCCCGCGCTCCGCTGCCGTTGTCGGGTGCGCCGTAAACGATGAGGTCATTGCCCTCGCTGCTCGCGAGGAAGTACTGGTAGACGCCGCGCGCCCGGAGCCAGCCGCCCTCGGCGCGCTTCTTGGCGTCGTCGACGATGGCCTTCAGCTTCAGGTATTTCTCGTCGCCCGCGTCGCGGAGGCGGCCGACGTTGCCACCCAGGCCGAGGTGCCGCCCGAACAGCATCTGCTCGTTGAGGTAGGGCCAGGTGTCGCCCAACCGGACCGCCAGCTCGTGGCGGTCGAGGTCGGGCGCCGGCCGTGCTGGCACCACCTCTATCGCCGGTGAGCGGTCGGTTCCGGCGGGCTTCACCTCGACCTTCGGCTTGCTGTCGGCCAGCGCCGTGAGCTTGGCGGCACGCTCCGCCGCCAGCTCCGCGAGGGCCTCGCGGCCGCCGGGCTGGGTCAGCCGGTTGGCCAGGTCCAGCCCCTCCATCGCGTCCTTGGCGTAGGCCACCACGGTGGAGTAGCTGGGGAGGATCCGGCGGTAGGTGAAGTTGGGTGTCAACGCCGCCCCGCCGACCAGCAGCGGCAGGTCGACCCCGGCGGCCTTCAGGTCCTCCGCGGTGACGACCATCTGCTGCGCCGACTTGACCAGCAGCCCGCTCAGCCCGATGAAGTCGGGCTTGTGCTCCTTGACCGCGGCGATCAGGGCCTCGGGCGCGACCTTGATGCCGAGGTTGACCACGTCGTAGCCGTTGTTGGACAGGATGATCTCGACCAGGTTCTTGCCGATGTCGTGGACGTCGCCCTTGACGGTGGCGAGCAGGAGCTTGCCCCGCTTCGAAGTCGTCTCCTTCTCCATGAACTGCTCGAGGTGCGCGACCGCGGCCTTCATCGCCTCCGCCGACTGCAGCACCTCGGCCACGATCAGCTCGTTGCCGGCGAACAGGCGGCCGACCTCGTCCATGCCCTTCATGAGCGGGCCGTTGATGATCTCCAGCGGCGCCAGGCCCTCCTTGACGCGCTTCTCCTCCAGGTCCGGGATCAATCCCTCCTTGGTGCCCTGGACGATGTAACTGGCAATCCGCTCGTCGATCGGCAGCGTGTCCATCTGGATGCCCTGCTGCGGCTTGCGCTCGCGGAACCTGGCCGTGAAGGTGGCGATGTCCTCGTCGCTGCCGCGGAACAGCACGTCGTCGCAGAGCCGGCGCTCCTCCTCGGGGATGGTCCCGTAGCGCACCAGCTTCTCGGAGCTGACGATGGCGAAGTCCAGGCCGGCCTTAGTGGCGTGGTAGAGGTAGACGCTGTTGAGCACCTCCCGGCCGGCCTCGGGCAACCCGAAGCTGACGTTGCTGATGCCCAGCACGGTGCGCGTCCCGGGGAAGCGCCCCTTCAGCTCGGTGACGGCATTAATGGTGTGGGGGGCGGAGGCGCGGTAGTTGTCGTCACCGGTGGCGGCGGGGAAGACCAGGGGGTCCCAGATGATGTCCTCTGGCCTGACGCCGTACTTCTCGGTCAGCAGCTGGTGGCTGCGCTCCGCCACCTTGAGCTTGTTCTCGGTGGTGATCGCCTGGCCCTTCTCGTCGATGCAGCCGACCACCAGCGCGGCGCCGTACTGCCGCGCCAGCGGCGTGACCTGCTGGAAGCGCTTCTCGCCGTCCTCGAGGTTGACGCTGTTCAGGATCACCTTGCCCTGGGAGTAGGGGAGGGCCGCCTCGTAGACGCGCACGTCGGTGGCGTCGATCACCAGCGGCACCTTGACCATCTTGACGGCCACCTCGAGGAAGGCCTTGATGTCCTCAACCTCGTCGCGATCGGGGTTGCTCAGGCACACGTCCACGAGGTGGGCCCCGGCGCGGACCTGGGCGCGGGCGATCTCGGCGGCCTCCTCGTAGCCCCCGCCCTCGATCAGCCGCTTGAACTTGCGGCTGCCGATGACGTTGGTGCGCTCACCAATGATCAGCGGTCGGGCGTCCTCCTCGACCTCGAGGTAGTCGATCCCGCTGACGTGCGTCGGCCGGGACTCCGCCGGCAGCGCTCGCGGTCGGGCGCCGGCAACGGCGGCGCCGATCTGGCGGATGTACTCCGGGGTGGTGCCGCAGCAGCCGCCCACCAGGTTGAGCCAGCCGGCCTCCGCAAAGCGGCCCAGGGTGGTGGCCATCATCTCGGGGGTCTCCGAGTACTGGCCCAGCTCATCGGGCAGGCCGGCGTTGGGGTAGCAGGATACGAAGCAGCCGGCCATCGCGCTGAGGGTGCGCAGGTGGTCGGTCATGAACTCCGGCCCGGTGGCGCAGTTGAGCCCGATGGTGGTCATCGCCGCGTGCTCCACCGAGGTGTAGAAGGCGTCGACGCCCTGGCCGGCGAGCATCGTGCCCATGGGCTCGATCGTCCCCGACAGCATCAGCGGGACCCGGAAGCCGACCTCCCGGAACGCCGCCCAGGTGCCGATGATCCCGGCCTTCACGTTGCGCGTGTCCTGGGAGGTCTCCAGCAGCAGGGTGTCGGCGCCGCCCTTGAGCAGGCCCAGCGCCTGGACGCGGTAGTGCTCACTCAGCTCGGGGAACGTGATCCCGCCGGTCACGCTGATCGCCTTCGTCGTGGGCCCCATCGAGCCCGCCACGAAGCGGTCAGGGCCGAATTCCGCGGCCACCTCGCGGGCCAGCCGGGCGGCGGTCTCGCTGATCTCCTCGGCGCGGTCCTTGAGCCCGTACTCGCCCAGCACCAGCGGGGTGCTGCCGAAGGTGTCGGTGCCGACCATGTCGGAACCGGCCTCGTAGTACGCCCGGTGCATGCCCTTCACGACCTCTGGGCGGGTGACCACCAGGTACTCGTTGCAGCCCTCCAGGTCGGGGCCGCCGAAGTCCTCGGCGGTGAGGTCGCAACCCTGCAGGTAGGTGCCCTGGGCGCCGTCTAGGAGCACGATCTTCTGGCGCAGCAGCTCGATGAACTGCTGGCCCCGCTCGTTGAGCGGCAGGTCGGTCGGCGGACCAGCGTCTGGGTGTGCGGAATCGGCGGCCATGGTGAGCTTCAATGCTAAACCCGCCCCCGAGCGCCGGCCCGGGCCGGGGAGGCGGGATCAGAAGCTGGGCTTGACCACCATGAAGAGAACGATCACCAGCACCAGTACCGCGAGCACGATACCGAGGATGGTGCTGCGCCGGTCGAGGGCGAGGTAGGCGGGGGAGTCCCACCCGTCGGACTCCACGGTCGCGATCTGCCGCTTCAGTGTCGGCGAGTAGAGCAGCGCCGCCACCAGGGCGACGGCGATGAAGCCGAAGAAGCCCACCTGGACGAACAGCGTCGCCCGGGGGTCGATGCCGCCGACCCAGACCATCGCCAGGCCGGTGACGAACAGGCCGGCGTAGGCGGGGTTGGCGACGCGGTCGTCGAGGAACTTGATGCCGCGCAGGGCGAAGCCGAGGTGCTGCTTGTCGCGCTTGGCCAGCGCGCCCCAGACGGCGTAGGTCATGTTGGCCCCCACCGCGGCGATGGCGAACACCACGTGCAGGTACTTCAGCGCCAGGAACCAGGTCACGGCGGCGATTCTAGGCGGGTTCCCGGCGCCGAGGCCGGATGCTATATTCGACGTGAGTTCACCGCGAGTTCGCGCCACCGCCCACGGAGGGTTTCACCAGATGGCCATCGACACCCAGCTGATCAGTCTCACCGACGCCGCCGAAGGACAGCTGCGCACCATGATCGAGAGGAAGGGCAACCCCGCCCTTGGCCTCCGCGTCTGGGTGCAGCCCGGCGGGTGCTCCGGCTTCTCGTATGGCATGGCGCTGGACGACGCCCCCCTCGACGACGACGTCGTCAGCGAGGCCCAGGGACTCAAGGTCATCGTCGACAGCTACTCGGCGCAGCACCTCCTGGGCGCCAAGGTGGACTACCTGGACTCCCTGATGGGCGCCGGCTTCACCGTGCTCAACCCCAACGCCGTTTCCAGCTGCGGCTGCGGCCACAGCTTCGAGTCGGCCAAGGGCGGCGGCGACGCCCACGCCTGCGGGGGCGGCTGCAGCCACTAGCCACGCCGGGCCGCTAGCGGCCCGGGGAGCTCAGACCGGCTCGAACCTCGGGCCGCCGGGCGTCGGGATCTCACGCCAGCCGAAGCGCTGCAGCGTGACGTCGCGCCGCCGCCCGAAGATCCGCATCAGGGCGGCGGTCTCCTCGTCGGCGTAGCGGGCGGCGTCGTCAAAGACTTCGCTGGGGTCGAGCTTGAGGCGGCGGGCGCACTCGTGGTGGAGGGCGAGGCCCACCAGCACGTCGCGGAAGTCCGGGTAGCCGAGGTTGGCCAGCGCCTCCGCGACGAGGCCGCAGGCCAGCAGCTCCTGGCGCTCCTCATCGGCCCGGTCGGGGCCGAGGACCAGGGTCGGCGCGCGCGAGCCGAACATCCCGATGATCACCCGCCGGTGCTCGTTGAGCTGTTCGGCGAAGGCCCTGCCCCGCTCGGGCCCGGCGGCGTTGACCGCCTGGCAGATCGCCAGCAGCTGCTCGTCGGTCGCCGACGGCGCCGGCTCCTGGACGTAGACGAACCGCGAGATGCTGTCCAGCTGCGCGCACGCCTCCTCGGAGAAGGCTTCGAACCAGGCCAACCCGCGTCAGCCGGCGCGAACGGTGCCGGGCAGCCCGTACATGCCCCGGTAGAAGAGCAGGGGCATGCCTTCGCCGACCTCGGTGTCGGTCACCTCGCCGACGAAGATGGTGTGGTCGCCGCCGTCGTGCCGCGAGTGGCTGCGGGCCACGACATACGCCAGGCACCCGTCGATGCGGGGCGCGCCGAACGGCCCGTCAGAGGTGGCGATCCCCGCCAGCTTGTCGATGTCCGGCGTGGCGAAGCGCCGCGCCAGCTCCTCCTGCTGGTCGCTCAGGATGTTGACCACGAACCCCGGCGCAGCCTCCATCGTGGGGTGGCTGGAGATCGCCTTGTCGACGCACACCAGCACCAGCGGGGGATCGAGCGAAACCGATGTGAACGAGTTCGCGGTGAAGCCCCCAACCTCCCCTCCAGGGTCGCTCATGGTCACCACCGAGACCCCGGTGGCGAAGTACCCGAGGGCGTTGCGGAAGGTGGCCTCGTCCATCCCGGCAAGCGTACCTATCGCGCGCGGCGTGGATTGGCGTGGCAGAAGTCGAGCACCTCGGCCGCCAGCCGGAGGCGCCCCTCGAAGCCCTCCATGAGGATGTCGGTGACCAGCACCTTGAGGCCGAGCGCCTCCAGCGCGGGGCGCGACTCGGCGTCGGCGCGGTCGATGACGATGCCGTCGACCAGGCTGTCGTAGGCCTTCGCCACCCCCAGCGCCGACACCGGCAGGCCGGCGCTCCGCATCATCACCACCGTCGGGCCTTTGACTGCCTCGTCGCCGATGAGTGGCGACACCGCCACCCGGAAACCTGGCGCCTGGCGTAGCGCGGTGGCCAGGCCGTCCATCGCCAGCATCGGCCCGATCGAGGCCACGGGGTTGCTGGGGGCGATCACGACGGCGTCGGCCGTCAGCAGCGCGGCAACCGCTTCGGGGCTGGGGCGGGCGGTGTCGGCGCCCGCGAAGCGCACCTCCTCCACGGGCGGTTCGAAGCGCCGGCGCACGAAGTAGTCCTGGAAGTCCAGCAGGCCGTCCGGGGTCAGCACCCTGGTCCGCACCGGGTCGTCGCTCATGGGCACGACCGCGCAGCCGATGCCCAGCCGGCGGCAGAGCTCCGCCGTCACCTCGGTCAGCCGCCTGCCGTCGCGAAGCAGGCTGCTGCGCAGGACGTGGGTGGCAAGGTCGCGGTCGCCGAGCTGGAACCAGCCCTCCTCGCCGTAGCGCTTCAGCAGGTCAAGCCCCTGCCACGTCTCACCCTCCAGCCCCCAGCCGCGGTCGCGGTCGGCCAGGCCCGCAAGGGTGTACATCACGGTGTCGACGTCGGGGCAGACGTGGAGCCCCCACAGCTCGAGGTCGTCCCCGGTGTTGCAGATCGCCGTCAGCCGATCGCCGGGCACCAGCTCGTGCAGGCCCTCCACCAGCTTGACGCCGCCGATGCCGCCGCTCAGGGCGGCCACCCGGAGGCTCGCCGGACGCGCCCTCAACGGAAGTGGTCGGTGGCGGGGTCGCGGAGGAGGTCGGCGCCCCGGCCCGCACCGGGGACGTGGCGGTAGCCGCGCACCAGCGCCGCCGGCACCCGGTCGAGCTTGTTCATCACCAGCTCGGCGGCGGCGCAGAGCTCGTCGGCGACGGCGAGCTCGGTGCCCTTGAGCACGCGGCCGGCGGGGTCGACCTGGCCCCGGTAGTCGCGGATCGCCGCCATCCCCGCCACCCCCAGCGCCACGTTGACCAGGCCATTGCGGAACGGGCGGCCAAAGGTGTCGCTGACCAGCACCGCGCAGGCGGCGCCGTAGCGCGTCGCCAGCTGGTCGCGGACCCGGGCGGCCGTGGCGTCGGCGTCGGCGGGCAGCAGCAGGGCGCCGGAGGGCGCGCCGGTGTTGCTCCTGTCGACGCCGGCGTTGGCGCAGATGTAGCCGTGGTGGGTCTCGACCACCAGGACCCCGGGCGCGGCGCGCAGCACCGCCCGGGTCTCGGAGAGAATCAGCTCCACCTCGGGCGCGGGGAAGCCGGTGACCCCTGCCAGCTCGTGCGCCCGCGCCGAGGGCGGCAGGTCGGCGGCGCGGCGGCCCTCCGACTTGGACGCGATCTTGCTGGCGATCACCACGATGTCGCCGTCGACCAGGTCGAGCCCGTCGCGGTCCAGCGCCGCCGCCACCA
>JAXDLV010000134.1:0-6188 GCA_034666445.1 Chloroflexota bacterium | reverse complement strand
GCACCAGCTTCAAGCCCACCTTCCCCCGCGCCACCCACTTCGTCCAGCGCGCCGACGAGGCGAGCGAGGGCTAGAAGGGCTCGAAGCCCTCCGCGCTGAGGCGCCCAACCGGCGTCTGGTGCTCGTGGTACAGCACGACGATGTAGCCGCGGTCGCGGACCTCGGCGAGGAAGGTCTCCTTCGTCTCCATCGAGCGCAGCGGCTCGAGGTCCGTGCCGGCGATCCAGTTGGTCTTGAAATGCGTGGTGTATGGCACCAGGTCGCCCATGAAGGCGAAGGTCCCCTCGCCGCCCTTCACCAGCACCACCTGGTGCCCGGCGGTGTGGCCGGGGGTTGGGCGCAGCTCGAAGCCGGGCACCGGCTCGGCGGCGCCGTCGACCAGCTCCAGCAGCCCCGCCTCCCGCACCGCCTCGAGGTTGTCGATGACGTACGTCGCCCGGCTGCGCGGGTCGGGGTGGAGCAAGGCCTCGTACTCGGCGCGCTGGACGAAGTGGGTGGCGCGGGGGAAGGTGGGCTTGAAGCTGGTGCCGTCAAAGGTGGTGACGGCGCCGCAGTGGTCGAAGTGGAGGTGGGTGAGGAAGACGTGGTCGATGTCCTCCGGGTCCACCCCCGCCGTCTTGAGGCCGCGCTTCAGCCGGCCGGCGTCCGCGATGCCGAAGATGTCGCGCTCCTTCTCGGTGTGCTTGTCGCCGATGCCGCCCTCCACCAGGCTGGAGCCCTGGGGGCCCTGCACCAGGAGGCAGTTGGTGGCCACCGGGACGCGGTTGCGCTCGTCCGGGATCTTGTGCTTGATCCAGAGCGTCTTGGGTATGACCCCGAACATCGCGCCGCCGTCCATGAACACCGGGGCGTCGGGGACCAGCCGGACCGACAGGTCGCCCGACAGGTAGAAGTCCTCCGCCACCACCGACTGGGGCGGGACGTCCAGTTCCTCGCGGGGCTTCCAGGGCAGGATCGCGGGGTCGCTCAGGTGGTGCCTCCGACCTTCTCCGCGAACTGGCCGTTGACGAAATCGATGATCTCCTGCAGCGGCGTGCCCGGGGTGAAGATCTCCGCCACTCCCATCTTCTTGAGCTCGGTGATGTCCTCCTCGGGGATGATGCCGCCGCCGAACACCACGATGTCGTCCGCGCCCTTCTCCTTCAGCAGCTTGAGCACCTTGGGGATCAGGGTCATGTGCGCCCCCGAGTGGAGGCTCAGGCCGACGCCGTCGACGTCCTCCTGCAGCGCCGCCTCGACCACCATCTCCGGCGTCTGGTGCAGCCCCGCGTAGATGACCTCGATGCCCGCGTCACGCAGGGCGCGGCTGATGACCTTGACGCCACGGTCGTGGCCGTCGAGGCCCACCTTGGCCGTCAGCACCCTGATCTTGCGCCCGCTGGTTTCGCTCACAGCCCGACAAGTCTAGTGGCGCTGCCGGCCCGATGGCGGCGGCCCACCGGCGATCTGGGCTATGAGCCGATGTCGTGGTGAGTCTCGAAGCCCGTGCTGTTTGTGTCCCGGTACTGGAAGGGCAGGGCCTTCTCATCGCCCGCCAGGCTGCGGGAGGTCACCACCCCTGTGGGCTCGTACTGGCTCGCGCCGCTGAAGGCGCTGAACTGGGGCTGCTCCTCGGCCAGCCACAAGAGCCCGGGCGCAGGGAAGGCCAGGGTGGAACGATGGCCCGGCACGGTCACGGTTGAGCCCGTCTGCAGGTCTTCGATGACGGTGGTGGGTGCCATGGCGTCGCCGTCCCTCGTGGTGTAGGCGATGCGGCATCCATCGGGCGAGATCACGGGCTGGTACCAGCGCAGGCCGGGATGGTACGGCTTCACCTCGCGGGAATCCGCATCGAGGAGGTTCACGCCACTGAAATTCCCAAAGAAGAGGCCGTGGGTGCCCGGCCGCCACACCACCTGGCTGTCAGACGGGATGGCGCCCTGGGAAGGCACCCTCTCGGCTGGTGTCCTCTCATATATCAGCTGGCCGGTATTGGTACGCACCTGGAAAAGGCCCGCCGAGCGCCCGGGCACGGGCGCGGCCGGAACAACGCTCGTGTCCACCACCGCAAAGTAGGCCCCGTCACTCGAGTATTCGATCAGCCGCTGGTCGTCCAGGCCGGTCTCGCGCCCCTGGGCTGTGCCGATTGGCCCGAGAGAAACGGGTGCCGAGCCCTGGCGCTGAAGCCACAGCTCAACGGTCTGGGATCCCGAAATACCAAGCACGTATGCCAGGTCCTTGCCACCCGGCGACCACGCGTACGACAGGATCTGCCCCGCCACCAGCGTCGCGGGCTTGCTGCCAGGTCCTGTGCCCTGCCTCACCAGGCCGGTGGGCGCGATGTAGGTGAAAGCTCCGCCGTCGACAAACCGCGGTTGGCCATCGGTGGCCGCGTCGAACCTCGACACAACTCGCTGGGTGGCCTGGTCGTACAGAAGGGTGCCGGTGCCGTTTCCGGACGACAGGTCGAACTGCGCCACCAGGGCACGGAAAGGCGTGACCGGCGCCGTGTCGCAGGAGATGGGCACGGGCGAGCCGGTTGGTTGCGGCGTCGGAGACCCGCTGCTCGCCGGGGCCGGCACCGTGGGCGTGCGCACCAGGTTGCCAGCGATGAAGACGGCCGCGATCAGCCCGAAGGCCACCGCGGTCGCCGGCACCAGGCGCCGCGACCCCAGGGCCGCGATGGCTCCCGACAACCAGCCGGCGCGCGGAGCCGGGGAGGTCATGCCCTGGCGCACCCGTGCCCGGGCCCGGGCGACGCCGGCCGCGTCGGGCGCGGCGGCCTCACGCAGCATGCGATCCAGCTCGCGGATCTCGTCGGGGAAGTCGTCGAATTCAGCCATCTCAGCGCTCCAGGTGGGCCCGCATCCGCTCGGCGGCGCGATACCAGGCCATCTTTGCCGCCGGCTCGGTCTTGCCGAGGTCGGCGGCCATCTCTGCGAATGACAGGCCGGCGGCTCGAAGCGCCAGCAGGTGTCGATCCCCGCGCGGGCTGCGCGCGGCTGCCGCCAACAGCTGCAGGCGGTCCACGGTCCGGCCCTCGGCCGCCAGCGCCGGGCCCATCCCGGGCTGCAGGGTCACGTGGTGTCCTGTCCGCTGCATCCTTCTCCAGCGGTCGATTGCGAGGTTCCTGGCGATCCTGATGAGCCAGCTGCGCACCGGCTTGCCCTGGTCCCGAAAGCGCGGCCATTCGCGCCACGCCTTCAGGAAGGTCTCTGCCACCAGGTCCTCGGCCTCGGCTGGGTCCCCCAGCGTCGCCGTCAGGTAGGCCAGTATCCCGCTGGCCTCCGCGTCATAAACAGCCTCGAAGCTGCTCCTCAAGTTGACCTCCCCCGTCGTCAACACTCCGACCATGCCCGATAGAACGCTGGGGCCGCGGGGAAAGTAACATCGCCCCCCGCCTGTCCGGGCCACTGCCCCGCGCTCCGTCGGGGCACGAGTTAGAAGACGGCGGTCTCCCGGTAGCCGCCGAAGACGTTATGCATGGCGTCGATGATCTCGCCCTCGGTGGCGTACGCCCTGACGGCGGCCAGGATCGGCTCCACCAGGTTCTCGCCTTCCCTGCGCGCGGCGGCCTCGAGGTCGCTCAGGGTTCGCTTGACCTCGGTCCCATCGCGGGTGCGCTTGACCTCCGCCACGCGCGCGGCCTGCTCCTCCTCCATCTCCTGCGTGATCTTGAGGACCTCGATCTCGTCCTCGTCCTCGTCGACGAAGTCGTTGTGGCCGACGATGATGCGGTCGTTGCGGTTGAGGCGCTGCTCGAAGCGATAGCTGGCGTCCGCGATCTCGCGCTGGAAGAAGCCGGCCTCGATCGCCGGCACCACGCCGCCGATCTCGTCGATTCGCTCGAAATACTCGTAGGCGCGACGCTCCATCTCGTCGGTCAGCGCCTCGACGAAATAGCTGCCCCCGAGGGGGTCGATGACGTCGCCGGCGCCGGTCTCGTAGGCGATGATCTGCTGCGTCCGCAGCGCCACCTTGGCGGCCTGGGCGGTGGGCAGGGCCAGCACCTCGTCGAGCGCGTTGGTGTGCAGCGACTGCGTTCCACCGAGCACCCCGGCGAGGGCCTCGATGGCCGTCCGGGCGACGTTGTTCAGTGGCTGTGCGCCGGTCAGAGAGACGCCGGCGGTCTGGGTGTGGAAGCGCATCAGCATCGACTTCTCGTTCTGGGCGCCGAACCTGTCGCGCATGACCGTGGCGTAGATCCGCCGGGCGGCGCGGTACTTGGCGATCTCCTCGAAGAAGTCGATGTGGGCGTCGAAGAAGAAGCTCAGCCGGGGCGCGAAGCTGTCGACGTGGATGCCGCGCTCGACCGTCGCGCGGACGTACTCGAAGCCGTCAGCGAGGGTGAAGGCAAGCTCCTGCGGGGCGTCGGAGCCCGCCTCGCGGATGTGGTAGCCACTGATCGAAACCGGGTGCCAGCGGGGCATGTTCTCGGTGCAGAACTCGATGACGTCAACCGCGAGCCGCATCGAGGCCTGGGGCGGGAAGATGTACTCCTTCTGGGCGATGTACTCCTTGAGGATGTCGTTCTGGATCGTGCCGCCGAGCTTCTCCCGCGACACCCCCTTCTTCTCCGCCACCGCGATGTACATGGCGAGCAGGATCACGGCGGGCGAGTTGATCGTCATCGACGTGGTGATCTCCCCGGGGTCGATGCCGTCGAACAGCCGCTCCATGTCCTGCAGCGAGTCGATGGCGACACCGCACCGGCCGACCTCGCCCAGCGAATGGGGGTCGTCAGAGTCGCGCCCCATCAGGGTGGGCATGTCGAAGGCGACCGACAGGCCGTGCTGGCCCTGCGACAGCAGCAGCTTGTAGCGCTCGTTCGACTCCGCCGCGGAGCCAAAGCCGCTGAACTGCCGCATCGTCCAGAGCTTGTCCCGGTACATCGAGGGGTACACCCCCCGGGTGAACGGGAAGCTGCCGGGATAGCCCTGCTTCGTCTCGAAGTGGCCCGGCGGCAGGCTGTCAGGGTCGTACAGCGGGTCCAGCGGCACGCCGCTGATCGTCTTCGCGTCGCGCGGCGACCTGCCGTCGCCGCGGTAGCGCTCCTCCCAGCCGGCCCGGTCCGCCGGGCGAGCTACCACCTTAGCCATCTGCGCCCATGATATCGCCCGCAATTCGATAGGGATCGAGCTCCGCGAGCGGCGCCTCGGCCAGCCGGCGGGCGATGTCGGTACCTTTGGCCAGCGCTTTCTCGGCCCGCCGGCGGGCGCGCTCGGCGACGAAGTCGAGGGTCTCCTCACGCAGGTGACGGCGCCGCTTCTGCTCCAGCTCACCACTGGCCTTGACGTGGGCGCGGTGGGCCTCGACCGCGTCGAGCAGCTTGTCGATCCCCTCCCCCCGGCTGGCGATCGTCTCGACAATGGGGGGCAGCCAGTCACCCTCCTTCATCTCGTCCGAGTACGTCTGCTGCAGCTGCTTGACGGCGCTGTTGACCCCGGGCAGGTCCGCCTTGTTGACGACAAAGACATCCGCGATCTCGAGGATGCCGGCCTTGAGCGCCTGGATCTCGTCGCCCTGCCGCGGGTTGAGCACCAGCACGGTCGTGTCGCAGAGGCTGGAGACCTCCAGCTCCGACTGGCCGACGCCGACCGTCTCCAGGAGGATGAAGTCGCGGCCGAAAGCGTCGAGCACGCGGGCGGCCTGGCGGCTGGCGCCGGCGAGCCCGCCGAGGTGGCCGCGGGCGCCCATGCTGCGCACGTACACCCCCGGGTCGAGCGCGTGCCGCTGCATCCGCACGCGGTCGCCGAGGACGGCCCCACCGGTGAACGGGCTGTTGGGGTCGACCGCGATCACGCCGACGGTCTTCTCGCGGGCGCGCAGAACCTCGATCAGCGCGTCCACCAGCGTCGACTTGCCGCTGCCGGGAGGGCCCGTGATGCCGACGAGGTAGGCGTGCCCCGTGTGGGGCTGCAGCTGCGACAGCAGCTGGGGCAGCTCGGCGTCGTCACGCTCGACCAGGCTGATCGCCCTGGCGAGGGCGCGCGAGTCACCCTTCAGGACGCGATCGGCCAGCTCCATTGCGGGGAAAGTCTAGTTCGGCTAATCCCCGGGATCGCCGCAGCTGGGCTTCGGCGGGACGCAGGTGGGCTTCGCGGACGGGACGGCGGTCGGCGCCGGCGTGGGGACGATGCTTGGCTCGGCGCTGGGCTCCTGGGTTGGCGTCGGGCTGGGGGTCGGCTTGGGCGCGACCGGGGTGGGGT
>JAXDLV010000133.1:0-9427 GCA_034666445.1 Chloroflexota bacterium | reverse complement strand
GCCGAGCCCGCTGCCGGCGGTATCGACGTCCGCGTCATCCGCGGCATCGTCCTCCGCTCCACCGGCGGCGTCGTCGTCCGCTCCACCGGCGGCATCGTCGTCCGCGTATTCCCCGTCGGCTTCGGCGGGGCCATCGCCGGAGACGTCGTCGCGCGGCAGGTCGTCCGCGAGCACCTCGACGTTGACCCGCTCGTGGTCCTTGATCGACGCGGCCTTGACCAGGGCGCGAATCGCCTCGATGTTGCGGCCGCCCTTGCCGATCACCCGGCCGACGTCACCCGGGTCGAGGCTTATCTCCACTGTCTGGGAGCGGCCTCGCCCGGGGTGGGTCTCTACGACCACGGCCTCGGGGTTGTCGACGATGTTGGTGACGATGTAGGTGACCAGGTCGACGTAGTCGGGCATCAGCCGGCCTCCTTGGTCTCGCCCTCGGCGGCCTCATCCGGCACGTCGGCGGCGCCCTCCGCGGGGGCCTCGGCGTGCTCGCCCTCGGCGGGCGGTTCCGGCTCCACCTCGGCCGCGATCGTCGTCTCGCTCTCGGCCTCGGCGGCGGGCTCCCGAGCCGCAGGCTCCTCAGCCGCAGGCTCCTCGACGGGAGCTGCCTCCTCAGCGGGGGCTGCCTCCTCAGCCGCCGGCTCCTCGGCCGCTGCCTCGGGCTCGGCGTCTGCCGGCGCGGTGTCCTCCGTCGCGGCCTCGGGTGCTGCGGACTCGGCCGCAGCGGCCTCGGTCGCAGCGTCCTCAGTGGCGGCTTCGGGCGCGGCATCCTCAGCCGGGGCGGGGGTCGCCTCGGCGGCGGGCTGCTCCGCGGCGACCTCCTCGACGGCAGGGGCGGGCGCCGCCTCGGCGGCGGCCTCCCCGGCGGCGCGGGCCTGCGCCTTCTTGTTCAGCTTCCTGGGCCGCTCATCGGCCTTCGGGTAGCTGGTCCCGGCGCGCTCGAGCACGCCCTCGGCGACCAGCAGCTGGCGGGCGATGTCGGTGGGCTTCGCCCCCTTGCTCATCCAGTCCTTGACGCGGTCAGCGTCGATCTTGACAAGCGCCGGTTCCTGCAGCGGGTCGTAGGTGCCGACCGCCTCGATGAACCGGCCATCCCGCGGTGAGCGCGCGTCCGCCACCACCAGTCGATAGAAAGGCCGCTTCTTGGCGCCCACGCGCCGCAGCCTGATCTTTACTGCCAAACCTGTCCTCCTTGGATGGTGGCGATTTTCACCCGCGGCCTCCGGGGAGCGCGGGCATTCCGGGGATGCGGGGAAGCTTTCCCCCGCGGAGCTGCTTCATCAGCTGCTGCATCTGGTCGAAGCCCTTGAGCACCTGGTTGACGTCGTGCACGGTCTGCCCGGCGCCCCGGGCGATCCGCCGCTTGCGGCGCCCGTCGATGATCTGTGGCTTGCGCCGCTCCTCCGCCGTCATCGACAGGATGATGGCCTCCAGGTGCGACATGTCCTGCTCGGTGGGCATCGCGCCCGCCATGTCCTTCATCTTCGCGGCGCCCGGCAGCATGCCCAGCACGTTCTCCAGTGGCCCCATCTTGCGGACCTGCCGCAGCTGGCCCACGAAGTCCTCCAGCGTGAACTGGCCCCTGGCCAGCTTGGCGGCGGCCGCCTCGGCCTCCGCCTGGTCCATGGTCTCCTGGGCGCGCTCCACCAGCGTGACCACGTCGCCCATCCCCAGGATCCGTGAGGCCATCCGGTCGGGGTGGAACAGCTCGAGGTCGGACAGCTTCTCGCCGGTGCCCACGTAGCGGATGGGCTTGCCCACCGTCTGCTTGAGTGACAGCGCCGCCCCGCCGCGGGCGTCGCCGTCCATCTTGGTCATCACGACGCCGTCGACGCCGACCTCGCGCTCGAAGGTGGTGGCGACGTTGACCGCCTCCTGGCCCGTCATCGCGTCGACCACCAGCAGCGCCTCGCCAACCTCGACCTTCTCGCGGATCCGGCGCACCTCGTCCAGCATCTCGTCGTCGAGCTGCAGCCGGCCCGCGGTGTCCACGATCACGACGTCGAGCCCGCGCCTGGCGGCCTCGGCCACGCCGGCGGCGGCGATCTCGTCGGCGCTGCCCTCGGCCGAGAAGTAGGCGATGTCGCTCTGCCGCGCCAGGACCTCGAGCTGGTCGCGGGCGGCGGGGCGGTGGATGTCGGCGCCCACCAACAGCGGCTGGTGACCCTGCTTGCGGATGTGGATGGCGAGCTTGCCGGCGGTGGTCGTCTTGCCAGAGCCCTGCAGGCCGAGGGTCATGATCACCGTCGGCGGCCGGGAGGCGTAGGTGATGCCTGAGTTCTCGCCGCCGAGCAGCTCGACCAGCTCGTCGTGCACGATCTTGACCACCTGCTGGCCCGGCGTCACCGACCGGAGCACGGACTCGCCGACGGCCTGCTCGCGCACGCGGGCGACGAAGTCACGGGCCACCTTGAAGTTGACGTCCGCCTCCAGCAGCGCCAGGCGGACCTCCCGCAGGCCGGCGTCCACGTCGGCCTCGGTGAGCACACCCCGGGAGAGCAGGCCCTTGAAGGACTCGTTGAGGCGGCGGGTCAGGTCGTCGAACATGTCAGGAGAGGTCCTTGACGGATCGCCGCAGCTCGGTGATCTCGGCCTGGAGCTCGTGCAGCCGCCCCGTCAGCTCGTCGCGGTCGCGACGGCGGCGGTCCTCGGCGGCGACCAGGCCCAGCTTGGCTTCGTAGTCGTCCAGCACCGACCCGGTCCGGTGCACGAGGTCGTAGACCGCCATCCGCGTGACGCCCTGGGCCGCCGCGATCTCCGCGTAGGACCAGTCGCTGTCCAGGTGCAGGCGCAGCGTCTCGCGCTGGTGCTCGGTGAGGAGCCCGGCGTAGGCGTCGAGCAGGCGCTCGAGGTGATGCCGTCGTTCCATGTCAAGTAGCACTACTTGACAGTCTACGTGGCGGCGCTAGTCACCCTCGGGAAAGTCGATCGCACTCGAACCGTTGACCAGCTCGCGAGCCTCCTCCACCCGCGACCGGGGGACCAGCAGCCGGACCGCGCCCAGCTCCTGCGAGGTCAGCCCGTAGAGGCGCCCGACGAACTCAGACGTGGTGACCACCGGGATGCCGGCGGTCTCCAGCGCCGCGCGGAGCACCTCGGCCTCCATCTGCTCCGCCGACTGGAGCACCACCCAGTCCTCCTCGCTCACCCCGCCGTCTCGAAGAGGGCGTCGACGTAGGCCGCCGGGTCGAAGTCTTGCAGGTCGTCGACCTGCTCGCCGACCCCCACCAGCTTCACCGCCACCCCAAGCTGCTCCTCCAGCCCCAGGATCACGCCGCCCTTGGAGCTGCCGTCCAGCTTGGTCATCACCAGCCCCGTGAGCTTCAGCGCCTCGTTGAACACCCGCGCCTGCTGGATGGAGTTCTGACCGATCGCCGCGTCCAGCACCAGCAGGGTCTCGTGGGGCGCCCCCTCCATCGCCTTGCCGCAGGTGCGTTCGACCTTCTTGAGCTCCTCCATCAGGTTCGACTGGGTGTGCAGCCGCCCCGCGGTGTCGATCACCACGACGCTCGCGCCGCGGCCCCGGCCCGCCTCCACCGCGTTGAAGGCCACCGCGCCGGGGTCGGCCCCGGGCTCGCCGGCGACCAGGTCGGCGCCGACCCGCGTGGACCAGAGCCGGAGCTGCTCGATCGCGCCCGCGCGAAAGGTGTCCGCCGCGCCCAGCACCACGCGGTGGCCGTCGCCGGCAAAGCGCGCGGCCAGCTTCGCAGCGGTGGTGGTCTTACCGGTGCCGTTTACGCCCACCACGAGGTAGACCGCGGGACCGCCGGGCGGCACCAGCGCGCGCGGCCGCCATTCCATGCGGTTGAGGATCATGGTCCGGAGCCCCGCCACTGCGTCCCGCGAGTGCTTCATCGCCAGCCGCTCCGCCTCGAGGCGGAGGTCGGCGGCCAGCCGCAACGCCACCTCCGGGCCGAGGTCGGCACCGAGGAGCGTCTCCTCGACCTGGTCCCAGAAGCCCTCGTCGATGGGGCCATAGGCGGCCAGCCCGGACAGCTGCCCGCGCAGGCCGGCGGTGCTGGAGGCGATGCGGGCTGCGAGGCGGCCAAAGATGCCGGGCCGCCGGGTCTCGGTCATCCGCCGAGTCTAAGAGAGCCCCCCGCGGGGGCGGTCAGCCGGTGGCGGCTGAGGCGTCCACCAGCTGCTTCCCCTGCAGCCGGACCGAGACCACCCGCGAGACGCCCGAGTCCTCCAGCGTCACGCCGTACAGCGCCTGGGCCTGGGTCATCGTGTGGTGGTTATGGGTGATGAGGATGAACTGGTTCTCGGCGGCCATCGACGACAGCATTGCGCTGAAGCGCCTGACGTTGGCGTCGTCGAGCGGCGCGTCGACCTCGTCGAAGATGTAGAACGGGCTGGGGTTGACCTTCTCCAGGGCGAGGATGAACGCCAGCGCCGTCAGCGCTCGCTCGCCGCCGCTGAGCAGCCGGATGTTGCGCATCCGCTTGCCCGCGGGCTGAGCCAGGATCTCGACGCCAGGCTCGTCCGCCCCTGGGTCGTCGAGTTTGAGGGTGGCCTTGCCGCCGACAAACAGCGCGGCGAAGGTCTCCTGGAAATTGAACGCCACCGCCCCAAACACCGCCTCGAAGCGGCGGTCGATCTCGCCGCTCAGCTCCTCAGCCAGCCTGCCGAGGCCGTCCCGGGCGCGGGCAAGGTCGTCCAGCTGCCCGGCGATCGCACCCAGCCGGTGGCTGTCGCGTTCGTACTCGTCGATGGCCAGCTCGTTGACCGGCCCCATCTGGGCCAGGTGCCGCTCCAGGCGCACGATCTCACGCTGGGTCTTCTCCCAGTCGACGTCGGCGCCTTCGATCTCCTCCTCCGTGCCGCCGCCCATGCGCTCGGTCACGCCGGCCAGAAGCACGCGGTCCGCGTCGGCCTGGGCCTGGGCCGCGGCGAGGGCCTCCTCGTGGTGGGCCACGGTGACGCGCCGCTCGAGGTTGCCCTTCTCCATCTCGACGATCCGCGCGGTCAGCTCGTCCAGGCCGGCCACCTCCGCGGCCGCCGGCGCGGCCGCCAGCGACCGCTCCGCCTCGGCCGCCTCAGCCGCGGCCGCGGCCCGCTCCCGGGCCTGCGCGTCGGTCGCGCCGCGGGCGCCGGTGACGGTCTCGCGCAGCCGCGCAACCTCCGCCTGCTGGCGCAGCAACGCCTGCTCGGCGCGCTCCAGGCGACCGCGGGCTGAGTCGGCGCGAGCGAACAGCGCGAGCTGCCGGGCCTGGAGCTGGACGCTGGCCTCGCGGACCCGCTCGAGCTCAGCGGCGGCGGCGGCCAGGGCCACCAGCCCAGCCTCCAGTCCGTCCGTCGCGGCGATCGCCTCCTTCCGTGCCAGCTCGAGGTCCCCACGGGCCTGCTCCAGGGCACGGGCCAGCGATGCCTGCTCGGCCCGGCCCTCCTCCCGCCAGCGCTCGATCTCAGCCGTGCTGATGCCGGCTGCGGCCGCGGCCGCGCGGACGCCGTCGTGCTCCAGCAGCGCGACCAGCCGCGCCGCCGACGGCGCGGCCAGCTCGCCCTGGGCCGCGAGCGACTCGATCAGCCGCACCCGCTCCTCGAGGCGCTGCACCGCACTGGAAGCCGCCTGCTGCTCGTCGCGGCGGGCGTCGACCGCCGCCGCGGCCGCGCGGTGAACCTCCTGGGCCGCCTCGATGTCAACCGCCGGGGCTGGCGCGGCGCCGCCTGCGGGCTCAGCGGCAGCGGCCTGCTCCACCTCATGGCGGTTGGCGGCGGTCTCGGCCTGGATCGTCTCGAGCCGCGCCTCGGCGTCGGCCAGGGTGCGCTCGGCAGCCGCGGCGGCGGCCTCGGCGCCTCCAATCCGCTCCGCCAGCAGCTCCACCCGCGAGGCAGCGTGGGTGGCGGCCAGGCGCAGGGTCCCGATCGCCCGCTCGCGGTCGACGCGGGCCTCCTGGGCACGGGCCATCTCCTCGCGCGCCGCGTCGTACTCGCGTCCGAAGCGCTCGGCCTCGGTGCGCGACGCCTCCACCGCGGCGTTCGCCGCTGCGACCTTTGCCGCGGAGCGCTTGACGGCCTGCCGGGCGGCGAGCCACTCGCCGCGCAGGAGACTGCCGCGGAGCGCCTCGAGCCGGCTCGTCGCCTCGGCGTGGGTGCGGGCGGCCTCGGCCTGCAGGCGCAGCTCCTCCACGCGCGGGCCCAGCTCGCCGCTTAGGTCGTGCAGCCGGAGGATGCTGATGTCCGCCTCCTTCAGCTTGCCGTAGGCCTCCTGCCGCTTGGCGTGCAGGCCACGCACGCCGGCGGCCTCCTCGATGAGGGCCCGGCGCTCGCCAGGGGACGTCTGGATGATTCGATCGACGTCGTCCTGGGCCACCACCGCGTAGCCCTCCTGGGTCAGGCCGGTGCTGGAGAAGAGCTCCTCGATGTCGCGCAGGCGGCAGCGCGCGCCGTTCATGAAGTAGTCGCTCTCACCCGACCGGTAGCCCCGGCGCAGGACCTCGATCTCCGTGTACGGCACCGGCAGGCGGGCGTCGGAGTTGTCGATGACCAGCCGGACCTCGGCCATCCCGGACGCCGGGCGACGGGCGCCGCCGGAGTAGACCACCTCCTCCATCCGCGATCCCCGCAGCTCGCGGGCGCTGCGCTCGCCAAGGACCCAGCGGATTGCGTCGACGAGGTTGCTCTTTCCGGAGCCGTTGGGCCCGACGACAGCCGTGATCCCGGGCTCGAAGAGAAGCTCGGTCTTCTTGGCGAACGTCTTGAAGCCCTGGATGTGGACCGACTTCAGGTACACGTCGCCGGGATTATGTCACCTGAGATCGACGGGGTCAACATGTTGGACTCCGCCCGTCAGCCAGGCACCATATCTTGTGCCCCCGCGGCCAGGGACTCGATCTCCCGCAAGGCCGCCCGCGCGGCGGCCTGCTCGGCCGCCCGCCGGGTGCTCCCCTCCCCCGTTCCGCGGGTCATACCCGCGAGCCTGACCTCGACGGTGTAGTGGCGCCGATGACCCGGCCCGCTGGCGTCGAGGACGCGGTACTCGGGGACGGTTTCCATCTCCGCCTGGCTCCACTCCTGCAGCCGGCCCTTGAAGTTGACCATGCCCCCCGCGGGAACTGACGCGAGGCGCTTGAACGCCGCGTCTGCGGCCGCCAGCCCGCGGTCGAGGTAGATGGCGCCCATCACCGCCTCGACCGCGTTGGCCAGCAGGCTGTCGAGCTCCCGTCCCCCGCTGTTCTCGACGCCCCGGCCGACGCGCAGGTGGTCGCCGATCTGGAGGCGGCGACCCGCGGTGGCAAGGGCGCCGGTGCTGACCATCGCGGCCCGGTCCAGCGTGAGCGCCCCCTCGCCGGCCTCCGGCTCCCGCAGGTAGAGAAGCTGGGCGGTGACCAGCTCGATGACGGCGTCGCCGAGAAACTCCAGGCGCTCGTTGTCCAGGGCGCCCTCCTCGTGGTGCTCGTGGGCGTACGAGCTGTGAGTGAGCGCCTGCAGCAGCAGGCCGCGGTCCTTGAAGCGCACGCCGAGCTTCTCCTCGAGCCTGCGCAGGTCGCCCAGCTCCTGCTTGCTGGGCTTGGGGCCGGCGGTCACCGGCGGGGCCTCCCCAGTCGGGGCGCCTTCGGCCGGCCGGGCCTCAGGAGGTGATTCCCAGCTTCTCCTGGACGTAGTCCCATGCCTGGCCGACGGTGGTGATCTTCTCGGCGTCCTCGTCGGAGATCTCCATGCCGTACTCCTCCTCGAAGGCCATGATCAGCTCGACGAGGTCGAGGGAGTCGGCATTGAGGTCATCAACAAAGGATGCCTCGGGGGTCACCTGCTCCTGCTCGGTCCCGAGCTGGTCGGCGATGATCCCGCGGAACTTGTCGTATGTCACGCCTTCGGCCATGGCTCAGCATTGTAAGGGAAACCGACGGCGCAACGGGTCAGGTCATTCCCCCGTCAACGACCAGCACGTGGCCGGTGATGTAGGCGGCCGCGGGGCTGGCGAGGAACGCCACGGCCGCCGCCACCTCCCCGGGCGTGCCGGAGCGCCCCAGCGAGGCGCGGGCGGTGGCCTGCGATGTGATCGCCTCCGGCAGCGCGGCCGTCATGTCGGTGTCGATCAGGCCCGGCGCCACGGCGTTCACGGTGATCGACCGTGACCCCACCTCGCGCGACAGGGCTCGCGTCAGGCCGATCAGGCCGGCCTTCGCGGCGCTGTAGTTCGCCTGCCCGGCGTTGCCCGCCGTCCCCGATACGGAGGAGACGTTGACGATCCGGCCCCAGTGGCGTTTCAGCATCGGCCGCAGGGCCGCGCGGGAGCAGTAGAAGGCGCCGCCCAGGTCGACCGAGATCACGTCGTCCCACTCCTCGTCCTTCATCCGCAGGACGAGGTTGTCGCGGCTGATGCCGGCGTTGTTGACCAGCACGTCAAGCCCGCCAAACGCGTCGACGGCACCACCGACCAGCGCGGTGGCGGCGGCGGCATCGGATACGTCGCCCGCCAGCGTCACGGCCTCGCCGCCGGCCTGCCGGATCTCGTCCGCCACCGCCTGCGCGCCCTCGGCGTCACGCGAGTAGTTGACCGCGACCCGGGCGCCCATCCCGGCCAGCTCGAGGGCGACTGCCCGACCGATGCCCCGGCTGCCACCCGTGACCAGCGCCGCCCGGCCCGTCAGGTCAAGGTCCACGGCGCCGCCCGCCAGGAGGGACAATGTCTGGCATCAGAGCGAAAGGTTAGCCGAGAGGAGGAAGTGCCATGTACGGGACGGTCGCACGGTTCAAGGTGAAGGCGGGCAAGGAAGAGGACCTCATGGCCCACAACCAGAAGTACGAGGACATCAACATCCCCGGCTTCGTGGCCACCGCGGTCTACAAGCTCGATTCCGGCGATTGCGCTTACATCATGGCCGTGATCTTCGACAGCAAGGAGAGCTACCGGGCGAACGCCGAGAGCCCTGAGCAGGACGCGCGGTTCCGGGAGTTCGCATCCTTCCTCGAGGGCGAGCCGCAGTGGATGGATGGCGAGGTGGTCTCAAGGCAGGTGGCGCCCGGCTGACGCCGGCGGCGGTCAGAGGGTGGCGGCGGTCTCCGCGGTGGAGACGGCCACCCACTCCGCCTCGGGGTCGATGCGCTTGCCCATCGCGGTGAGCGTTCCCCCCGGTCCGAGCTCGACGAAGCGGTCAATGCCAAGGCCGCGCATCGAGGCGACGCAGTCGACCCAGCGCACCGCTGAGGTCAGCTGCGCCCGCAGCGCCTCACGGATCTCGCCGGGGTCGGTTCGGACCGCGCCGTCGACGTTGAACGCCTGCGCGCTGCCTGTCGCCAGGGGGGCGGCGTCGAGCGCCGTGCCCAGCCGCGCCGCCGCCGGCGCCATCAGGGGGGAGTGGAACGCGCCCGCCACCGCCAGCGGCATGACCCGTCGCGCGCCGGCGGCCTTCAGCGGCTCGGCGGCCGCCGCGAGCCGTCCGGCATCGCCAGAGACCACCACCTGCCCGGGCGACGGGGTCCTGGT
>JAXDLV010000132.1:0-3686 GCA_034666445.1 Chloroflexota bacterium | reverse complement strand
GAAGCATCTGGGGCGCAATCGTTGCCTACGCGGCGGCCGTCGTTACCTCGGTGGTGTGGTGGCGCACCGGACGGCCCGACAGTCGCACCATCGGAGCCATCATGGGGATGATCGGCCAATTCATTCTCACAACCGCCGTACGGTCTGACCTTGGTATCAAGAACACGATCTCGTCGCGCTATGTCTATATCAGCGCGATCTTTGCTCTGATGGTCCTAGCGAGCCTGGTGCGCAACGTCCCGTGGCACGGTTGGCCGCGACGGCTGGCGGCCGCCGGGATGGCCGTTGCCGTGCTGGGCAACGTCGTGGTGCTTGGCGTCACCGGTGTGCTCCGGGTCGGCGATGTGCAGTACACGACGGCCGAGCTGCAGACGGTCCTCTTCCTTCGCGGCGCACCGGGCATGAAGACCGACGCGTTCGCCGACTTTGCCTCCCTCGACAACGTGGAGCCGGCGAAGTTCTACAACTCCATCGACATGTTCGGCAGCCCCGTGCCGGCGGTCAGCGCCGCCGGCTTCGAGCGGCTGTCACCAGATGCCGTCAACAGCGTGATGGCCAACCTCTTCGGACCCGGCCTCGTCGTCAACCCCACGGCGCCAGGAGACGCGGCCCCATGCCGTCCGCTGCCGGCTGACGCCCAGGGCATCGCCGAGCTCACGGCCCCGGGCGGCACCAGCGTCCTCCTGGATGCTCCCGACAGCCGGGTCCACCTCTACCTCTGGTACCGCGACGGAGGCGCCCGCACCGACGTCGCCACCGTCACGACGTCGGGTCCGATGACCATAGCGCTGCCCGACGCCGGGCACGGGCTGCGCTGGCACCTCGGCCTGCGCGCCGAGGATGGGCGCCCCTTCGGGCTATGCGGCTGAGCGCGCGGTAGCCGGTGCCTGGGCGGGTTTCGCCGCCCGCGCCGTCATCGCCACCGGCAGCGCCATGCCCGCGAGTCCCCAGGCGGCAAACGCGGTGTGGAGGTCACCGAAGGAGTGCAGCACCAGCCCTGCGAACGCGAGCCCGCTGAGGGCGCAGACCGCGGCGGTGGCCGCGCTCGACCCCAGCTTGGAACGGGCCCAGAGCTCGCGCATCGCCATTACCAGCAGCGAGACGTAGAGCACCATTCCCAGGAGCCCGGTTTCGAGGCCGACCTGGAAGAACCAGCTCTCGGCGATCGTGTGGCCCTCGACCCCGAAGCGCTCACCCTGGGGACCGGCGGTGGCAAGGCCGGTTCCCTGGGGCCGGGAGATCATCGCCTGCACATCTGACTGCAGTGCATCGACGTGGCCCTCGGTGCGGGTGTTCGTCGGGTCGAGCCCGGACTGCAGCTGCTCGCCCACGCCCAGGGACCCGGCGACCGGGTACAGCGCAAGCGACACCGCGAACAAACCGAGCGCCAGGCGCTGGCGGTGGAGGCCACCGGAGACCGCGATCGCGACCATCAGCGGGACGGCCACGATGGCGCTCCGGGTCAGGGTGGTCATCAGCCCGGCGACGCAGATCGCGCCGGCGAGAATGTCAAATGCCCGCGGTCGGCTGGCCACCCCCCGCGCCAGCACGACGGCGATCGGGATGAGCATGAAGTGGCCCAGGCTCAGGGGGTTCAGGAACAGCGAGCCGCTGCGAATGTACTCCTGGCCGGCGAGGGTGCCGCGGTCGACGACCACGGTGACGCTGGACTCGACCGCGCTGTGCTGGTATGCCGCCAGCCCGGAGTTGCGAACGAAACTGGTCCAGTCCTCCGGGGCGAAGTGGTTCCAGAAGGCGAACAGCGACAGGACCACGCCCGCCACGACCAAGCCGGTCTGGATGAAGCTAACCGCCCGAGGCGAGAGATCGAGGTGGCGGACCGCCATGAAAAGAAGGATCGCGGCGGCGATCTGGCGCGCGGCGAGGACCCGCGAGTAGGTGTCGGCGGGTCCGATCGGGAAGACGGCGAACACCGTGGTCACCACCATCACGCCGATGGCCACGCGGTCGATCCGGGAGTCGAATGGGTATCGGTTGCGCACCGCCCGCAGCACCAGCACCACCAGCACCAGCTCCTTCCAGTAGCGCATCTGCGCCACCACGAGGGGGGACACACCCCACACCTGGAGCCGGGCCAGGATGTACGGGTAGAAGGGCAGCGCCAGGATCAGCACCGCCAGCCCGACACCGGGACGGCGGTAGGTGAGGCCCGCGAGGACGATGGCGCCGGCGATCGCGATGAAGAAGACGCCGTTGATGGGCTGTACCGCGACGACCCAGCCCACCGCCACCGACGCCAGCAGGGCCCCGCCCGCAACGACCCCGGCGACGGCTGCAGGCGATTCCGACCAGCGGCGACCGCGGTCGCCGAGCATGAAGCTCACCCCGCCACCTCTCGGTAGGCCGCGGCGTGGAGCCGGGCGCAGCGATCCCAGGTGAACCCCGCCGCATGCCCGATCCCCCGCGCCGTCGCCGCCCGGTGCCGCTCGCGGTCGCCGACAAGCACGGCGGCCGCGTCGGTCATTGCGCTGGTGTCGCCATCCGCCACCAGGATGGCGCCCTCGCCGGACACCTCGGTCACCGCGGAGTTGGCAAACGCCAGCACCGGCGTGCCGCAGGCCATGCTCTCCAGCGGAGGCAGGCCGAAGCCCTCGCACCGGCTGGTGAACAGCAGCGCGTCGGCGCCCCGGTACTGGTCGACGAGGTCATCACGGGAAACGTACCCCAGGAGATCGATCCTGTCCGGCCTCGGGGACATGTCCACCAGCCGCCGGACATCCGCCTCCACCCACGGCGCCAGCCGGCCCGCGACCCGGAGGCGATGGGGCAGGCCCCGTTCGGCAAGGCGGCCGACCACCTCGAAGGCCTCCGCGTAGCCCTTCCATGGTCCGTACTCCCCCACGTACAGGAGGTACGGAGGGTCGGGGCGGCTTCGCGCCGGCGCCGGGGTGAACCGCGGGTCGACGCCGAGGGGGGTGACGCGCACGCGCCCAGGGTCCAGTCCCAGCAGCCGCACGGCGGCATCGGCGGTGTCCTGGGACACCGCCAGCACCAGCGACGCGGCGCGGACGCTGGCCGCGATGGCCTCCCAGTGACGCCGATCCTCGGCCAGCGCCGGGTGGTCGTAGACCAGCGGGATCATGCTGTGGATCGTCTGCAGCCAGGGTCGGTCGCAGGCCGGGGGCGGGTCCTGGCCCGGGCTGTGGAAGGCGCCGCGGGCATGGCGGCGGATCTCACCGCCGAGGCGGAGGCGATGCTCGCGCCGGGCAAAGCGCCGGTTCAGGAGCAGGCGACGGTTGGACACGTGGGCAACGCCGGCAGGGAGGTCGGCCGCGCATGGGGCGAGGACTGAGAGCGCCAGGCCGTCGAGGCGGGCCATCGCCGGGAGCAGCGACGCGAGGTAGGTGCCGATGCCGCGAAAGCGGCTCGCGTCGCACAGCGCCACGCCGTCCAGGAGCACCTCGGTGACCGGCGCCAGGGCGGTCCCGGCAGCCCCGCCGGGGGCGGTCGCCGAACTCATTTTCGGAGTCTAAGGGAGCACCGGGGGTTTGCTACGCTGTCGCGATGCTGGCTGGCACGCGCGGCCCCGCCGCCGCCCGGCCGGGGCTCTCGGTGGTGATCGTGAACTGGAACGCCCGGGATGCGCTGGTCGAATGCCTGGGCTCCCTCACCGCCCACCCCCCCACGGTGCCTATCGAGGTCATCCTCGTCGACAACGCCTCCAC
>JAXDLV010000131.1:0-6943 GCA_034666445.1 Chloroflexota bacterium | reverse complement strand
TCCACGACCTCCCGGTCGACGAAGCCCGCGAGCACACCCGCATCCTCGCCGAGCTGGCGGGACAGGGCCCCGAGGTGGCGGCGGTCGACGATCGCACGATCCCGGGCCCCGCCGGCGAGATCCCGGTCCGTGTGTACACCCCGGCGGGTGAGCCACTCTTCCCTGTCCTGGTGTTCTTCCACGGTGGCGGCCACACCGTGGGGGACCTCGACACGCATGACGTGGTGTGCCGTGCGCTGTGTGCAGGCGCCGGCTACGTGGTGGTATCGGTGGACTACCGTCGCGGCCCCGAGCACCGCTTCCCGGCGGCCGTGGATGACGCCATCTCGGCAACGACCTGGGTCGCCCGCCACGCGGCCGAGATCGGCGCTGACCCCGCGCGGCTGGGCGTGGCCGGCGACAGCGCCGGTGGCAACTTGGCGACCGTCACCTGCATCCAGGCGCGCGATCGTGGCGGCCCCGCCATCGGGCTGCAGCTGCTGGTCTACCCGGTCACCGACTTCGCCACCCACCTGCGCGAGGCGGAGCGCACCCAGTCCTGCCGCGACTACGCCGAGGGCTACTTCCACGAGGACCCGACGATGCGCTGGTACGCCGAGAACTACCTCGCGTCCGAGGCCGACATCGAGAACCCGCTGGCCTCGCCGCTGCGCGCCGACGACCTGACCGGGCTGCCCCGAGCCCTGGTGCTGACCGCCGAGTACGACCCCCTCCGCGACGAGGGCGAGGCCTATGCCCATCGGCTGGAAGCCGCCGGGGTGCCCACGACCCTGCGCCGCTACGACGGCCTGACCCACGCCTTCTTTTCGATGGTGATGGTGTTCGACAGCGCCGGGCGAGCGCTGGAGGAGACCACCGCGTGGCTGAGGGCGGGCTGGTAGGTTCTCTCATGCCCCAGCGCAATCTCCGCGGCTCCCGGCCCCAGTTCCTTGGCGCGGCCATGCTGACGGCGGGCGCGATCGTGGCTCGCGAGCTGGTCAAGCCCCGCCCCAACGAGACCGCCCGCCTCATCGACTGGGATGTCGTCCGGCGTCGGGCCCTCAGCGCCACCGGCGAGGCCGGCCCGACCCACCTGGTGTTCACCGCCGCGGAGCGCGGCGCCCGCTACGACGAGATGCTCGCCGAGCTGCGCCCCTGGATGGCGGAGGCGCTTGGCCAGGACCTTCCGGCGTCACCCTTCCCGACCTTCACCGTCGTCGATCGCCGGGGCTGGGTCGAGGTCAACCTGCAGCTGTTCCGCAACCTCACCGAGCCCGTGCTCAAGCTCCAGGAGATGCTGCCCGCCAGCCTGGCCACCGACCTCGGCCGGCGTGGCATCAGCGAGTACCTCGGCGCGATGACCGGGTTCCTCTCACGTCGCGTACTCGGCCAGTACGACCCGGTGCTCATGGCTGCGCCCGGCGTGGCGTCGTCATCGGCGCTCTACCTGGTGGAGCCCAACATCGAGGCATGGGAGGCGAAGGCCTCGGTCTCGGGTGAGCCGCTGCGCCAGTGGCTGGTTCTCCACGAGAGCACCCACGCCTGGGAGTTCGAGGCCAACCCTTGGCTGCGTGACCACCTCAACGGCATCATCCGCGACCTCATCGCTCACCGCCTCCTGTCGGCCGAGACGCCCAACCGCTTCGAGGTGGTGCGGGCCCTGACGATCGGGGCGCGCTCGCAGTGGCAGGCGATGAGCCAGATCCAGGCGGTGATGTCGCTGCTGGAGGGCTTCAGCAACGTGATGATGCGGCGCGTCGGCGAGCGCCACCTCTCCCAGTACCACGAGGTCGACACGGAGTTCAACCGCCGCTCCGGCCGCCGCAGCCCCGCGGAGCGCGCGTTCTTTAAGATCACCGGGCTCGACATGAAGATGCAGCAGTACGTGCAGGGCGAGGCGTTCTGCAACGCCGTCATCGAGGCCGGCGGGATGGAGCGTCTCAGCGCTGTGTGGCGTGGGCCGGAGTCGCTGCCGTCGCTCGACGAGATCCGCGACCCGACGAGGTGGCTGGCCCGCACCTCCTGAGCCCTTCGAGCGCAAACACAAACTCGGTGTTACGATGCGGGCCGGAGTTAGGAGATGCCAATGCGGGACCAAAATGACCGCGAGTTCTTCTCGCCGCTGGAAGAGGGAGAGCGCAGGGCAGGCCTGCGTCGCCTCGACGACCTCCTTCTGGCCCTCGAGGAGCTCAACCTTAGAGAGGCCGGAGGTCTCCCGCAGACGCTGCGGGACAAACTCCTGGTCGAGGGCATCCCTGTCCGTGCCGACTCCACCGTCACCGACCTGATCGACATCGTCCTGTCGAGCCAGGAGCAGTTCATGCTCAAGGAGCGCCGCACCGGGCGGCGCCGCCGTCGCCTCAGCTTCGTGCCGACCGACGAGGAGCTGGTCTCCACGATCTCGCGCCGCTACCAGCGCTAGTTGTTCGGCCGGGTCCTCGTAGCCAACCGCGGTGAGATCGCCTGCAGGCTGATCCGCGCCTGCCACGACGTCGGCGCTGAGGCGGTGGCGGTGTACTCCGAGGCTGACGCGGGGGCACCCCACGTCGCCCAGGCGGACGCCGCGGTCGCCATAGGCCCTGGCCCGGCGGCGGAGAGCTACCTGCGGATCGACGCGATCGTCGAAGCCGCGCGGTCCACCGGGGCGGAGGCGGTCCACCCCGGCTACGGCTTCCTCTCGGAGAACCCTGACCTCGCGACGGCGTGCGAGGCCGCCGGGCTCACCTGGATCGGCCCTCCGCCGGCGGCGATGCTGGCGATGGCCGACAAGCTCGAGGCCCGCAGGCTGGTCCACGCCGCAGGCGTCCCGGTGGTCCCGGGCACCGAGGGCCCCGTCGACGCCGCCGCCGCCGAGGCCGCCGCCAACGAGCTGAACTTCCCTCTCATGGTCAAGGCGGCCCGCGGGGGTGGCGGCATCGGGATGACCGTGGTCCGTGACCACGACCAGCTAGCCGCCGCCCTCACCACGGCCACCGCCCGGGCGCAGGCGGCCTTCGGTGACGCCTCGGTGTTCCTGGAGCGCTACGTGCAGCGCCCCCGTCACATCGAGGTGCAGGTGCTGGGCCAGGCGGACGGGCGGGTGATCCACCTACGCGAGCGCGAGTGCTCGGTGCAGCGCCGCCACCAGAAGGTGGTGGAGGAGACCCCTTCGATGGCCCTGGACGATGCCCTCCGCGAGCGCCTCTGCGCCGCCGCCGTGCGTGCCGCGGAGGCGGTTGACTACCGCAGCGCCGGAACGGTGGAGTTCATCTTCGACGGAGTTGCCCGCGAGTTCTTCTTCCTGGAGATGAACACGCGGCTGCAGGTCGAGCACCCGATCACCGAGGAGGTGATGGGAGTTGACCTTGCCGTGGCCCAGCTGCGGGTGGCCGCGGGCGAGCCGTCGGGCATAGACAACCCGACGCCGCGCGGCCACGCGATCGAGTTCCGCGTCTACGCCGAGGACCCGGTGCGCTTCCTGCCCTCGCCCGGGTTGCTCGAGGTGTGGGAGGAGCCCACGGGGAACGGCATCCGCGTTGACAGCGGGGTCGCCGCCGGCTACCGCGTCAGTCATTTCTACGACCCCCTGCTGGCCAAGCTGATCGTCCACGGTGGCAGCCGGGAGGAGGCCATCGAGCGCTCCATCGTGGCGCTGGGGAGCTTCCGGGTCGAGGGCGTCAAGCACAACATCCCCACCCATCTCGAGGTCCTCCGCTCCCCTGAGTTCCGGGCCGGCGACTACGACACCGGGCTGCTGGAGCTGATCGGCGAGCGTCGCAAGCAGGCGGCCGCGCGCTGACCGCCTCGCTGACCTACATCGGGGGGCCGACGGTCCTCCTCGAGGTGGGCGGGGCGCGGATCCTCACCGACCCGACCTTCGACGCCCCCGGCGGCAAATACAGCTTCGGCCCGGGTACGGGGTCCACCAAGACGGCGGGCCCCGCCGTCGCGCTGGAGGACCTCGGCCGCATCGACGCCGTCCTGCTCAGCCACGACCAGCACGAGGACAACCTCGACGTACGGGGGCGCGAGGCGCTGGCCGTGGCCGGCCAGGTGCTGACAACCACCGCGGCGGAGCGGCGCCTCGGTGGCAACGCCGTCGGCCTCCGCCCCTGGGAGTCGGCCCGGGTCTCGACGCCGGGCGGCGACACAGTGACCGTCATGGCGACGCCGGCGCAGCACGGCCATCCCCTGGTCGCGCCCCTGTCGGGACCGGCGATCGGTTTTGTCCTGGAGTGGCCCGGCCAGGCGCACGGCAGCTTCTACGTCTCCGGTGACACCGTCTGGTTCCCTCGCCTCGCCGAGATCGCGGAACGGCGCGACGTGGGCACCGGCATGCTGCACTTCGGTGGGGTGCGGTTCCCCATCTCCGGCCCGCTGCGCTACACGATGAACGCGGCCGAGGGCCTGCGGCTGGCCACCGCCCTGGACCTCCGGACCGTCGTCCCCATCCACTTCGAGGACTGGTCCCACTTCCGCGAGCCGCAGGGCCGCATCGTGGAGACCTTCGCCGACGCGGGGAAGGAGGACCTCCTGCGATGGCCCCGTCGAGGCGAGGCGATCGAGCTGGACGTCTAGGCCGCTAGCAGGCGAATGTGCCGGTGACGTCCACCGTGGGGCTGCTGCCGTTCGCCAGGGAGGTCGCGCCCTTCGCGTCGAAGCTACCGCCCCTCCCGTCGGCGTTCAGCTTGAAGGAGCCCGAGCCCTTCGACCCCGTGGTCCAGAGATCCTCGCTGTGGTCGACCTCCGAGATGTTGAGGGTGGCGGCCGGCTTGTCGCCACCAAACGCGTAGCCGCCGGGGCTGGGCGGGTTGGTGAACGAGCCGACCAGGACGGTCACCTGGTAAGCCTTCTCGTTCAGCTTCACGTAGACATTGAGGGGGTACGTTTTGAGCGTCGCCGCCGCGGTGAGGTCGACGCACTCCAGGGATTTGCTGAGCTCGCTTGTCTTACCGGCTACGGCACCTGAGAAGGTGAGATCGGCGCTGCCCTTGAGGCCGCCGGTCGAAGCGCTCGGGGTTGCGCCCACGCCTGAGCCGGAGGAAGCTGCGGGCGACGTTCCGGCTGTTGCTGAGCTGCTGCCGCAGGCGGAAAGGACAAGTACCGCGGCGCCGAAGAGGGCAACCGGTCTCACACTGACCACGGATTCACCTCCATTCCTCCCGCGCGCCTGGCCCCCTGGGCCCAGCGGCGCCCGGTAATGGGCGCGTATTGAAGCACAATGTTCCGGCTGAGTTAAGCGGACTGGAGGCACGATGACCGAGACGAAGAACCCGGAGCCCGCCACCGAGCAGACCGGCCTCGACGCGCTCGTCGCCGACCTCCAGGCGCGTCGCGAGAAGGCAATGGCGATGGGCGGCGAGGAGAAGGTCGCCCGGCAGCACGAGCGCAACAAGCTCACGGCGCGCGAGCGGCTCGACCTCCTCTTCGACGCCGGCACCTTCCAGGAGTTCGGCATGCTGGCCACCGGCCAGTCCATGAAGGGCGAGGCCTACGACCCCGAGAAGACCGCTGCCGACGGCGTGGTCACCGGCCACGGCAAGGTTGACGGTCGCGACGTTTACGTCGCCGCCTACGACTTCACAGTGATGGCCGGCTCGATGGGCATGATCGGGGAGCAGAAGGTCGGCCGCCTGCGCGACCTCGCCCTCCGCAACCGCTGTCCCATCGTCTGGCTGCTGGACTCGGCGGGGGCCCGCATCCAGGACGCGTCGGGCTCGATGTTCGCCGGGACGGGCTACCTCTTCTGGGACCAGGTGAACATGAGCGGCGTCATCCCCCAGGTTGCCGGGATGCTGGGACCCTGCGCCGCCGGCACCGCGTACATCCCCGGGCTGTCCGACTTCGTCCCGATGGTCAAGGAGACCTCCTCGATGTCGCTCGGCGGCTCCCGCCTGGTGAAGGCGGCCACCGGTGAGGACGTCACGGACCACGAGATGGGCGGCTCCCAGGTGCACTGCTACGAGTCGGGGGTTGGCGACCTCGAGGTCGAGGATGACGCCGCCTGCATCCTGGCGATCAAGGAGTTCCTCTCCTTCCTTCCGTCCAACAACAGGGAGGAGGCCCCGCCCAAGGCGACCGATGACCCGCCCGATCGCCTGGTCGAGGGGCTGGAGAAGATCGTGCCGGCCAACATGCGCCAGGCCTATGACATGCGCAAGGTGATCCGTAAGCTGGCCGACGACGGCCATGTCTTCGAGATCAAGCCGACCTGGGCCAAGAACATCATCACCGCGTTCGTGCGCCTGGGAGGGCAGTCCGTCGGCGTGGTCGCCAACCAACCGATGCACAAGGCCGGCGCGCTCGACAACGACTCCGCCGACAAGGCTGCCCGCTTCATCCGGATGTGCGACGCGTTCAACATCCCGCTGCTGTTCCTCCAGGATGTGCCCGGCTTCATCGTCGGCAAGGAGGTGGAGAAGGAGGGCATCATCCGCCACGGCGCCAAGATGCTCTACGCCGTCAGCGAGGCGACGGTGCCCAAGATCACCGTGATCGTGCGCAAGGCCTACGGCGCCGGCTACTTCGTGATGTGCGGCAAGGGCTACTACCCCGACCTGATCGTCGCGTGGCCGACGGCCGAGATCTCCGTGATGGGGCCGGAGGGCGCCGTCAACATCATCTTCAACAAGCAGGTGGAGGCCGCCGACGACCCTGACGCCGCCCGGGCGATGTTCGTCGACATGATCCGCCAGCAGATCAACCCGTACATCGCCGCCAACTGGGCCATGATCGACGACGTCATCACCCCCGCCGAAACCCGCAAGGTGATCATCCAGGGGCTGGACATCGCCCGTCGCAAGCAGGTCGAGAGGCCCTGGCGCAAGCACGGGAACATCCCCGTATAGGCGCTAGGCTGGTCCCCGTGAGGCAGCTGGATGGCTGACACCGGCGAGGAGCCACAGGCGCAGAAGGACCTCGATGACCTGATCGCCCGCTTCGAGGACGACATGCGACGGGCGATGTCCAGCCCCTGGATGATCAC
>JAXDLV010000130.1:0-17205 GCA_034666445.1 Chloroflexota bacterium | reverse complement strand
CACCCCACCCATACCGGTGCCCCGAACATGGCGAGCACCCCCGCGAGCGAGCTGTTGACGTTGCCGAGGTTGAGGGACCCTCGCAGGAGCTGGGGGATGCTGACGGTCAGCCACTTGACCGACGTCGGGACGAGCACCACGGCGGCGATGGCCAGCCCCGCCGGCACCACGACCGCCACCACCAGGGCCGCCCACCGCCGGCGCAGGACCAGCAGCAACAGGAGCGGTGCAAGCAGCGGCTTCACTGACAGCCCAAGGCCCAGGGCGAGGGCGCCAGGCAGCCATCGAGATCGCAGTGCCGCCGCCAGGAAGACGGCCTCAGCGAGCAGCATCGGGCCGTTGGGGTTGCCCTGGAACATGGTCACCCAGACCGGCGCGGAGGTCGCCACCGCGATCCCCGCGAGGGGCACCAGCGCGGAGTCAAACCGCCAGCCCATGGCGCGCATCAGCAGCACGACCGCACCCGCGATCGAGAGCGCGTTCACGGCCACCATGAGGTGGGTCGCCAACCCCAGCGGCAGCGCGAACAGCGGCGCGAACACCAGGAATGAGCCCGGTGGATATGCGTAGACGGTGCGGTCGCCGTAGTCGCGGTACGGGGGTTCGTGGCGGAGGAAGGCCTGGACCCCGGTCCACACGCCGTGGGCGTCGCCGGGATCGAGGTTGACCACCGAGAGGTAAACCTCGAGCGCGACCCCGGCTGCGAGCGTCAGCCACAGCAGCGCGACCAATGGCGACTCGCGCAGCAGCCGCCGGGTCCGCTCGAGGGGCATGGTCGAGGAAGTTATCAGACCTCTCCTCCCTGCGCCGGTCGGTTGTTCGGCGCTGGCTAGGACGGGACCCGGGAGACCAGCACGACCGCCGCCAGCACCAGTGCGCCGCCCGCCAGCTGCACGACGCTCAACGTCTCACCGAAGAAGACGCCGGCCAGGATCGCGGTGGACACCGGCTCCAGCGTGCTGATCAGCGAGGCCCGGCCCGGGTCGGTATGGCGCAGGCCGGCGAGGAACAGGACTGCGGCAATCATCGTCGCCACCAGCGCGAGGCCGAGGATCGCCACCCACCCGCGGTTGTCCTGGGGCAGCGCCAGCGACCCCGTCCCCAGTGTGAACGCCATGTAGGTGACCCCGGCGCTGCAGGAGACGACGGCCACCGCGCTGATCGCGTCGACCTGCTCCATGACGCGCTTGCCGGAGAGGATGTAGCCGCTGTAGATCACCGCCGCGAGCAGCCCCAGGACGACTCCCTCCCAGCGCAGGTGGCCGCTCGGCCCCGCCACCAGGGCGCAGCCGGCCAGCGCCAGCACCAATGCCGCGACCCGCAGCCGCGTCAGCCGCGTGCCGAAGAGGGGGACGCTGAGCAGGGCCACGATCGCCGGGTACGTGTAGAGCAGGATCGACGTCACCGCGGCCGGCACGTAGAGCAGGCTGTTGAAGTACGCGCTCGACTGGCCGACGTAGCCGATGACACCCATCGCCACCAGCGTCGCCAGCGCCCGCCCCCGTGGCATCCCGCGCCGGCCCGCGGTGGCCACCAGGGCGAGCAGCACGCCGGCGATGGTGAAGCGCAGCCCCAGCAGGGTCTGCACGTTCACCCCGGCAAGGTAGGCGAGCTTGCCGAAGATCGGGAGGGCGCCGAAGCAGAGAGCCGACACCACCAGCAGCACCTCGGCGCGGCGCAGGCGGTCGAGGCGGTCGTTCATGACCGAATGACGATAGCCCCCGATTCGACCGCGGGCGGAAGGCCTAGTCCCGGCGGCCCCGGCGAACCACGACGGCCGCCACCAGCGCCGAGCCGAGCAGCACCTGCGCGGCCAGCAGGGCCCATGCGCCCCCGCCCCGGTTCGCGGCGGAGGTGTTCGGCAGGCCCGCGGGGAGGCCCAGCACCGGGCTGACGGTGACGTCGAAGGCGCCCGCCGGGAGGTGCAGGACGATCCGCCCCGCCGCCTGTGTGTAGGCGGCCCCCGTCGCCTCCCGCGCCCGGTCGTCGGTCAGCGACAGGTCCACCGCGACGTCGGTCTCGCCCCGCACGCGCCAGGAGGCGTCGCCGGCCCAGCCCATCCGCGCCGTGTCGAGGGTCGCGCCCGAGAGGCCCGCCAGCCGCACGGTGGCGCTGTCAGGTGTGGGCGTTGCCGGGGTGACGTCCTGGCCGCCCAGGCGATAGGGTCCGAGGCTGTCTACGCCGTACCGGTCGGCCATCACGGCCACCTGGTCGGGGCCCGCGCCGCGGGTGGCGTCGATGTCGCCGACGTCCACGCCGTCGGCCAGCACCAGGCCGTGGGCCCAGTACGCCCCGTCGTAGGTGATCCCGTACTGGGGCTGGAAGAGGTGGCGCATCAGGTGATAGGACACGTGCACGGGGTTGGTGTCCCGCGGGGGCAGCCCGTCCAGCCACTGCAGCACCCACGCCGCCGTGCTTGCGGGGAAGTTGGTCTCGTGATGGTGGTCGGGGAGGAAGAGGTAGCGGTAGGTGGCGCCGCCGCGGTCGCGGTAGTCGGCCATCCAGTGCTCGGCGCCGGTGGATGGCACCAGCTCGTCGATGCCGCCGTGGACCACCAGCAGCGGGACGTTGCGATCGTTGCCGAAGAGGTCCTCCAGGTTGTAGCCGCAGTCCGCTGGCTGGTCGGGGCCGCACGACGGCTGTGGCGGCGCGTCGGGATAGACCCACACGGCGTTCGGCAGCACCGGGCCGGCCCAGATGATCCCCCGGGCGAACAGGTCGGGGTAGAGCTGGGTCAGGCGCCAGGTCCCGAAGCCGCCCATCGACATCCCGGCGAGGTACACGCGGTCAGGGTCCACGGGGTAGTGCATCGCGACGTCCCGCCAGGCCTCGAAGACGTCCTTCTCCGCCTCGCCCTCGTACCAGCCGCCCTCGCCGCGGGCCAGCGGCATCACCACTGTGACGCCCAGCTGCTCCGCCCAGCCGGCGACCGCGGGCATCGACGTCATCGAGTAGCTCATGTAGTTTCCGCCGAGGAAGTGGAGAAGCAGCACCATCGCCCCGGTGGGGTGCTGGGGGCGGTAGATCGCATATGGCTGGTATGGCGAGCGGTACAGGATCGGCGGCGACACAGGACTGCTGTCCTGGGCGTAGCGCTGCTGCAGGCTGACCCCGCGACCCAGCGGCTGACCGGAGCGGAACACGCGGGAGAAGAGCCCGGTGCCCGGGCCGTCGTAGCACCCCGCCGTTGGGCAGCCGCCGGTGGCGAGGGCGCCGAAGTCGACGTCGAAGCTGTCCCCGCCGAGGGTGTCATTGACGATGTCCAGCGACTGCACCCGGTCCCGCCAGTAGACATCGAGGGTTTCGCCAGGGACGTACGCCAGGTCGAAATAGGGCGGCTTCCCCGCGGCCGGCGCCAGCCAGTCGTCCGCCCCCGCGTCCCAGAGCCCGGCCGCCACCAGGACCGCCTGGGCGGCGGCGCCGGGGTCGTAGGCCGCCCGCGGCACCCGCACCTCGAAGAGCGCCTGGTCGGCATCGGCCACGACCTCCACCGGCTGGCCGTCAAGGGTCGCGGCATCGCCGTGCGCCAGCAGCACGTGGCCGTCGATCCGGGCCTCGATGGCGGTGAGCGAGGGGTCGTTGAGCGTGTTCAACCGAACCAGCAGGTACCAGCTGGACGCGTCGATGGCGACGCGGGTCTCCACGATGTCCGCCGCGTTGAGCCCGTAGGCGGCCCCCGGCGGGTAGTCGTAGTCCCCGTTGGCGCCGCCGGTCAGCCCGGGGGCGTAGCCGCCGGACGAGTTGGCGCCCGCGCCGGCGCCGACCAGCAGCTCGGTCGGGTCGGCGTCGAGCGGGTTGGTGTCGCCGCCGTGGTCGTCATAGGGGTTGTCCGTGACAATCACCTCGCCCGCGGAGTAAGCGATGCCGCCGGCCACGTCGGACGGGGTCCCGGCCCAGGCGCGCAGGTGGCCGCGGGGGCTTGCCGGTGGCGCGGGGTCCAGCGGTGGCCCGCCCTCGGGACCGCCGGGAACCTCGGCCGTCGCCGCGGTCACCGCGGCCGTCACCGCGGACGCCGTGGCGGGCGCGTCGCGGACGGCCGGGGAGAGCAGCAGGGATGCCAGCAGGAGGGCGGCGCAAGCGCCGAGCCACGGACGGTGCCTCCCACCCCGGCCGGCCGCCCGCAGCTGCAGCGCCACCTGTCTATCCCTCGCCTTTGGAAACGTTACAGTACCGCATCGGTATGATAGCGTTTCTAAAGCTGTGAGTGGGGTGGCCCGGCGAGGCTCGACGGTCCAGCTGCCGCGCGGCCGGCACGAGCTGACGCGGGAGGCGGTGGCCGCATCGCAGCGATCCCGCCTCCTCGAGGGCCTGGCCGAGGCGGTTGCCGCCAAGGGCTATGCCGCCACCACCGTTGGCGATGTCGTGGCGGCGGCGGCCGTCTCGCGCCGGACGTTCTACGAGCAGTTCCCCGATATCGAGGCCTGCTTCCTGGCCGCCCACCGGGCTGGTATGGAGCTCCTGCTCGACCGGATCCGCGCCGCCGTCCGCGGCGCCGGCGAGATCGACTGGCGGGCCCGCGCGCGGGTCAGCATCGACGCCTACCTGGCCGAGCTGGCAGCGCGGCCGGCGGCCACGTGGGCGTTCAGCGTCGAGGCGCTCGGCGCCGGCCCGCGGGCGCTGGAGCAGCGGGCCGCCGTGCTGCAGCGCTGGGTGGCGCAGTGGCGGGCGCTGTGGGAGCTTGCGGCGGCGCAGGCCCCGAGCCTTCCCGCCGTGGGTGACGACCACCTGCTGCTCCTGGTCGGGGGCATCGAGGAGCTGGTCCGCGACTGCCTGCGCACCCGGGGCGCCGAGCACCTCCCCGACCTGTCAGCACGGATGACGGCGATGGCCGTGGCGACGCTGGCCGGGACCGCCGCGTGATTCCCCGCGGGCTCCGCGCCGGCGAGTGGCGCCGCCTGGTGGGCGGCGTCCTGCTTCTCGCCGTGGCGTTGGCGGCCGCCCCGGTGCTCGCCGCGATGGGAGCGCCCGAGCCGGGCTGGCACGCATGGACGGGGACGGCGGGCGATAACGCCGGGCACGGGGTGGTCAGCCAGGGTGAGGCGATCTGGAGCAACTACCTCTTCGACGACTACGGCGCCAACGTCGACGGCGCCCATTCGATGGACCCCGACTTCCTCATCGGCATCCTCAGCCCCCATCCCTACCCCGGCGACCCGACCCAACCGGTCGGCTTCGCCCCCAGTGGCAACGTCGGCCGCTTCCGCCACACGGGGGACTACGGCTACCCGCCGGACACCGCCTACCCGCAGGATCCCGCGAACGACCCGTTCGGTGACGGCGCCTCGTTCCAGAACTCCGCCAACGTCCACGAGGTCCGGGTGGCCACCGACCCCGACAACGTCTACCTTCGATTCACGCTGACCAACCTCGGCGGCGACCCCTCGCTGGCCACGCCCACCCCGGATGGCACAGTCATCGGCCTCGCCATCGACACCGACCCATCCAGCGCCGCGGGGGGCGGCGCGTGGCCGTTTGGCGCCAACCTCGGCTCGGCGGGTTGGAAACACTTCCTCACGACGTGGGGCACCGGGGCCAGGCTGACTGCGGCGGGCGGCGGCACCCAGGACGTAGTCGCCGACCTCGGCGGCGGCCTGCGCGAGGACCTCGACGCCAACACGATCGAGGTCCGGCTGCCGCGCGCCGCGCTGGGTGGCGGCAGCCAATGGCGGCTGGTGGCAGGCGCGGGCCGCTGGGACGCCACCGCCGGGGCGTGGGCGCTACCGGTGCCGACCACCACCCAGACGACATCGCCGGGAAGCCTCGCGCTCTTCCCACGCGCCTACGAGCTGCCCTTCCACCACGATGAGCCCAACTCCTTGCTCGACGACACCAAGCAGGCCAACGACCTCCAGGCAGGCACGATCGACAGCGACGCGTGGGACGTCGACCTCGGCCAGCTCGACGGCGGCGCCAGCGTCGGCGTGCCCTGCACTTCGGGTCCGCTGGAGCAGAAGTTCACGTCCTCGCTGGGCTACGGCCCGGGCGTGAGGACCGAGGAGGGATTGACCGCGCTCCCAACCCAGAATGGCGGCCTGGCCAACCTCCACAACGTCAACTACATCTACCGCTGGCACGTCCAGCCGCTGGCGCTGGTGCTGCCTCCGTCGGTCTGCAACCCCGCCGCGCCGGCGCCCTCACTGGACCTGTTCTTCCACCCCGCCAACGTCGGGCACAACGCCTGGATGGTCGGCGTCGAGAGCGACTACAACCGCGTGAACTACATCAACGACCCCATCCTCGGCTTCGACCATGTCACGCAGCTGGCCGCCGATTACAACCGCATCACGGCGTCGGGGATGGCCAAGACCGAGGGCTGGAACTACGGCGACGCGCCGGGCGAGGAGGTTGCCGACTGGGACGCATTCACCGCGGTCACGTCGCGCTTCCGCTATGACCCCGAGCACGTTCGCGTCACCGGCATGAGCGGGCGCCTGGGCGCCCTGTTCTTCGCCGAGACCTGGCCGGACCGGGTGGCCTCGGCCGCGACCGTCTCCTACCACGACGCCGACTCCCCGAAGATCCAGAACCTGCGCAACACTCCCTACGTCTTCATGCACGGGACCCAGTTCCTCGAGCTGCAGTCGAGCCTGCCCAGCTATGTCACCCTGGACGACCACCTCAACGCGCTGGGCTACCAGTACGTGCACATGACGTGGAACGGCCGGGGTCACGACTTCAACCTCGCCGACCAGTCGTTGCCGCTCACCGAGCCCTGGACCTCCGCGGCGCGCATTCACCCTGCCCGGGTCACGTACTACCTGGATCCCGCGGACCGGCGCCCTGACCTGCCGCTGTTCCCGGGCGTCGACTGGGTTCGCGACATGAGCCTCGCCGACGGCGGCAGGCCCGCCACGATCGACCTGACCGACCTGGCGCGCGCCGCCGAGCTGCCCCAGCGCCAGACTCGCTTCGACTGCTTCTTCCTCAACGCCGGCACGGCCGACTACGTCGAGTACCACGGCCTCTCCTACGAGACCGAGGAGACCGTCCGCGCCCGGATGGCCGACAGGGTGGCGCCCGGGTGGACCGCGAACGGCTGCACCATCGACGTCACCCCCCTCGACCGCCCGGCCACCGCCAACGCGGTTTCGGGCACCCTTGACAACGTCTCCGAGGTCACCCTCGATGCCGCCCAGATGGGTCTCGACACGGGCGCGCCAATCGACCTGACGGGCATCGAGAGCGACGCACCGGTGAGCATCCACATGCTCACCCCGGGCGGGGTTGTCACGCGCACGGCGGGCGGCGACCACGCGCTGCCAACCTCCTCGACCGGGCCGCCGGGACTGCCTGCCGGCGCAGCCGCACTCGGCACGGCGCTGCTTGCGCTGGTCGGTCTAGGCGCCGCCCGCCGTCGGTCGCGCGCCGAGCAAGCGACCCATCACCAGCCAGGCGGCGGCCAGGGTCAGCGCCCCGCCTAGCCCCACCAGCAGGACGGCGGGCAGCACGTCCCAGGGCATCTCCATGGCCGCGAAGCGGCGCACCGGCTCCAGCGGGAAGACCAGGAGGAAGCCCACGATCATCAGCGCCACCAGCAGCGCCCGCCGCCAGGTGAGGGGCAGCGCCAGGATGACCAGCACTGCCAGGCCGCACATCAGCGTGACGATCGCCGCGGAGGTGCGCTGCTGCGTGATGGGCAGACCCTGGGCACGCGCCAGCGAGTAGGCCCCGAAGGCCGCCCCCGCCACCACCACGCCCGATGGGATCGTGAAGCGCAGCACCCGGTTCACAAAGCCCGGGACGTAGCGCCGGAGGTTGGGGGCGAGCGCCAGGAAGAACGCCGGCACCCCGATCGAAAGCGCGTCCACGACGGTCAGGTGGCGGGGGAGGAAAGGGTACGGGGAGACCGTTATCCCGACTGCAAGGGCCAGCAGCGTCGCCCACACGGTCTTGGTCACGAAGAGGTTGGCGACGCGTTCGATGTTGGCCGCCACCCGGCGGCCCTCGGCGACGACGCCGGGCATGGTGTCGAACCTGCCGTCGAGCAGGACCAGCTGGGCGACCGCCTTGGTGGCCGCCGCCCCGTTGCCCATCGCCACCCCGGTGTCGGCGAGCTTCAGCGCCAGGGCGTCGTTGACCCCGTCGCCGAACATCGCGACGGTGCGTCCCCGGGCCTGGAGCGCGCGCACCATGGCCTGCTTCTGCTTGGGCGTCACCCGGCCGAAGACCGAGTGCTCCTCCATGATCACCCCGAGCGCATCAAGGTCCTCGGGAAGCTCCCTCGCGTCGATCGGCCGGTCGGCCCCGGCCAGGCCGACCCGCGCCGCGACGGCGCCGACGGTGTGAGGACTGTCGCCGGAGATCACCTTGACTGCCACACCCTGCAGCGCGAAGTACTCCAGCGCCGGCGCGGCGTCCAGCCGGACCTGCTCCGCGAACACCACCAGCGCCGCCGGGCGGAGGGTCCCCGGCAGCGTCTCCTCGCGGAGCTCCTCGAGGCTGTGGCCCAGGACCAGGACGCGGCGCCCGGTGCCGGCCAGGTCGGCGGCGCGCGCGAGTATGGGCGCGGCCTCCGCGCGCAGCACCATCTCCGGCGCCCCCAGCACCCACGCCCCGTTGGCCCCGAAGGCGGCGGCGCTCCATTTCCGCGCGGAGGAGAACGGGATCGCGCCGGTGCGCTCCCAGGCGGCGTCACGGCTGAACCGCGACGCGATGGCGACCAGCGTCCCATTGCGGTTCTCGTCGTCGGCGAGCGCCCCCAGCGCCAGCTCAACGGGCATGCCCTCGCCAAGGACCTCGAGGCTGTCGAAGACGATGGTGCCGTCGGTGAGGGTCCCGGTCTTGTCGCAGCAGACGACGTCGACCCGGGCCAGGCCCTCGACCGCCGGCAGCTCCTGCACGAGCACCTGCCGCCGCGCCAGGGAGATGGCGGCGACGCCGAACGCGATGCTGGTCAGCAGAACCAGCCCCTGGGGGACCATGGCGACGAGCCCGGCAACCGTGCCGGCAAGGGCGTCGCGCCACTCCGGGTTGGCCTGGAACTGGCTGTACAGCAGCACCGCGGCCACCGGGACGATCGCCCAGGTGACGTAGCGAAGGATGCGGTTGATCCCATCCATGAGCTCCGACCGCACTCGCGTGAACTGGCGGGCCTCGGCGGCCAGCTTGCGCGCGTAGGCGTCGGCGCCGACGGCAGTGGCGCGCTGGCGGCCGGACCCGGCCACTACGAAGCTGCCCGACAGCAGCTGGTCATCCGGATGCTTGTCGACCGGCTCGGACTCGCCGGTGAGCAGCGACTCGTCGAGCTGCAGCCCGGCGGCGGCCTCGACCGCGCCGTCGACCACCACCTGGTCGCCGGTGCGCAGCACGAGCAGGTCGTCGAGGACAACCTCCTCGACGGCCACGTCGGCCTCGTCGCCATCCCGGAGGACCGTCGCCCGCGGCGCATTGAGCACCGCGAGGCGATCGAGGGTGCGCTTGGCGCGCAGCTCCTGGACGATGCCGATGAGGGCGTTGCTGACCAGGATGATCCCGAACAGCGCGTCCTGCGGGTGGCCGGTCGCCAGGATCACCACAAGCAGGGCGCCGAGGATGAAGTTGAAGCGGGTCAGGATGTTGGCGCGCAGGATCTCGCCGAGGGAGCGGCTAGAGCGCTGGCCGGCGTCGTTGACCTGGCCGCGCGCGACCCGCTCGGCGACCTCGGGGGAGGTGAGCCCCTCGCCTAAGAGGGGCTTGGGCTGGTCGACCGCTTGGGGCTCGGGCTGCTCGTCTGCGTCGGCGTCCCCTGGTACCCGTGGACCCATCTCCACGACCCGGCGACGGACTTCACCACGCTGATCATGTTGTCCTTGTCCTTGTCGTGGGCCCCGCCCACGATGGTGAAGGTCGTGGCGTCCTGGTCGTTGAAGATGTCGTCGACGGAGTAGCCGATCAGGATGATCTCGTAGATGTACAGGGTGCCGCCGTTGGTAGCGTCGGCCTTCTGCTCCAGGATCGCGGCGGCCTCGGCGTCGGCCACGGTGCACTCAATCTCAGGGTCGAGCTTGTAGCCGTCCTTGGGCGCGCTGTCCTTCTCGGACTGAAGCTCGTCGCTGACGGTGGTCTTGGTGGACAGAGAGCCCACCCGGGTGCTGCTCACGGTGACGTTGAGGAATTGCCGGGTCGTCGCGGTCGTCGCGTTGTCGAATGCCCGCAGCGAAAACGGCTTGGTCAGCTTGGCGAACGTCTGCGATCCCCAGGAATCGGGGATCTTCACCTCGAACGCCTCGGATGGCGACGGCCCGCCCGGGTTGGTCACCCCGGCCACAGTGCTGCCGCTGGGCGGGTCCGCGGTGCACGACGGCTTGGGGCTCGGGCTCGGGCTCGGGGCTTGCGCCGAGGGCGATGTGTTCGCCACCGGCACCCCTGGCAGTGTGCAGCCTCCTAGGCCGGCGGCCACCAGTAGGCCGGCAAGCAGGGGACGATGGAGCAACCTCACAACCCGTCTGAGGCTAGGGGTCGGTCCCGGCCCCGTCAACTCGCGCCTGTAAATTCAAATGAATGGCCACGCATGTCGTCCTCCTGCGAGGCGTCAACCTCGGCAGCCGCAACCGGGTCCGGATGGCCGACCTCCGGACCCTGCTGGAGGGCCTCGGCGGCGAGGACGTGCGCACCCACCTGGTCAGCGGCAACGCCGTTCTTCGCTCCCGGCGCTCCGCGAAGGCGCTGGAGAAGGCTGTCGAGGCGGCGCTGCGCGATGACATCGGGGTACCCGTACGGGCGCTGGTGCGCACCTCGGCCGAGATGGCGAAGGCGGTGCGGTCCAACCCGTTTGCCCGCCGCGGGGCCGACACCCGCAACCTCCACGTCACGTTCCTGGACGCAGCGCCCGGGAGGGGACGAGCGAGGGAGCTGATGGCTCGCGATTTCGGCGGGGACCGGGTCGCCTTGGTCGGCCGGGAGGCCTACCTCAGCACGCCGGACGGCTACGGCCGGAGCCGGCTGGGCAACGTCGACATCGAGAAGGCGCTGGGGGTGACCGGCACCACCCGGAACTGGAACACCGTCACCGCGCTGGCGCGCCTGGCGAAGCCGGCGGGCGGCGATGGCTAGCATGGAGGGTGGGGACGCTAGGAGGAATGCCCGTGACTGAGGATTTCACAGCGGAGAAGACCCTGGATATCAAGGCGCCGGTGGATGCCGTGTGGGACGCGCTCACCCAGCCGGCGCTGGTCAAGCAATGGATGCACGGCACCGACCTCGACACGGACTGGAGGGTCGGCAGCCCGATCCGCTGGCGAGGGGAGTGGGAGGGCAAGCCCTACGAGGACAAGGGCGAGGTCCTGGCGGTTGAGCCGCGCCGGCTGCTGAGCACCACCCACTGGAGTCCGATGGGCGGCAGCGAGGACACCCCCGAGAACTACCACACCGTGAGCTACGAGCTGGCGGAGAAGGATGGCGGTACCGTGCTGACCCTCAAGCAGACGAACAACGCCACCCAGGAGGAGGCCGACAGCATGGCCGAGAACAACTGGGGGCCAGTGCTGGAAGGCCTGAAGGCGGTCGCCGAGAAGCGGCCGGCCTAGTCGCCGAAGGCGTTGACCACGTTTGTCGCGGCGATGAAGATCCGGCCGTTGGCGGCCGCCGGGGAGGTGAACGTGACCGCCGGTCCGGACACCAGGTCGAACTTCGCGGTGCCGGTCTCGGGGTCGAGGCCCATCAGGTGGCCGTCGGTGAGGTTGATCGACCAGACGTAGCCGCCCGAGACGATCGGCGGGCCGGAGTTGACGTGGGGGCCCTTCCAGGCCGCGGTGAACTTGAGGGTGGGCGTGCGTGACACCTTGACCGCGTAGACGGCGATCGTGCAGGGCACAAAGATCATGTCGTCCACCGTCGCATTGCCGCCGAACGGGGGGGCGCAGATCTTGCCCGCGAACTTCTGGCCGCCGATGCCACCGAGGTTGGCGCGGTCCAGCAGGTAGCCCACCCCCTCCTTGCCGACCTGGAAGACGAGGTCGTCGCCGAGCAGCAGCGGCCCGGTGGAGCCGAGGTCGAGGTCCTGCTTGTCGAGCTGGGCCCAGTTGGTGGGGGCGAAGAAATCAAGGGCCTCGAGCACGGCGGAGTAATGGAGCACGGAGCTGCCGTGGTCGTACTTGGTGGAGCCGTCGGCGTTGCCGTTGGCGACGAAGATGCTGCCGTCTGCGTCGATCGCGGGTCCCGACGGGGCCCAGATCCCGCCGGCGCGGGTCGTGGGCACCGGGTGGCTGGACAGCGTCCCGGTGCCGTCCAGCGCCGAGGCCATCATCCAGCCGTGGTACTGGCCGCAGTCACCCGGGGCACGGCCGCCGAACGCGATGAAGACCTGCTGGCCGCTGATCGCGAGGGCGGCGCGCTGGTTCTCGACCTTCATGTCGAAACCCGCGGGCGCCAGCTCGCGCTGCCACGCGACCTCACCTGTACTGGTGTTCAAGGCGAACAGGATGTAGTGCGGCTTGGGGCTCGGTAGGGAGGCGACGGCGTAGACGAGCCCCGTCTTGGGGTCGACCACCGGCGTGCCTGTGATCCCGAGCGGGTCGACGTTGCCGCAGGGGAACACCTTGTTGGGGATGGGCGGGCCCATGTTGCGCTTCCAGGTGACCGCGCCGCTGTCGCGGTTGAGAAGGTACAGGGTGTTGGCCTCGGTGGCGATGAGCACCCCTTCCGGGGTGATCAGCGGCTGGGCATAGACCTTGCCGTCGAGCTTCTCCGACGTCCAGATCCTGTGGACGTTGGTGTACGTCCCGGACGAGTCGTCGTAGCCGTTGCGGGAGCCGTCGTGGTGGTAGGTGAGCCAGGTGGCCACCGTGGGCTTGCCCGGGGATGGCGAAGCATTCGAGGTGGTCCCGGTCGGCGTCGGGGCCTGCGCAGGCGCCGGCTGGCCAAGGTCGCAGGACGCCACCGAGGCGACCACCATAGCCAGCACCACCAGGCGCCGCCGCGCCCCCGCCAGGTCCCGCATCAACAGCAGCCTACCCGAGAGGTCAACGGCCTCGGCCCCGCGTCGGGGACCCAGGCCGCGGCGGTCACCGTGGCCGGTGGGTCGGGGCGCCGGCGGGGCTGTCGCCCGCCGGCGCGAGCCCCCTCAGGTCCCCTCGTGCACCTCCGTGATGTGGTCGGCCAGCAGCCCGTGGGCCTCGCGGTGCACGGCGATCGCCGCCTCCGCGGTGGGCGCCTCGACCAGGCAGAAGACCTTTCCCGACCCCTCGTCGAACCAGTACTGCTTGTAATCGACGCCGTGCTTGGCCTGGACCTCGAGGTCCCGCTTGTGCGCGCCGGCGACGGCCTCGGCCGTCAGGCCGTCGACCTTGTCGTGGACATCCATGAACAGTGGCATTGGCTTACCTCCTCTTATCAGCTGGCAATCCGCCCCCACAATGGTGATCGATCTCGTGAGCCGGCGTGTGAGGCCCGCGGCCGCTCATCCGCAACCAGAAGGGAGAGGAGCCCCAACATGCCGGACAACACCACCGACCCGATCACCCCCCAGCCGGCCCAGCCGGGCCGCGTTACACACCCCGCGCTCCAGGCCTACCACGGCGCTGGCACCCCACTCGGTATCCGCCTCGCCAACGGCGTCACCGGCGCCATGGGCAGCTGGCGGTTCATCGTCATCCAGACCGCCCTGGTCATCCTCTGGGTGGGTATCAACGTCCTCGGCCTGATCGAGCGCTGGGACCCCTACCCGTTCATCCTCCTCAACCTGATGTTCAGTGTCCAGGCGGCCTACGCCTCACCGCTGATCCTCATGGCGGGCAACGTCGCGGCGAGCCGCGACCGCTCCCTGTGGGAGCACGACTACAAGGTCAACCAGGACGCCTACGCCAAGATTGAGGCGATCGAGCTGCGCACGCAGCAGATGGTGACGGACCTTGAGCAGCTGCTCCAGTCCCGGCGCTGAGGGCAGCGCGCCTGCGCTGCCCTCGTTGCCGGCCGGTTGACGCGGGCTAGGACCTCGGTACGGCGCAGAGCGCCGTCAGGCTGGTCGGGGAGAAGTGCCCCGAGATCGGCCCCGCGCCGGCGTAGATCCGGGCGCTGCTGGGCGCCGACTTGTTGCTCTTCCACTGCAGCTTGATGGTGTACGCGGTGCCCTGCTGCAGGAGCCGGGTCACGGTGACGAAGGATGCGTTGGGCGAGAAGGTCGCGGCTCCGCCGCTCTCCTTCCAGGCCTCCGGCTGACCCACTACGCCGGGGAAGGCCCCGCCCGTGACCGAGATGCCGATGTCCTGGTTGTAGCCCGCGGCGTCGGTCCAGAGGTCCGCGCTGCCGTTGATGATCGCGAAGCAGTTGAAGTCGGGGGTGATGGTGAGCTGCAGGACGGGAGAGATGTCAGTCCAGGTGCTGCCGTTGCTGCCTGGCAGGCTGGGCTGGGTGGTGATGGTGGTGCGGTGTACCGTGGGCCCCACCTGCCACGCCATCGCGGTCTCGCTGCCGGTGCAGGTCGAGCTGTCGTCGACAACGCGGAGGGCGCCGCCGGAGTTGGCCCGGCACCCATGGATGGTGCCGCTGGAGTCGGGGATGGCGGCGAACGCGGCAATGCCCACTGCGAGGAGCATCCCGGCCGTCACCGCCCCGACCACGATGCTGCGCGGCGCGAGGGCCGCCTTCTTGATCGCCTTTAGCGACATGTGAGTTCTCCCTTGTGTGGTGGACCTGTGAGCGCCCATCTTGCCACTTCAGGCTAGGCAAGCTCGGCGATGCGACCGGCGGTCATCTCCGCGTGGCGCGCCATGCCCAGGTCCTCGTAGGCCACGCGGGCCTCGGCGAGCAGCTCGCCGGCGCGGTCGCGGTCGCCGGCCCGGTCGAGGTGGGCCAGGGCCTCGGCCCAAAGCCGCCGCGTCTCCGGCGCCTCGATGCCCACCGGCAGCTCCGTGGCAACCCGCACGGCCTCCGCGAAATGCGCGTCCGCGTCATCGGCACGCCCGGCTGCCGCCGCTGCCAGGCCCGCCAGCGACTGCACCAGCCTGCAGTCGAACGGGCGGATCACCACACCCCTCTCGATCGCCCCGAGGGCGGCGGGGTACAGGGCCGCCGCGCGGGCATGGGCGCCGGCGAACCAGAACGCCTCGATCGCCACCAGCCCCGCCGCCCACTGGGACCTGGTGATGTCGCCGTCGCCCGACGGCAGCGTGTCGGCGCGCGCGTCCAGCGCCTCGATCGCCCCGGCCTGGTCGCCGGCGTAGGCGCGAGCCAGCGGCACGAACGCCCAGTTGCCGCCGAGCGACCCGGGGGGCTCCCCCGCGGCGCCCATCTCGAACAGCCTGAGGGCGGCGTCCCAGTCGCCCGACCAGAAGCGTCCCAGGCCGTCGAAGGTGTTGGTGTCCGGGACAAAGATCCCGCCCTTGATGTTGGCGCAGGTCTCCTGGTCGGCCTCGACCGACTCCTGCCAACCCGCCAGCGAGGCTCGCCGCAGGAAGTTCAGCATCCGACGGTTGCGGTTCGAGAACATCATTGCGCCGAAGTGCCCGACCCGGCGGGAGAGGGGGAGGAGCTCGGCGTCAACCGACTCGACCAGGTCGAGGTCACCGGTGGCGACGGCCGACAGCTGGACGAAGGACAGGGTGCTCGCCAGGTTCCACGGGTCACCGGTGCGGCGGAGCATCTCGGCGCCGCGGACGCCCACCTCGATCGCCTCGCGGACGCGGAGCCAGCAGTAGTGGTGCGCGGTCGCCAGGTAGTCGACGTAGCCGAGCAGGCTGTCGCTCTCGACTGTCCGGGCGATGTCGCGGGCACCGGCCAGCTTCTCCTCGGCCTCGCTGGGGCGCACCCCCGCGAGGCTATAGGTGGTCCCCACCATCCCCATCAGCTGGCAGCGATCGGCGCTGACCCGCTCGCCGAGCGCTGCCAGGCCGCGGTTCGTGAACTCCAGGCTGTCCGCCCAGCGCGCCGCCCAGGCGAGGTGCTGAGCAATCGCGCGGCAGGTGCTCCCGGTTGCCTCGTCCGCCCCCTCGCGCTCGTAGATCGCGAGCGCGTTGCCCCAGCGCACCAGGGCCTCATCCCAGTGGCCAACGCTGCGCAGGGCCAGGCCGAGGTGGTAGTCGTTCTCCGCCGCGTCCATGTCGTCGCCCTTCTGCAGCAGGGCGGCGTGCTCGAAATGACGGATCGCCTCCTCGTACGCCGACGCCTCGATCGCCTGGACGCCGGCCACCTTGAGGTAGCGCGCCGCCTTCCCCGCGGGGGCCAGTTCCCCGGCCTGGTAGTAGTGGTTGGCCAGCTCCGCCGCGTGCTCGTCGATGTTGTCGGCGTGGATCGCCTCGAGCGCCTCCCCAACTCTGAGGTGGAGCTGCTGGCGGCGGACGGCCGACACGGAGCTGACCAGGGTCTGGCGGATGAGCTCGTGGGCGAAGGTGTAGGAGAGCCGCCCGGCCCCCCGACGGGGAATCACGAGCTCCGCCCACTCCGCCTCCTCGAGGGCGCTGACCAGCTCCTCCTCGCCCAGGTCGGTGCACCGCCGCAGCATCCCGAAGTCGAAGTCGCGTCCACCGATGGCGGCGGCGCTGAGCGCCGACCGCGCGGCGGCCCCAAGGCGCTCGAGGCGACGATTGAGCACCAGCCGCACGCTCTCGGGGACGTCGAGGTCGTCAATGACCAGCTCTCGTCGGAAGCGCCCCTCCGCATCCAGCAGCCGACCCTCGTCGGCGAGGTTGCGGAAGACCTCCTCGACGAAGAAGGGGTTGCCGTCCGTCTCGGCGGAGATCGCCTGCACCAGGTCTTCCGGCGCCTCCTGGCCGGCAAGGCCCCGGAGCATGCCCGCGACCTCGATGCGGTCCATCGGTTTCAGCGACACCACCTGGGCGAGCCGGTTGCGCATCAGGTCGGCGAGGACGCGCTCCACGTGGGCGGGGACCTCGGACCTGGCGTCGCGGTAGGTTGCGATCAGCGCCAGCGGCGTGCCGCGACTGCCGGCCGCGATGTGCTCGATCAGCAGGATGGTGGCCTCGTCGGCCCAGTGGATGTCCTCCAGGATCACCAGCTGGGGGTCGGATGCCTGGCCGATCAGGTGATCGCGGAGGATGTTGTGGACGTAGCGGCGCTCCTGGTCCGCCGGAAGCTGGGCCGGCGACGGCAGGTCGGGCTTCAGCTGGCGCAGCCTGGGCAGCACCCTGGCCATCTCCGACGCTGTGCTGCCCAGCTGCTCGATAAAGCGCTCGGGGGAGTCGGCGTTGGCCATCTCCTGCTCCAGGATCTCGACGACCGGGATGTACGGGGGCGTGCCCGCGGTGGCGTAGCAGTGGCCCACCTTCACGCTGG
>JAXDLV010000129.1:0-4142 GCA_034666445.1 Chloroflexota bacterium | reverse complement strand
CGGCGGCGGCGCCACGGAGGAGCTGGCGGCGGCCACGGAGCAGGCCATCCCCGCCGGGGCGCAGATCAAGTGGGTCCCGTCATGGCCGGCGCTGGGCTCCCCCCGACTGGCGCTGGCGGCCCTGCGCCGCCCCCGCAGCCTCCCCCCCGGGATGGCGGTGGCGGCGTTCCTGCCCCGCGGCTTCATATCCACGGAGCCCATCAAGGACACCGTCCGCACGATCGTGCCCGAGGGCTGGGTGGGCCACCCCAACCTCTGGCTGGTGGCCTGTGACCTCGAGACCGGCGAGCGGGTGCCGTTCGGCAGGGAGGGGTCGCCGCCCACCGACCTGGCCCATGCCATCGCCGCCTCGTGCGCCATCCCCGGCTTCTACCAGCCGGTGAAGATCGACGGGCGCTCCTACGTCGACGGCGGCTGCTGGTCGCCCAGCAACCTGGACATGCTGGAGGGCGTGGGTCTGGACCTCGTCATCTGCCTCAACCCGACCTCCTCAACCGTTCGGCCGCGGACCTGGTACGAAAAGGCCCGCGGCTACTACCGTGGCGTGAGCGGCCGGCGCCTGGGCGTCGAGGCGCGCCGCCTCCGCGCCGCCGGGACGCGCGTTGCGATCCTCCAGCCCAACGCCGAGGACCTCGTCGCGATGGGCCCCAACCTGATGCGCAGCGACAACCTCGACCTGGTCTTCGAAACCGCCCAGCAGACCGTGGGGGCGCAGCTGCGCAGCGCGGAGTGGCGGGAGATCGCCTCCGACCTGCGCCGTCTCTCCGGGCGCGAGAAGCCCGCGCGGGAGCGCAAGGTGGCGGCGATGATCAAGCGGATCGGCGCCCGTTCGGCGATCAAGCCGGTGGCGCAGCGCAGCGCCCGGGTCGCCTGAGAGGGGGACTGCCGCCAGCCACCTCGGCTACCCGCCACCCTCGATCCCGGGGTGGGCCCGGAGCCATTCGTCCCAGCTCATCCAGGCGAAGCCGGGTCGGTCCTCCACGACCTGCCCGACGTGCACGCCGACCCCGGCTCCTGGCAGCGGCCCCTGGCTGTGGCTCGGATCGACCAGCGGCCCCAGGATTTCAATCATCGTGACCGCGTTGAGCCACGGCCCGACCAGGCCTGACGGCAACGCCGCGACCACGTTGGCGGTCCCATCCACGAGCTCGCACATCGGAGTGGCGGGTAGGTTGCCGATGTCCTGCCTGTAGCCGGCGTAGCAGCCGACCTGGAGGCCATCGACCAGTGCGAGCCCTGGGAACAGCTGGAGAAGCCCCTGGCAGGCGCGCACCACGAGCTCCGGGTCCACATCGGCCGCGGCGTCGGTTGGGACGTCGCCGTAGGTGGGCCCGCCAAAGTCCCATGGGGTCACGTACCAGGTCACACCGTCAGGCTGGTCGTGCGCCGCGAGCAGCAGGCCGAGGGGCATCGCCGCGACGCTGGTCGTCGGCAGCGCGCCCCGGGGCGCGCGCAGGCAGACCATCTGTACGCGGCGGTGCTGTATCCGCTCCACCTGTGGTGTCCGGCCTACCAGCTTTTCGAGGATCCGCTTGCTGCCACAGCCAGCGGCGACCACCAGTGCCCTGGTGGATATGGTGACCTCCTCGCCGGTGTCGGCTTGACGCACGGTGACGGCCTCCACTCGCTCACCGTCCCAGCTCGGCGTCGCGTGCCCCCGTAGGACGCGGTCGCGGTTACCGTCGCTCAACGCTTCGACAAGAGGGCGCTTGGGGAAGCTGGCGTCCGGTAGGCCGATCGCCCCTTCAGCCTGCGATGGGTCGAATCCCCGCGGCAGGGTCGCCGGCGGCGCGCCCTCCTGGACGGGGAAACCTGGAGGCGGGATGAGGACCCACTCCCGGCCCAGCTCCAGGCCGCGACGCAACAGCTCGGGCTGCACCACGTCAGCTGATGCCTTGGGGAGCTCAGGCCCGGCGAACCCGAAACCCGAGTTGAGAAAACCGTGGGAATGAAGGGTCTGCCCGCCTCCCAGGTCGCCTTCGGTCACCAGGGCGCATGAGTAGCCCTTCTCAAGCAGGGCGTTGAGGGCGACAAGTCCCTGGATGCCCCCACCGATGACAACAACGTCGCAGTCCGCGACAGCCCGGTCGGCCGGCTTCGCGGCGGGCACTATCGCTCGTCGCCTCGGGTCATCGCCCAATACCAGGCGAAGCCCATGGGATCCAGCATCAGGAGGGCCCTGGTGACCTCCCCGAGGAGCATCGTCCACGCACGGGACCGCGCGCGCGGTCCCGTGTCGCTCCTGTCTCCAACGCGGCGGGTTGTCCCTGCGATCGTGCTCTCCATCCCGTCCTCCTCCGAACAGACCGGAACACTCATTAGATAGAGTTACTCTCTGTTCAATAGGGTGCTACTCTATTCGCAAATGCCCGACGCTGTCAAGCGCAAACGCAGGTACAACGCCGCATTGCGCCAGGAGCAGGCCCGGATGACCCGCCTGCGGATCATGGACGCGGCGCGCCGGCTGCTGACCCGCGGCACGTACAGCAGCGTGACGATGGAGGAGATCGCTCACGAGGCGGGCGTCGCCTACCAGACGGTGTACGCCGTCTTCGGGTCCAAGCTGCAGCTGGCCAAGGCCGTCATAGAGTCGGGGTTCCATTTCGACCAGCTGGAAGACCTGGCCTCCCGCGCCAACGTCGCGACCGATCCAGAGGTGGCCATCCGGCTGGGCGTCGAGATCTCCCGGCAGATCCACGAGACCTGTGCCGACCTGGTGCGGTTCATGCGCGAATCCGGGGACCCTGAGCTGCTGGAGCGCTACCACCAGGGGGAGAACTTCAGGCTGAGCCAGCTGGCTCATGTCCCGGCCCTGCTGCGCCAGGGCGGCAGGATCCAGTCGGGACTCTCCGAACCTGAGGTGCTGGCGGTCCTCTGGGCCATGACCGGCACTGACTTCTACACGCTGCTGGTTCTCGAGAGGGGCTGGACGCCAGCCCGCTACGAGGACTGGCTGGGTACGGCGCTCATCAGCATGCTGCTGAGTCCGCCGGGCCAGCGGCAGCCCACGGCTCCCCCGGCGTAGCCGGGGAAACCGCGGGGTCGTTGGTCAGAACCCTCCACAACTCCCGCGCGTCAGCCTCCGAATGTCCCCGCTAGGCGGGGGATGGTTCCTTGTCTGTATCGGCCTCGGACGCCTCGGCCTCGGGGCCTTCGGCCCCGGGCTCGGCGTCTTCCGCCTTGGTCTTTGCGGTGCGAGGCTTGCTCGTCCTCGCGGCCGGCTTGCGGCGGGCCGGTTTGGCGGGCGCCTTCTCGGCACTCGCCTCGTCGGTCCCGGGGTCCTCGGCCGCTTCGGCCTCCGTCCCCGGGCTGTCCTCCGCGCCGCTCTCGGCGGCGGGCGCACTGACCCAGCGGAACGGTGTGGCGGGCTCCTCGGCCGGCGTCGGCGCCGGTGACTCGGGGGGCTCGCCCGCGGCGACTGATGTCACCGCGGCCTCGGTTGCGGCGTGGGCGGCCTCGGGGTCGGCGACCTCGCCGGTCTGCACCGGCTCGGCATCGTCCGTACTGGGGGTCTGATCCCCAGCGGCCTGGGCCTCACCGGCCTGGGCCTCGGCGCCCTCGCCGTCCGCCTCGTCCGCCCCTGCGGCGACCTCGTCGGTCGCCCCCGTCGCCGGCCTCAGCCGGCGCGGCTCGCGCGCGGTACGGGGTGGCGCCGCCTTGGGCGCCGGCAGGTCGGCGGTCACCCGCACGACCACGGGGTGCTCGAGCACCAGGTCACCCGTGGACACCTGGCCGGTGCCGCGGGACCTGGACTCGCGCTTGAAGATTCCCATGGTTTCGAGGCGGTCGAGCCGGTCGGGGATCTCCTTGCGGGTCCCGCCCAGCTGCCCCGCCTTGGAGCGCAGGGTCTCCTCGATGGTCTTGATCGTCTTGAACCCAGACCTGCCCGGGGGCATCTGGTGGATCTCGATGATCAGCTTCGTCTCGAACTCGTCCGGCTCGGTGGTCGGCCCCGCCGGTGGCAGCTCCTGCTGCTGCCGGCCGCGGCCACGGGTGGCCGCCGGGGTGGACGCCGTGCTGGACCCGGTTGCCGTGCCGGTGCGGGCCCTGGCCTGGCCGGCCGGGGCGGCCGCGCTACGACCCCGTGAGGGGGCGCCGGCGGTCCGTGAGCTCGAATCGCCACGCACCTCGGTGGCCCGCAT
>JAXDLV010000128.1:0-19139 GCA_034666445.1 Chloroflexota bacterium | reverse complement strand
CCGGCGGGCATCGTCGCCGCGACGTCGCGCACCCCCCGCTAGCCCACCCCCCGCACAGTGACGATCTCGAACGGCACGCGCCCCCCCAACTTCTGGCCCAGCCAGCGGACATGGACGTCGACGGTCTTGGCGTCGCCGACGTAGTTGTACTTCCAGACCTGCTGGAGGATGTGCTGGCGGCTGTGGACCCGCCCCGGGTTGGCCAGGAAGAAGGACAGCAGGTCGAACTCCCGCGCTGTCAGCCGCACCTCGACGCCGTCGACGGTGACCCGCCGGGCCGCGCGGTCGAGCCGCAGGCTGCCGATGACCTCCAGGTCGGGCACGTGCTGCTCCGCCGGTCCCTGGGTCCGATCGCTGCGACGCAGCACCGCGGTCATGCGCGCATACAGCTCCTGCAGCCCGAAGGGCTTGGTGATGTAGTCGTCGGCGCCCACGCCGAGGCCCAGCACCTTGTCCAGCTCCTGTTCCTTGGCGGTGAGCATGATGATCGGCACGGCGCTGTCGCGGCGGATGATGCGGCACACCTCCAGCCCGCTCATCCCGGGCAGCATCACGTCCAGGAGGATGATGTCCGGCGGCTCGCGGCGGAAGGCGCGCAGCGCCTCGTCTGCGGTCCTGGCCTCCCTGACGCCGTATCCCTCGCGGGCGAGGTTGAAGCGCAGCGTGTCGCGGATGTTGGGCTCGTCCTCCACCAGGAGGACCTGCTTGCTCACGCCCACGTCCGCTCCAACCTCAGTCCAGCTCGACGACGCGCCCGGTGTCGAGGAAGACGATGTCCTCGGCCACGTTGGTCACCCGGTCGCCGATGCGCTCCAGGGTGTGCGCCACGTTGAGGAGGTGCTGGGTGGCGAGGACGTGCTCCGGGTCGGCCGCCAGCGCCGACATCTGCTCGGCGAAGGTCTTGCGGTACAGGCGGTCGATGGCGTCGTCGTTCTCCGCAACCCGGGTGGCCGCCTCGGGATCGACACGTATGAAGGCGTCGAGCACGTCATGCACCTGCTTCTCCGCCAGCTCGCCCATCCGCGCCAGGTCCACCAGCGTGCTCGGGCCCGGCTCCGGCTCGTCCGCAAGGCGGCGCGCCCGCTTGGCGATGCGGACCGCGTAGTCGCCGATGCGCTCCAGCTCAGCGCCGATGTACTGCACCCCCATCAGGAGCCGCAGGTCGCGGGCCACCGGCGCCTGGGTGGCGATCACCTTGAAGGTCTCCTCGCGCAGGTCGTGGTGCAGCTGGTTGACCTTCTCGTCGCCCTCGACGACCGCAGTCGCGATGTCCGCGTCGCGTTCCAGGAGCGCGCGCATCGCGAGGCGGATCGCCTCCTCGACCAGGGACGCCATCCGGCTGGCGATTGCCCGGACCTCCTCCAGCTCGCTGTCGAACAGGGGACGTGCCATCAGCCAAACCTCCCAGTGATGTAGTCCTCGGTCAGCTTGTTCTGGGGCCGGTTGAAGATCTCGGCGGTCGGGCCGAACTCGACAAGCTCGCCGTAACGCGCCTCGTTCATCATCAGGAACGCGGTGAAGTCCGACGCCCGCGCCGCCTGCTGCATGTTGTGGGTCACGATCAGGATGGTGTAGCTCTTCTTCAGCTCCTGGGCCAGCTCCTCGATCTTGAGGGTTGCGATTGGGTCGAGCGCCGATGCAGGCTCGTCCATCAGGATCACCTCCGGCTCGACGGCCAGCACTCGGGCGATAACCAGCCGCTGCTGCTGGCCGCCGGAGAGCCCCATCGCGGAACGCTTGAGCCGGTCTTTGACGTCATCCCAGAGCGCCGCCTGGCGCAGGCTGTGCTCCACCACCTCGTCGAGGTTGGCCTTCCAGCCCAGCACCCGGGGGCCGTACGCGACGTTGTCGTAGATGCTCATGGGGAAGGGGTTGGGCCGCTGGAAGACCATCCCCACCCTCTGCCTGAGGCCGACGACGTCGGTGCGAGGGTCGAGGATGTTTTCGCCGTCGATCAGCACCTCGCCCTCGGCACGCGAGCGCGGCACGAGGTCGTACATCCGGTTGAAGACGCGGATCAGCGTGCTCTTGCCACAGCCCGAGGGCCCGATCATGGCGGTGATGTGGTTCTCGGGCACCGAGAGGTTGATGTCCTTGAGGGCCATGAAGTCGCCGTAGAAGAAGCTCAGGTTGGTGGCCTGCACGCGGCTGGGCAGGCTCTCAACGGTGGCCGCGGCCGCGGGGTCGATCACGTGGCCGTGATCCTCCGAACCGCGTAGCGGCCCAGCACGCGGGCGATGACGTTGAACGCCAGGACGGTGATCAGCAGCACCGCCGCCGCACCGTCGGCGATCAGGTTGACGTCGGGGACGCTGGCGTCCGACCGGTATATGAAGAGGTGTACCGCCAGCGTCTCGCCCGGGACGAAGGGGTCCAGGCTGATCGGCCCCCGGAGGGCCGACTGCCCGGCGGTGTAGAGCAGCGCCGCGGCCTCGCCGAAGGCCCGCCCGCTGACCAGGATCAGCCCCGTGATCAGCGACGGCAGGGCGGCCGGGACCAGGACCCGGCGGATGGTCTGCCAGCGGGTCGCGCCAACCGCCAGGCTGCCCTCGCGGAGGCTGTCGGGGAGGGCGCGGACGGCGTCCTCGGTCACCCGGACGGCATAGGGAAGGTTGATGACCGTCAGCGCCAGCGCGCCGCCCAGCCGGGTGAAGGACCAGTGGGTGATCTCGACGAACACCAGCAGCCCGAACAGGCCCACGACGATCGAGGGGAGGGTGGCCAGCGTCTCGGTGGCCACGCTGAGCGCCGAGGTCAGCCGGCCCGGCGGCGCCAGCTCGGCCATGTAGATCCCGGCCGCGAGACCGAGCGGCGCCGTGAACAGCAGCGACAGCACCAGGATGTAGAGCGAGTTGAACAGCTGGGGGCCGACGCCGCCGCCCGCGTCGAGCGCCTTGGGGGGCGACGTGATGAAGTGCAGGTTCAGCTCCGGCCACCCGGCGACCAGCAGCCTGGCCACCATCAGCGCCAGCAGCGTGACCAGGAACACCGCGATGAGGCGGATCACCTGTGTCATTACGACGTCGACGATGCGGGGGGAGCGCCGGCTTCGGCGCCGCGGAGCGGCCTGGGCGCTCACCGCGCCGCGAACCCACGGGAGAAGTACCGGATCACCAGGATCAGGGTCAGGCTTATCAGCAGCAGGAGCAGGCCCAGGGTGTAGAGGGCGTCGTTCAGGAGCGGGTTGAGGGCGCGGCTGGCGAGGTCCGCAGAGATCGCGCTGGTCATCGTCGTGGTCGGCGCGAACAGGCTCGAAGGAACCTTGGCCACGTTGCCGATCACCATCGCCACCGCCAGCGCCTCGCCCAGCGCCCGGGCCACGCCCAGGACGATCCCCGTGGTGATGCCCGGCCGGGCGGCGGGCAGGATCGTGCGCCAGATGGTCTGCCAGCGGGTGGCGCCCAGCGCGTACGAGGCCTCGGCGAGGGCGTCCGGCACGTTGCGGATGGCGTCGGCGCTGATGGTGGTGACCGTCGGCAGGATCATCACGGAGAGCACGAGGGCGCCCGCGATCACGCTCTGGCCGGTGCCCTCGTGGCTGATGCCCCGGATGAAGGGGACCAGCGTGGTCAGCCCGACCCAGCCGTAGACCACCGAGGGGATCCCGACGAACACCTCCAGGACCGGCCGCAGGAGGCGCTCGCCGACGACGCGGTCGGTCTGCTCGAGGAACAGCGCGGCCCCGAGGCTCAGGGGGGTGGCGATGAGGATGGCGATGCCCACCACCAGTACCGAACCGAGGATCACGGCCGCCGCCCCGAAGTCCGCGGGCTCCGAGTAGGGCGCCCAGTTGGCGACGAAGAGGAAATGCCATGGCGTCACGTGGCCGAATATGCCGAGGCTGTGGCTGGCGATGAAGGCATACACGGACACCAGCACGACAACGAGGAAGAACGCCGCGCCGGCGAGCAGGGACCGGGCGGCGCGGTCGTAGAGGAGGCGGCGGGTGGCGCGCGACCCCGCGCGGCCACCCTCGGGTGACCGGCGCCGGGCCGTGTTCAGCGTGCTGTCCTCAGCTATCTGCAGGAGAGGTGCCCTTGACCTTGCTCAGGGGGGCAAACTTGGCCTTCTTCATCGCGTCACCGTCCTGGAATTCATCCGATGTTAGGTAGTCGAGGAAGGCCCTGGCCACGGCCGAGGGCTCGCCCCTGGTGTACAGGTGCTCGTGGAACCAGCCCTTGTAGGTGCCATTCTCGACGTTGTCGATCGTCGGCTCGACGCCGTCGATCTTCATCTGCTTGAGGGGCTTGTCGCCTTTGATGTCGCCGAGGCCGACGTACCCGGCGGCGCCGGGGGTGGAGGAGACCGAGGTGACCACGTCGCCCCCGCTGGGGTTCTGGGTGATGTCGGAGTCCTCGGGTGTGCCGCCCATGTAGACCTTGTCGAAGCCCTTGCGGGTCCCCGAGCTCGGCTTGCGGCCGGCAAGCACGATCTTCAGGTCCTGGCCGCCGACCTCTCTCCAGTTCTTGATTGCGCCCGAGAAGACCCCCTTGACCTGGTCGGCAGACAGGCCATCGACGCCGACCCCGGAGTTGGTAATGACCAGCACTGCGCTGACCGCGACCTGGTGGTCGACCAGCCTGCCGGCGTCCTGGAGGTCGGCGACGGCGCTGGCGGGGAAGTCGGACATGCCGATGTCGACGTTGCCGGACGCCACCTGCGACAGCCCGGTGCCGCTGTCGGTGGGGGTGCTCTGCACGGTGGCCCCGGGGTTCTTCTCCTGGAACGCGTCGGTGGCCGCCTTGACCAGCGGGTCGAGGGCGGATGAGCCGTTGAGCTTGACCGTCCCGGTCACCCCGCCGGTGCCGGTGCCACCGGACGACGAGCCGCAAGCGGAGACGAGCGAGATGGCGCCGAGCGCCAGCAGCGAGAGCGAGCGTTTCTTCATGCCGCGAGCGTATGCAGGCGCGGGTTAACCGGGCCGGGCGGCGAAGGTTAAATGTCGGTTAAGGACTTCTCGGGATGGTGAAGCGGATCGTGGTACCGGAGCTGGCGCCCGGCTCCGCCCAGATCCGGCCGCCGTGGGCGGTCACCAGGTGCTTGCAGATGGCCAGGCCGAGGCCCGAGCCGTCGCCCTGGCGGGTGCGCGCGCGGTCCACCTTGTAGAAGCGCTCGAAGACTCGCGGCAGGTCCGCGGGCGGGATCCCCGGCCCCTCGTCGGCGACCCAGGCCGTGACCTCGGTGGGGGACTCGTCGGCGCCGACCACGACAGACGCCCCGTCCGGGGTGTACCGGAGCGCGTTCTCCAGCAGGTTCTGCAGTACCTCGGCGATCCTGATCGGGTCGGCGTTCAGCTCGAGGGCCTGCGGCACCCGGTTCTCGACCCTGGCCGTGGGGTCGCGGCTCGCCACCCGCCGCGAGCTGTCCTGTACCGTCTGCCAGAGCCTGAACGGGCTGACCTGGAGCTTGACCGAGTCTTCCAGGAACGCCAGCTCGGAAACCGTGCGGAGCAGGCCCTCGATGTAGCGCGTCTCGTCCGCGATGCGGGTGATGAACCGCTCCTGGTCCTCAGGGAGGAGCCCGCCGGAGAGCGTCTCGGCGGCCAGGCTGAGAGATGCAACGGGGGTGCGCAACTCGTGGGCCAGGTTGGCCACGAAGTCGGCGCGAACCGACTCCAACCGGCGCAGCTCCGAGACGTCATCCAGCTGCAGCAGAGCGCTGCCGTCTTCAAGAGGCACGCCGCGGACGCTGAGCGTGGGGTGGGACAGCGTGCCGCCGACCTCCCAGGGGCCTCGGGCGCCGGCCAGAATTTCGGCTGCCAACGCCTCGATGCGCGCTGAGCGCGTCAGCGCCAGGACCGTCTGCGAGCCCGCGTCGCTACCGAACATCTCCAGCGCCGGCAGCGAGGCGTCCAGTATCTGCAGCGCGGGTCCGACGCGGAGCCAGGCGACGTGCAGCCCGTCCAGGGCCTCCATCGCCCAGGCGGCGTTGGGTGGATCGCCCGCGCCGGCCGGGCCCTCAGTCACCCGGTCGGGCTCGTCGCCCCCGCCCCCCCTCAGCCAGCGCATGGGCAAAGCCTATTAGCTTGCCGGCGCCTCGCCGCGGGCGGGCGGGATACGCTTGCCGGCGTGAAGGCCTACCTGGTACGCCATGCCCATGCCGGTGACCGCGACTCATGGGAGGGGGACGATCGCCTCCGTCCTCTCACGGACAAGGGCTGGAGCCAGGCCCGGGGCCTGGCCGCGGAGCTGGGCGGGGAGGAAATCGGGCGGGTGGTGAGCAGCTCCTACCTCCGCTGCGTCCAGACGGTGGAGCCGCTGGCGGAGGCGCTTGGCCTCGCCGTCCAGGTCGATGACGCCTTCGCCGAGGGCAGCCCCTGGCGCGAGGCGCTGGCGCGGCTCACGCGGGCGTCCGAATCACTGGTCGCCTGTAGCCAGGGCGACGTGATCGGGTCGATCATCGATGACCTGGCGGGCCGCGGGGTCATCCCCCCCGGTGACATCCGCTGGCAGAAGGGGAGCGCCTGGGTGCTGACGGTTGAGGCTGGCGACGTGGTCGCGGCGGCCTACCAGCCGCCTGTCGAGGCGGACGCCTAGCCGCGCCTGCGGCTACTCGAAGAGCGCGGCTGGTCCCGGGATAGGGGTCACCAGCGCGCCCTTGTAGGCAACGGCACCGCCATCGCTCGAATTGCCTCCCTGGAGCTTCACGGTGTCAGCGATCAGCTGGCCTGAGACGGGTGCCGCGTTGGCATTGACCGACACCACGCCGTGGGGCACGAAGATCGTCCCACCGACGTTGAAGTTGTTGGACTGCGACATTGCCACCGAGCACGGCGCGCTGGTGCCGAGGCAATCGCTGTTATCCGTGCTGTAGATGATGGGCAGGTTGTAGGGCGAGGAGAGCCCGGTGGTCGGGTGGATGCGCGGGATCGAGATGGGGTTCAGGTTCACCGCGGTCCCGGAGCCGCTGATTGCCATCGTGCTGCCGGGCTTGAACTCGAAGGCGCAGGGACCGTTCGGCGCGCCGCAGTTGACGTTGCTGTTGTTGCCCAGGTCGATGTCGGCGCCGTTGCGGAAGGTGAAGACGCACCCGGTCATGCCGCCGGGGCCCGTCCCCGCGTTGCAGCCGATGGTCCTGCTGTTGCCGGAGATGCTGGCGCCGTTGCCGTCGAAGACGTACCAGCCGGGTGCAAACATCGTGGTCCCCGGCGTCGACGTGTAGGTCGCCCTGGGGGCGTTCACCCCCAGTGACGTCGCGATGATCCCTGACGGGCTGAGGAAGTTGGGGAACCCGGGCCAGTTGCTGTACAGGTACGAGCCCTCATCCGACGGCGGATTGCCGGCACGCGTACAGCTTGCGGGGGCCGGCGACCCCGGGGTGCGCACCCCGGTGCTCGCCTCCGCGCTCGGCGGGACTGCGCTGACCAGGACCTTGGCGGCGTTGCCACCCTGCCAGCAGTGGTCGTCCCAGTCGGGCGAGACGGCGTTGTAGTTGAACGCGAAGGAGGCGTTGTATCCCGGGCAGGTGGACAGGAAGCACGCCTTGTCCTGGAAGCCGTTCCACGAGGCTGACGCATTCTGATTGGAGGTGCTGGTGCAGTTGACCCCCTGCGGGTCGGCGAGGAGGATGGCGGCGGGCGAGGAGACAGCTCCACCCTGGGTCGCCTGGCCGATGGTCAGGGTGGTGCCGCCGTTGAAGTAGATCCCCCCGTTGCTGCTGTTGGTGACGAAGCTGCCGGTGCCGTCGCCGGCGCACTCGGAGATCATGCTGGCGCCATAGACCGAGGCGGTGCCGCTGCCCTGGAGCTGCAGGAACCGCGTTGCCAGCGCGTATGGGAACGTCGAGCTACCGGCCTTGACGACTGCCGCCGCGTGGACGCTGACGCACATGTTCCCGCCGGTGTACTGGGGACCGGTGCAGCGATGGCTGAACCCCAGGGCGCCGAGGAAGCCCGGGGTCTGGTAGTTGTGCGTGATGTCCACCCCCACGGAGTTCTCCGGTGGGAACGACGCGCCGTTCTGGGGCGTGTACGGGTAGGTGGCGGTCACGGTGTAGTTCGACCCGCTCACGGTGCAGGTGTTGCCGCTCAGCTGCGCCCCGGTGCAGGTGATGGCCGGCGCCGTGGCCTTGACGTTCTGCCATGCGTAGGCCTGCGCGGTGTTGAGCACCGTGGTCTGCAAGGACGACGTGAACCCGCTGGTGCCGATGCTGCCCGCCCCTCCCAGGGATGCGAGGTCCGCGGCCTTGCGCAGGTCGCGCTGGTCGACGTACGACAGCCCCGCGTCGATCGCCAGGGATGCCATGCCGATGATCAGGGTCATCGCAAGCACCAGCAGGACGATGGACTGCCCCCGCTGCCGCTGGCTGCGCAGGCGGCGGATCAGTACTCTGCCCTCCCGCACGCGGTCGTCGTGAGGTGGAAGCCGGTCGGGAAGAAGCTGCTGACGATCGGCGTGAGGGGGCGATAGTAGTAGTGGATCGTCACCTTGACCGCGCGGTTGCCGCTGGCCCGGGGCGTGGCCACGCTGGCCGCCGTGGCGCAGTCCGTGCCGCCGACGACCTGGACGTAGCCGGTGTCCGCGGCGCCCGCCGCCGGCAGCGTGCCGCTGTCGGAGCAGCTCCAGTTACCCACCAGCTGGCTCTCGTTCTGGATGGCCTGGCACACCGTGGGCCCGATCAGGGTGGGCTGGCCCCCGCAGGCGGCGCCGTTGGACCCAAGCTCGGTGTTACATGGGTTGGAGGCGAGCACCGCCACGCGGGTCCCCTCCCGTGCGCTGTTGGTCAGGGCGTTGGCGTAGAAGATGGCGCGGCCGAAGTCGACAATCCCGAACAGCAGGAGAAGGAGCAGCGGCGCCATCAGTGCCGTCTCCACCATGCTCTGGCCCCGGCTGCGCCGGCCTCGTGCCGGCCGCCATCGGGTCCCCCGTCGCGCCATCAGGGTGGGGGCATCCCTAGTGGCGTGGCCCTGGGGTGGCCGGCGGCCCGGTGGGATGGTCGCCCTGCTGCCCGGGCGGGGTTGCCGGCGGTCCCACCGGCGTTGTGCCACCGTGGGCGGGGTTGCTCGGGGCGTCAGATGGACGGCCGGTCGTCCCGTCGTTCCCCTGCCCCTGTCCTTGTCCCTGTCCCTGTCCCTGTCCCTGTCCGGGCGTCGGGTGGGTCGCGGGCCTGCCCTGGTCTGACTCCTCGGGGCTCGGGCTCGGCGTGGCGGCGTTCTCGGCGCGCTTGTCATCGCCCTTCTGCCTGGCGACCTCGCTGACGCATTGACCGATGCCCTTCGTCCCGGGGCGGAGCTGGTCCTTGCACTCGGCCACGGCGGCCGAGACCGTCTGGCCCCAGACCCCCGGGTCCGTGCTCCCGGTGATCGCGGCGGCGGCGACAGCCGAGCCGGCTCCCAGCGCCATCACGCCGGTGGTCGCGAACACGGCGATGCGTGGTCCCATCATGCGAAGGCGACGTTTACGGCTGCTGGCGACGGCGCGGTACGCAGCCCGGACGGGGTCGGGGGATGGCCCCGACATCGCGCCGAGCTGCTGCGTCAGCTCGGACTTCAGTTGATCATCGAACTCCCTGGCGTCTCTCATGCATCACAAGACGCCCAGGGCCCGGGAAGTATCCATTTCTGCCACCCGGCAGTTCAGTCGCGGTCGCGTCCCAGCCTTTCCCTCAGCGTGGCCGTTGCCGCCGCGAGCCGGCTGGCAACGGTGCTCTCCGACACCCCCAGCGCGACCCCGAGCTCCCGGTTGCTGTAGCCGTGCAGGTGGCGAAGGACAAGCACCGCGGCCTGCTTGACCGGCAGCCGCTGGATCTCCCGGAGCAGGTCCATGCTCAGCTCCGGCGCGGTCGGGTCCGGTTCCACCGGGCGCCCCAGGCGGCGGACCAGCTCACCGACCTCGCGCAGCCGCTGGCGCCGCCGGGCGGAGATCGCGGTGTTGATCGCGATTCGGTGCACCCACGCCTCGGCCGGGACCTCGCCGCGCCACGAGCCCCATGCCGAAAACGCCTTGGTGAACGCCTCCTGGGTGCAGTCCTCGGCCTCGGCGGGGCTGCCGGTCACGGCCACCATCGAGCGAAAGACCCTCTGGTAGCTCTCGCGGTAGAGGCGGTCGAAGTCCGCGGTGGAGCGCGGTCCCGGGGGGGACATGAGTCGGCTAGTGTACGGATCCCCCTGCCACCTGCCCGCGGTGGCGCAGCATTGTCACCGCCCGCCCGCGCGGACGATCAGGATGTGCTGCCGCAGTGCGTCCTCGGCCTCGAGGGGGTCGTCGATCTCCTGGCGGGCGCGGTGCCAGCGCTCCATCGCCAGCGCCAGCTGGGCCCGCTGCAGCCGCCCCAGCCAGCGGTAGCCGCGCCACCCGTACGTGAGGAACTCGTGGCGCCGCCAGCGCGCCCGCTGCCGGGGGCTGGCCAGCACCGCCACCTCCTCGGGTAGGACAGTCCCCAGGCCCAGGGCGGCCTCCTGCTCCAGCTGCTGGCGCAGCGCGCGGCCCTCGCGATGGAGGCCCGCCACCAGCAGCACCAGGACCAGAGCGGTGAAGGGCCCGTCGACAAACATCACGCGCAGCGGCAGGAAGACGAACGCCTCGAGCAGAAAGCTGTTGGTGTGCGGGATGATCGCGGTCATGGCGAGGGCGTCCCACAGGAAGTGGGCGCCGACCGCGGCAAGGAAGCCGCTGGCACCCGCCACGACCTTGCGCCACACCCCCGGCTGCTGGCGGGCGACCCCGATGCCCGCGCCGATGAGCGCGGTGTAGGTGGTGTGGCCGGCGAACAGCCCCAGGAGCTGGCGCACGTAGAGCTGCGGCAGCAGCCCGTGGGCGGACATGTAGCCGAGGCTCTCGACGAAGTTGAAGCCGAGGCCGACCATCGCGCCATAGAGGATGCCGTCGACAACGTCGTCGAACTGGCTGCGCATCACGAAGAACAGCAGCAGCACCGCGATGCCCTTCGGGAGCTCTTCGAACGTGGCGGCGCTGAAGGACGCCGAGATCCCCTGGCCCGGCCCGGGGATCAGGTTGCTCACGACCAGCAGGTCGTAGGGGCCCTCGAAGAGGATGGCCAGGTTGGTGGCGACGACGCCACCCCAGCCGAACGCCGCCAGCAGCAATCGCCAGGGCTCCTTCTGGTTGCGGTTGAGGTGGCGCAGCACCCAGATCGCGAACAGCGTGAAGGGTAGCGCCGCGAGCGCGCCGACCAGGTTGAGATTGGCGATCAGGCTGGCCAGCACGAACATCCAGATGAGCAGCCCGACGCCGAAGACGATGAACACCACCCGCAGGCGACGATGGCGGCGCTCGCGGTCGTGGAGGCTGAAGGCGGCGACCAAGAGGTAGGTCCCGCCGAAGAAGATGCCGATGACGATGAGCCCGCCGAGGTCGAGGACCGCGATCGAGCTCTTGACGAACACGCCGACGATCGAGGCTACGAACATGGCGACCAGGACGCCGATGGTGATGGCGGCGCCGGCGCGGTAGCCGTGGTGGTGGTGGTGCCTGGGGTTGGCCGAGACCGGCGGCGGTCCGGGGGCGATCACCGGGCGTCCACCTTGATCGCGGCCCGCGCGAGGACCTCCACAGGGCGGCCACCGGCGTAGCGCTCGACCACGAAGACATAGCCGCCCTCGGCCACCTCGCCGTTGTCGGCGGCGATCGGTATCGGGTCGCTCCGCTGGGCGGCGGCGGTGGCCGGCGCGACGCCGCCCTCGACTATCCCGTTGCTGTCATACCAGTGGGCGGCCACCACCATGTCGGGTGGCAACAAGCTCCAGTCCACCCGCGCCGCGGGGATCTCGGTACCGGAGAAGTGGCCGGTCTTCGCTCCCAGCGTCCGCCCGCTCGCGGGGTCATAGCGGAAGACGCCCGTGATCCGGGCGGGTGCGTGCGTGGCCTGCTGGTCGATGGGCTGGTAGTAGAGGTAGAAGCCGAGGCCACACAGCAGGATCAGGGCGCCGGCCGCCCCCGCCGCGGCCATCGTCCGAAACAGGGGATAGCGGGCGTCCTCCATGTCGGGAGGTCGGCTAGGGGGAGGGCGGCCGGGTGACGAGCGACGCCACGCCCACCAGTGCGCCGGCCGGCGCAGCCTGCCGTGCCGGGCCCGGCGGGGTGGTGGGCCCGGCGCCGTCACGGGTCGCCAGGGCCCGGCCCAGCAGGGCCTCCGTCACGCGGAGGCCGTGGAGCCCGGGGAGGTGCTGCACCTGGTCGTCGATCCCGCGAACCGCCTCGAGGCCGTCCTCGCCGTCGAAGAGGTAGGTCACCAGCGCCGACACCTCCTCGGGGGTCTTGGGACTGCCCTCACCTACGACCCGGAAGCGCTTCTGCATGAACCACCGGGTCGCCCCCCGTGCCGCCGCGCTCTCGCCAAGCAGGCGCTCCGCCTGGGAGCGGTAGAACGCGTAGTGGGTGCGCTCCTGCTTGATGATCCGTTCCAGGATCTGGTGCAGCACCGGGTGGTCGCTGCGCTTCTGCAGCTGGGCGTAACCGGTGAGGGTGGTCAGCTCGTTGACCGCCCCGATGGTGAGGTAGAGCGCCGGGAAGAAGGGGATCAGGTAGCTCCCGAACATGATGGTCATCACCGCGTTGACGCGGCCGAACCCCTCGCGCAACCGCACCTCCCGGGGCCGGTCCTCGCTGACCGGGACGCCGTACTCCCGCAGGAACCTGGCGAACGCCTCGCCGTGGTACATCTCCTCGTAGGCCCAGCACGACAGGAACGCGGTGATGACGGGGTCCATGCAGGCCTTCGAGACCAGCAGCTCGGAGAGGTAGATGACCGTGTGAATCTCGATGTCCATCATGTAGAACATCGCGTCGATGGCCTGCTGGTCGACCGGGTGCTCGCGGACCAGGTCCCAGCGGATGTCGTCCAGGTCGAGCTTCTTGGAGTTGGCCTTGTAGCGCTCGATGTCGAAGGTCACGGGGTCCTCCCTCCTGTGTGCTGTGGCGGCTTCCACAGGTTGCTACGTGCAGCGTAGCCCGTCTGGATCACCGGCTCCAGCCCCTCCGCCGGGGTCATCCCAGGGGACCGAATACCGCGCGGATCAGCAGCGTGAGCCCGGCCGCCACCAGCGCCGACATCGGGATCGTGAAGACCCACGCCAGCGCGATGTTGCGCGCCACGCCCCAGCGCACAGCGGACAGCCCCCGGGGGGCGCCCGAACCCATCACCGCGCCCGAGACCACGTGGGTGGTGCTCACCGGGAGCGAGACCTGGGTGGCCAGCTGGATGATCGACGCCCCCACGGTCTCGGCGACGAAGCCGTTGATCGGCTCCAACCTGATGATGCGGCTGCCCATCGTTCGGATGATCCGCCAGCCGCCCGCGTACGTGCCCATGCCGATGGCCCCGGCCGCCGCCAGCACCACCCAGAACGGCACGTCGAAGCCCGACAGGTGGTGGGTGCTGACCAGCGCGAGGGTGATGACGGCCATGGTCTTCTGCGAGTCGTTGGCGCCGTGGCTGAACGACACGAAGGCCGATGAGAGGATCTGCAGGCGCCGGAACGCACGGTTCGCCGGGCCGGGATGGACGCCGCGCAGGACGTTGGCCAGCACCACCATCAGGAGGTAAGCGCAGACCAGGCCGGCGACCGGGGAGGTGACCAGAGCGATCACCGTCGGGATGACCTTGTCGATATTGATCGCCCCGACCCCGTAGGCTGCGACCCCCATCCCCACGAGGCCGCCGATCAGCGCGTGCGACGAGCTCGAAGGCAGCCCGGCACGCCAGGTGATCAGGTTCCAGGCGATCGCGCCGACCAGCGCGGCGCAGATGAAGGGCAGGGCCACCCCGGCCTTGACGACCACCAGCCCACCAATGGTGTTGGCCACCTTGCTGTGCAGCACCTGGGTGGCCACCACGGCCCCGGTGAGGTTGAGCAGGGCGGAGAAGATGATCGCCAGCCGGGCCGGGAGTGCCCGGGTGCCGATGGTGGTGGCCACGGCGTTTGCCGTGTCGTGGAAGCCGTTGGTGAAGTCGAAGCCCAACGCCACCGCGACTGTGAGCCACAGGAGCGCGGTGGGGCCGTCAGGCATTCTTGATGACGATGTTCTCGATTACGTTGGCGACGTCCTCACACGTGTCGAGCGCCTCCTCCAGGACGCCGTAGAGGTCCTTGAGCTTCATGATCTCGATCGGCTCGGCGCCGCCGCTGAACAGCTCGCCGATCGCCTGCCGCGACACCTCGTCGCCGACGTTCTCGAGGCGGTTGACCTCGGTCCAATGCGCCTCGAGGTCCTTGCGGGACTCGAGCTTGCGGATCGCCTCCTCGAGCTGACGGGCTGACTGCTGGACCAGGTCGGCCATCTCGCGCGCGGCCTTCGGCACCTCGTCGATGTGGTACAGCGCGATGGTCTGGGCGACCTCCTCGATGTAGTCCAGGACGTCGTCCAGCCCGCTCGCCAGGCCGTAGATGTCCTCCCGGTCGAAGGGCGTGACGAACGTCCGGTTCAGCCGGCGGACGATCTCGTGCGTGATCTCGTCGCCGTCGTGCTCCAGGCTCTTGATCCGCGCCGGCAGCCCCTCGGGCGCCGAGCGGGGGTCGCCCAGTAGCTCGCCCATGGCCTCGGCGGCGGCGACGATGTTCGCGATCGCCTTCTCGAACAGGTTGTAGAAATGGCGCTCGCGGGGGAGCAGGTTCAGCCTCATATGCCCTCCTGGAACCACTCTTCTGAGATGCAGGGGCACACCCCTGGTTCGTGGTTGCGGCGAACTTAGCACGCCGCCGACCTGAGATTGGGGCCCAGAATGTGCAAGCTTTATGTGACACGTCCGTTACATCTGTTACTGACGCCTGATTCAGGTCTCCGTTCCGTTGGGGGGACAGGGCCAATCGGAGGAACGACGTTGAACGTCCTGGAACGTATGACCGAGGAGCGCCGCGACCTCGTAACGCGCGCTGGCCGCGACCGGCTCAGCTCGTGGCTGGAGGTGCATCCCAGCAGCCTGGCCCCGCTGCCGCGGCCGTCGGTTGAGGCGCTGAACGCGCTCATCGACATCGCCTGGCACGCCAGCGCCGAGGGCCAGGACCTCCGACGCGAGACACACGACCTGCGCCAGGCCGCCCGCCGCCTCAAGGACCTGGCCCACCAGGACCCGCTGACCGGCCTGGCCAACCGCCGCGCCCTCGAGGAGCGCCTGCGCGCCGAGTGGGACCGGTCGGTGCGCTACGCGCGCCCGCTTGCAGTGCTGATGGGTGACCTCGATGGGCTCAAGGAGGTCAACGACCGCTTTGGCCACCCCGCAGGGGACGCCCTGCTGCAGACCGCCGCGCTGACGATGCGCGAGTCGCTGCGCAGCGGTGACCTCGCCGGGCGCATAGGCGGCGACGAGTTCCTGGTGATCTGCCCCGAGACCGACCGCGAGTCGATCGTGCTGGTGGCCGACAAGCTCGGCGAGGCGCTGCGGGAGTCCACCATCAGCACCCGCCTGGGCCAGGTCAACCTCTGCATGAGCATCGGCTGGGCGACAGCCTCCGACGCTCGCGACGTCGAGGACCTGATGCGTCTCGCCGACGAGGCCCTCTACCGCAACAAGGCGACAGTCGGGAGGCGAAGCCACTAGCTCTTCCATGGGGTAGGGGAGGAGCGTTCGTGCCGGTCTCCGCGCTGGAGGAGACCGGCCGGCGCCCCGTTTCGGGGTTGCCCGACCCGGGTAAGTTCAAGTTGATGGCGACCGGGTACAGGGACTACTACGCGACCCTTGGCGTTGGCAGGACCGCGACGCAGAAGGAGATCAAGGCTGCCTATCGGAAGGCGGCACGCAAGCACCACCCCGACGTCAATCCCAACAACCCCGAGGCCGAGGCCCGCTTCAAGGAGCTGAACGAGGCCAACGAGGTGCTGTCCGACCCCGAGAAGCGCAAGAAGTACGACCAGTACGGCGCCGATTGGCAGGCGTGGGAGCGGGCCGGGGCCCAGGGCGGCGCGCCGCCGTTTGCGGGCGCCGGGTTCCAGCCAGGCGGCTTCGGCAGGGGTGGCCCGGCGGTCGAGTACCGGACCATGTCCGCCCAGGACATGCAGGAGATGTTCGGCGACGCCGATCCCTTCTCCGACTTCTTCCACTCGATGTTCGGCAGCCGCACCGGCGCCGGCCGGGGTCGCGCGCCGCGCGCCGCTCGCTCAGCGGCCCTGCGGGGAGGCGACGTCGAGGGTGACGCCACGATCAGCCTCGAGGAGGCCTACACCGGGACCACCCGCCGGGTGGAGTTGGCCGGCGACGCCCGCACCCGGCGGGTCGAGGTCCGCATCCCCCCGGGGATCCGCGACGGCGCGCGCGTGCGGGCGGTCGGCCAGGGCGGCGCGGGCGGAGGCGGCGGTGACGCAGGCGACCTGTACATCAGGGTGAGGATCGAGGACCACCCGCTCTTCAGGCGCGAGGGCGACAACGTCCGGGCGCGGGTCGAGGTGCCGCTGGACGTCGCGCTGCTGGGCGGCGACGTCCAGGTGCCGACCCTCAAGGGCACGCGCGTAAGCCTCTCGATCCCGGCGGAGACTCAGAACGGCAAGGTCATGCGCCTGCGCGGGCTGGGCATGCCGAAGCTCAAGGGCAGCGGCCATGGCGACCTGCTCGCCGAGGTCGATGTCCGTTTGCCCTTCCCGCTGACGCCCGAGGTCAAAGCCCTGGCGGAGGCGATCCGCGACGGCGCCGCGGGGTCCACCGGCCGCAACCGCGCGGCGAGCCGCGCCTGATCGCCGGCTAGCTAGACGGCGGCGGGCATGGTGAGCTCGCCGCGCTCCCACATGCGCACCGGGTGCTCCTGGCGGTGGAGCACCTCGTACTCGCCGACCGCGGCCCAGATGATCTCCCAGCCCTGGGTGCCGATCGACTCGATGTAGGCGGCGTCGACGCCCGCGGCGCGGAGGCGCTTGCTGACGGACTCGATCGCGAAGGTCCAGTTGTTGCGCGGGTCCACACGGGCATTGGGGGGCAGGTCCTTGGGGATGAGCAGCACCCGCTCCGGGTTGGCGTACATCCGCAGGCAGGAGCGCAGGCTGCGGTCGACGGCGGCGCGGACGCGGTCCTCGTGGCCCTCGGAGACCGCCCGGCGGAGCGCCCAGATGCCGTAGTTCACATGCCGCGACTCGTCCCGCGTCACCGCCGTGAAGCCGGCCCGAAACGCCGGCAGCAGCTCGAGGTTGCGCAGCAGGCGGAGCAGCAGCCGCTGCCCGACCAGGGCCAGGATGCCCTCGATCATCAGGTGGTAGATCGCCACGCCCTCGACCCATTTACCGTAGTCCTTGGGGTCGATGCGGACGGCCTCCGTCGCCGACGTCAGGTGTCCCTCGGGGCCGAAGACCTCGGAGTAGGCTTCGCTGTCCGTCCAGCGCCAGGCGCGGTTGATCACCTGGGTCAGCTCGTCGCCGGGGTGGAGGACCTCGGAGAAGTAGCGCGCGAAGAAGTACGCGTGGCGGGCCTCGTCGACCACCTGGGTGGAGAGGAACCACCGGCTCTCCTCGTCGGGGGCGGCCATGAGCAGCGGCGACAGGGTGTCGGTGACGGCCTGCTCGCCGACGAAGAAGCCCGCGAAGATCAGCTCCAGCTGCTCCCGCAGGAACGGGGTGAGCGCGTTCCAGTGGGCCAGGTCGGTGGTGAAGTCCAGGGTGTGCGCGGACCACTGCTGGCGCTCCCACCTCTGGTACAGGTCGAGGGGACCGGGGAGGTCGACCAGGAGGGAGTCGATGTGGGTGTAGACGTCCTCGATGTCGAGGTCCTGCAGGGCCGACAGCGGGGTGGTCTCGACCTTCGCGACGGTGGCGGCGGTGTCAGTCATCAGCGCTGGCTCCTTGAAATGACGGCACCGTCAGTTTAGTCCCCGCCACGGTGACCCGCCCCGATTCAGCAGAATCGACGGATGCGCGGAGGCGGCGGCACCATCGGCGGACTCGTGCGGGCCTGCCACCCCGAGCCGACCGCCGCAGTCACCGCGCTCACATCGCTGCTGGCGTTGACCTCGGGCCGCGGTTGGGGCACGGCCTGGGTGGCGCTGGCGGTGCTCAGCGGCCAGCTCTCGGTGGGCTGGGCGAACGACTACCTCGACCACGAGCGCGATCGCGCCGCCGGGCGCACCGACAAGCCGATCCCGGGCGGCCGCGTGTCGCCCGAACTCGTCCGCTATGCCGCCGTGGTCGCCCTGCTCGTCGCCGTCCCTCTGTCCCTGCTGTCTGGCCCCAGGGCTGCCGCGGTCCACCTGTTCGCCCTGGCCCTGGCCCACCTCTACAACCTGGTGCTGAAGGGCACCATCGTGAGCGTGCTGCCGTACGCCCTGGCCTTCGGCGTGCTGCCCGCCTTCGTCACGTTGGGGCAGGGAGACAACCCGCATGTCCCGGCGCCCTGGATCATGGCCGGCGCCGGGTTGCTGGGCGCCGCGGCCCACTTCACCCAGGTGCTGCCCGACCTCGCGACGGACGCCGCGGTGGGCATCCGTGGCCTGCCTCAGCGGCTTGGCGCCGGTGGATCGCTGGTTGCGGCCGCGGTGATGCTCCTCGGCGGCAGCCTGATCGCCGCTCTTGGGCCCGGGCGTGTTCCTGACCAGATGGCGCTGCTGGCGCTCGGGGCGACCTGGGCCACCATCGCCGCCATCATCGTTGCCGGGATACGGCGCCGCTACGGCGCCGCCTTCCACCTGACGATCGCCGCCGCCGCCGGGGCGCTGGCGACGTTCGTGCTGAGCGGCCGGGGCTTCCTCTAGCCCAGGGGGACGCTGCCGGCCACGCTGAACAGCCCCAGATCGGGGCGCCAGTTGAGCACCGCCCCCTGCAGCCCGGTCGTTGCCGCACGGAAGCAGAGTGGCATCGGTCCCATGTTGCCCCCGCGCGCCACCCTGACCTCTGGCCAGTCGGGGCAGCCCGCGTCGAAAACTGGGCGGCCGTCGTTGCGGCCCGGGTCGATCGAGAAGTCGGCGGGGCTGGTGTGCCGGTAGGACACCGTTTCGAGGAACTCAGCCTGGGTGCTGTTGCGGAAGCTGACCTCGAGCCTGACCACACCCTCGCTGAGGTGCACGTCGCTGACATACACCTCAAAGCCCTTTGGCGCGGTGCATGGTTTCGGCGCGCAGGCCGGCCCGGTCTGGCCCGGCGACCGGGTCGGGGCCGGGGGCTCCAGGGCGAGGAACGCGGCCGCCGCGACGCCCACCCCGACCAGTGCCGCCAGCAGCCCCCCGACCAGCAGCAGGCGGGGGTGGCGGGTCACGCGGGGGTGAGCGTGGG
>JAXDLV010000127.1:0-8659 GCA_034666445.1 Chloroflexota bacterium | reverse complement strand
GTGTTCTTGCGGTTGCCGTCATTGAGCATCGCTTCGAACTGGGAGTCGAGGCGCATGAGGATGTGGTAGTCGCCGTCTGTCTCGGGGTTGATGTCCTCGATCGTGCCGCTGACCGAGGTGCAGGGGTCGCGGAGAACGAGGCGCTCGGGGTTGTAGACGTGCTCGCGGGGGCTGCGGCAGACCGGGTCGGCCGACGGCATGGGGCTGGGCTCCGGGGCCGCGATCGATGGCGACGCCGTCGCCGAGGCCAGCGCCGAGGGGCTCGGCGTGAGGAGGGGCCGGGCCACCGAGGTGCCCTCGCAGCCGCCCAGCAGGGCAACGCAGAGCACGACCACGCCGTATCGCCGCCGGTCCCATATTGTGCGCAAACGCATGTTTGCCACACAATATATAGCGATGCAGTTGCCGTCGCCCTTCACCGACCTACCACCCGACACCGCCACCATCGAGGAGCTTGCCGAGGCGTGGGCCCTGAACGCCGGCGAGCTCCGCGCGCTCTCCAGCTGGCTGTACAGGGTGCGGCGGCGGCTCAACGACGCCATCCGCGACGGCGGCCCGCTGATCACGAGCCACGGCCGGCTGACCCTCGAGGCCGCCGGTTACGAGTACCCGCCGGAGATCGCCACCGAGTTTCCCGGCCTCGGCAGCCACGTGGTCAGCGCGGTGGTCGACACCCAGGAGCAGGCGGAGAGGATCCTCAGCCTGGTGATGGAGGAGGTGCCTTCGGCGGAGGTCGCCCACGAGCTCAAGGTCGACGGAAGAGCAGCCGCCCGGCTGGTCAACCAGGGCGGCGAGGCGGCCAAGCGCATCCTCGACCTCCGGGTGGCCAAGGGGAGGCTCGCCGTCAGGTAGCCACCCGCTGGCGCCGCCGCCGGCGCGGCCGACCCAGCACCGTCGCCGGCGCCTCCGTGTGCCGCATCCAATCACGCAGCGTGTCCACCACCACGGCGGGCCGCTCCAGCTGTGGCATGTGGCCGCAGTCCTCGATGACCTCGATGCGGGCCTTCGGCAGCAACCGTGCCGCGCGGCGGCCATGGGAGACGGGGAACACCCGGTCGTCCCGGCCCCAGATGATCAGCACCGGGTACTGCTCCGCCAGGTGGAGCCGGTCGAGGGCGGAGATGGCCTGGCCGAGGACGTTGCTGCTGCTCCGCAGCATGCCCAGGAACGCGCGCTGCGCGGCGGGCTCCTCCATCAGCTCCAGCATCTCGTTGGTCACATGGCTGAACCCGCCCCGGCGGGCAAACAGCGGGTCCAGGCCGGCGGCGCCCGCCAGCTCGATGGCGAGGTTGCGGGCCAGCCGAGCGCGCGGGTGAAAGATGGCCCGCATCACGTAGGCCGGCGCGACCGGCAGGTTGGCGGCCCGGAACATCCCAGACATCTCCTTGCCCAGCCCCGCGCTCGAGACCAGCGCCAGCCGGTTGACGCGCTCGGGGTAGAGGTAGCTGAACGTCATCGCCACCCCGCCGCCGAGGCTGTGGCCGACCACGCTGGCGTCCTGGATCTCCAGCGCATCCAGGAAGTAGCGCAGCGCCGCCGCCTGCGGACCCAGCGAGTAGTCCGTGTCGGGCTTGTCGGAGCGGCCGCAGCCGGGCATGTCCAGCGCGATGACGTCGAAGTCCTCCGCCAGCGCGGGCATCACGTGGTCCCACGCTCGCGCCGAGTGGCCGATGCCGTGGACCAGCAGCAGCGGCTCGCCCTTCCCCGCGCGCAGGTAGTTGACCCGCACGCCGCTGGGCAGGGTCACCGTGTCCTCGCGGACGCCGTGGGGAATGGCCGCCGCCATCAGCCGGCCTGGGTCGCGCCGCGCAGCTTGCGGCGCGGCTTGGCCTCGTCGGGTGGCTCAGGCCAGGGACCGCCCCCGTACGGCATGTCGCGACGGCGGTTGATGGTCGTGTAGGCCACCCCCAGCAGGACGATCACGGTGCCGAACATCAGGGCGAAGTAGGCGTACCCGATGATCGCCACGGTCGGGGCCGCGTCGTGCTGCTCCGACAGAAGGACCTGGCGGGCGGGGACGAAGTCGACGGTCCTGTCCGGCTGGACCTTGACCTCGACCTGGTTCCAGACGGGGTCGGCCGGCATGTAGATGGGCGCCGCGACCAGGGTGTCGCCCTTGGTGAGCCACAGGATCGTCTTCCACGTGCCACCGGTGGGCACCGGCGCGGCGCTGTGGTAGCGGCCGCCGCCGTCGTCGACCAGGGCGGTGGCGTGGGTCTTGCCACCCTGCCAGGACATCACCTCGAACCAGTCGGCGTTGCGGGGCGTCTCCGCCGGGGTGACCTGGACCTCGAGGTTGTAGTCCTGCACGACGGCGGGGTGACCGTTGCGGTCGGTGACCGCCGCCGGCTCTCCCACCGGCGTCGCCCTCACCGCCGCGCTCATCGAGGTCCCGTTGCGCGGGAAGGGCACGGCCAGCAGGCCGGTCATGGCCAGGCCGAGGCCGAGGATGACCGGCCAGCGCAGGGGCGATCGGTGGAAGGCCAGGACGGCGCCCATCGACAACCCGACCAGTGAGCCGCACAGGGCCAGCGCAACGGCCACCCACATGCCGGGGAGAAGCGACAGGTGCCACGGGTGGTAGCTCCACACCTGGCTGAACGCCCACTCGGTGGCCAGGCCGAGCGTCCCGATGAAGGCGCCCGCGAGGAGGGCCTGCGGTATGTGCCGCAGCTTGAGGCGCTCGCCGATGAAGAACGCCAGCTCGACGGCGATCGCGATTCCGATGTACAGCGGGAAGCGCGGCATGACGTGGCCCAGGACCGGCCCGACCAGCAGCGCGAAGAAGCCACGGTAGACCAGGAAGTTGAGGAACAGCAGCGCCGCCCCGAAGCGGCCGATCGCCACCCGCGCCGCGACGAAGGCGATCGACGTGGCCAGTGCGATCAGCACCGGCTGGTACAGCGCCTGCCATTGCGGCACGCTGATGTCGAACTCCAGCTGGAAGGCGCTCAGCGAGAGCAGCATCGAAGCGTTCAGTCCCCGCCGCAGGATCCGGCCGGCGCGGGTCTTGAGCGCGTCCGGGCCGGCCTCGGCCAGCAGCAGCCGGCTGGCGATCGGGCTCATGGTGGCGCCGCCGATCATCACCAGGTGGGTGGGCGACCACATCGTCACGTCGATGCCGTAGGTGGCGTGCCAAAGGTCGTCCAGGGGGAAGCCGATGGCGGCGCCGATGCCAAGGATTCCCAGCGGCAGGGCCGCGTGGGGGACGTGGAGGCCGAAGATGCGCCAGCCGGTCTCGGCGCGCTCGGCGGTGGCCATCATCACCGACACCAGCGCCGCGAACCCGAACATCAGGAGCCCGATCAGGATCATCAGGTGGGGCGGGGTGAAGAGGTCCTTGTCGCGCCCCAGGTCCGCGTGCCAGGCGACGTCCCAGTAGAAGCCGATACCCGCCACCAGCAGCGCCCACATCTGCAGCGCGATTCCGCCGATGGACCAGCCAGGCATGCCGGTGACCCGGCGCAGCGAGGACGACGCTCGCGCGAACGGCGCGAACAGCAGCGGTTGGTCCTTCGACTCGCCCGTGGCGAGCAGGTAGGCTGATGCGCCGAGCAGCAGTGCCACGGGCACCAGGAGCAGCGACCACTCCCACGACTGGAACGTCCCGGCCGCCTCGTCCCCCGCCTTCGCGACAACGCCGAAAACGATGCTCGCGACCACGGATCAACCTCCCTGGATCGACCGGCGTCCCCCCGGCGCCCCGCCGAAGATGGCTTGTTGCTACGCCTCCAACCGTAACATCATTTCATGTAAAGATCAAACGGAAATGCCTCGTCGGCGCCGGGACGGGGTCTGTGCCAGGCCTGTGACATCCGACGCCATCGGTATAAGGCAGAGGGATACTGTGGCTCCGGCAAACGAGATGGGCTTGGACGGGGAATCGCTGGAGTCAATGCTTCATCTTCAGGACACCGTCCTGAAGATCCTGGACCCGCGCACCCGGCCGTCCCAGGCGATCGCCCGGGTCCTGGACGAGGTTCGCGCCCACATGGGGGTGGACGTCGCGTTCTCCTCCGAGTTCGAGCCCACCGGCACAGGGTGGTCGCGGACGCGGTCCTCCAACGGCCACGTGCTCGCGCCCGACATGGAGGTGGGCAGCCGGCGAGTCTTCGGCGGGCTGCCCCCCGCCGGCGATGGCGACGCGATGTACGTCGGCGTCCCGGTGCAGTACAACAACGGGGCGGTCTACGGCCTGCTCTCCTGCCAGCGCCGCGGGGTCGGCTTCAACGAGCACGAGATGCGGTTCCTGCGCGTCCTCAGCCGGCTGTTGGCGGGCCACATCGAGATGCGCGCGACGGACAACGGGCACCACGAGGGCATCCCCGACCACCTGCAGAGGGTGATGGACGGCAGCGAGCTGGCGATGAGCTTCCAGCCCATCGTGGACCTCGCCAGCGGCCTCGCGGTCGGTTTCGAGTCACTGGCCCGCTTCCCCGCACCACCGCCGCGCTCGCCTGACGCATGGTTCGCCGAGGCCGACGTAGTGGGCCTTCGCCCCAGCCTCGAGATCATGGCGGTGCGCGAGGCGGTGGCGCGTTTCGACGAGTTCCCCGATGGGGCGTTCATGACCATCAACGCCTCGCCCGACGTGGTGGTTGACGAGCGCTTCGCCGAGGCCGTCGCGGCGGTCCCCGGTGACCGGCTGGTCGTGGAGATCACCGAGCACGCCCGGGTGGACAACTACGACGCCCTCGACGCAGCGCTTGGCGGGCTGCGAGCGACCGGGACGCGCCTGGCGATCGACGATGCCGGCGCCGGCTTCGCGAGCCTGCGCCACATCCTCAAGCTCCAGCCGGACATCATCAAGCTCGACGCCAGCCTCACCCAGGGGGTGGCCGGCGACGGGCTGCGCCGCGCGCTGGCGGGGTCGCTGGTGGCGGCCGCCGCGGTGATCGACTCGATGGTGGTGGGCGAGGGGATCGAGAACCGCGGCGACGCGGATGCCCTGGTGGAGCTGGGAGTGACCACCGGGCAGGGCTACCTCCTGGGTCGTCCCCAGAGCGCCCTGCCCCGCTGAGTCGAGCCCTAGCGGGAGGCGGGCGGCGCCAGCCGCGCAGTTTGCGGCAGCCATCGACAGCGGTGTGTCAGCGGTACGCCTATGCCGTCACAAAGGCCACCTGCGACGTTCCCGCGCCCCCCGGCGCCCCCCAACATTGATCGGGTCATGCCCGGTTTGACGCCACGCCGATGAGGGCCGCCTTGCGACGCCTTCGCGCGCTCGCGCCCGAGCCCTCGCCCCAGGACCCGCGGCTGATGTCGATCAGCGGCGCCGTCCTGTGGGGCTCCGGCGGGACCCTGGTGCTGGCCACGTTCCTCATCAACCGCGCCCCCGGCACCGTGGAGCCGGTCATCCTGGGGGTGGTCGTCGTCGCGTACGTCGTCACGACCGTGCTGGTCCTCCTCCGCAACGTCCTGCGGCCGTGGGTCTTCCCCTTCATCGTCGCCCTGGGAAGCCTCTGCATCACCGCGCTGGCCTACTTCGACGGCGCGCCCGCCAGCGACTACGCCCTGCTCTACCTCTGGGCGGCGCTGTACGCGTTCTATTTCTTCCCTCCCTCGATCGCCTTCGCGGAGCTTGGGCTCATCGCCCTGCTCTCCGGCGTCGAGCTCGCGCTGCGCGAGGCCAACAACGTGCCCGTCAGCCGCTGGATGCTGGTGGTGGGCACGAGCTTCGTGGCGGGGGCCATCATCCAGGCGCTGGTCAGCCAGGTCCGCAACATGGCCGACCACGATGGCCTCACCGGGGTCGCCAACCGGCGCCGGCTGGAGCTCGAGCTCCACCGCGAGATGGTGCGCGGCGGGCGGAGCGACGCCGGCGTGTGCGTGGCGATCCTGGCCCTCGACCACTTCAAGGCTTTCAACGACGAGCTGGGCCATCCCGAGGGCGACAAGCACCTGCGCGTGACGGCCGAGCACTGGCGGGTTGAGCTGCGCGAGGGAGACCTGCTGGCGCGCCAGGGCGGCGAGGAGTTCGCGGTGGTCCTGCCCGACTGCACCCTCCGGGACGCCACCGCGATCGCCGACCGCCTCCGCGCCGCGGTGCCGCACGGCCAGACGGCGTCCGCGGGCGTGGCGCAGTGGAATGGCCAGGAGTCCTCGGCCAGCCTGCTGGGCCGTGCCGACGCGGCGCTGTACGAGGCCAAGGTGGCGGGCCGCGACCGGACCGTGGAGGCCGCTGCCGCGATCAGCGAGGCAGGCCAGGCAGATCTCCCCCAGAGCTGGGCCAAGGTGCTGCCCCAGGTCCTCGAGCAGCGCTCCATCCGGTTCGGGTACCAACCCATCCTCAACCTCGCCGACGGGGCGCTGTTCGGCTACGAGGCACTGGCCCGGCCCCACGGCGCCGGCATCGAGCTGAGCGTCGAGAGCTTCTTCGCCGCGGCCCACCGCATGGGATATGGCCGCGACCTGGACTGGCTCTGCCGCCGCGTCTGCCTCGAGTCCAGCCGCGAGGAGATCACCCAGGGGCCCCTCTTCATGAACGTCGGCGTGCCCGCGCTGCTGGCGCCCGTGCACGACGTCGACCAGATGCTGATGCTGGTGGAGTACACAGGCTGGCGGCCGCAGGACATCGTCCTGGAGATCACCGAGCGAGACCTCATCAGCGACCTCGAGCGGTTCCAGGAGGTGCTCGGGCACTACCGCGACGAGGGCTTCCGCTTCGCCATCGACGACGTCGGCGACGGCCACTCCACCCTTGAGGTGCTGGCCGCGGGAGCCCCGGAGTTCGTCAAGATCGCCCGGCGGCTGACGGCCGGTGCCAGCCAGCCCGGTGCCCGCGCCGCCGTCCGCGCCGTCACCGCCTACGCCGCGTCGCTGGGCTCGATGGTGATCGCGGAGGGCATCGAGGACGACTACCAGGCCGACCTGATGCGCGACCTCGGCTGCCACATGGGCCAGGGCTTCGCCCTCGGCCGCCCCCGCTGGCGGGTGGCCTCGGCGGTCGAAGAAGAGCGCCCCGCGCTCCGCGTGGTGGGCGACTAGGCCCGACCCGCCGGGGAGGGATCGCAGCCCTCCGATAGCCACCCCGACCCCTGCCGCGAGGACAGTTCCAAGCCCTCCGAGACTTGATATCATTACTATCACTTTGCGCTACGGGGATGATGGGCGGTTGGCGCCCGGCGAGTGGCCGGGCGAGAGGCTGTCGTACGTGCTGCCGATAGCCACCGAGGACCATGCGCTCGGAGACCTGCCCGCCTACCTGGCAAGCGTCGCCGCCACCGCCGAGGTGATCGTGGTCGACGGCTCCGGGGCCGGTGCGTTTGACGCCCATGGCCGCGCCCTCGGGGGTATCGCCCGGCACATCCCGCCCCGGCCCGCGCTCGTCTCGCCGATGGGCAAGGTCGGCGGGGTCCTCACCGGCGTGGCGGAGGCGTCGCACGACCGGGTGGTCATTGCCGACGACGACGTGCGCTACGACTCGGCGTCGCTGGCCGCGATGGCCGCGGCGGTGTCGAGCGCCGCGGTGGTTCGCCCCCAGAACTACTTCGACCCGCTCCCCTGGCACGCGGCGTGGGACACCGGCAGGTCGCTCGTCAACCGCGCCCTCGACGGCGACTGGCCGGGCACGATGGGCGTCCGGCGCTCGAACCTGCTGGATGCCGGCGGCTACGCCGGCGACGTCATGTTCGAGAACCTCGAGCTGGTCCGCACCATCCGCGCCGCGGGCGGGCGCGAGCGGGTGGCTCGCGAGATCCTCGTCCGGCGGCTGCCGCCGACGCCCGGCCACTTCTGGCGCCAGCGCGTCCGCCAGGCCTATGACGAGCTGGCCCGGCCGCGGCGGCTGGCGCTGTTCCTCGCGATCGCCCCGCTGGTGCTGGCGAACCTCCGGCGCCGGCCCGTGGTCGCGGCGGCGCCGTTCGCGCTGGCCGCGGCACTGGCGGCGGCCGGCCGCCGGCGCGACGGTGGCGGCCGCGTTTTCCCCGCCTGGACGCCGGCGATGGCGCCGCTCTGGCTTGCCGAGCGCGCCGTCACCAGCTGGATGGCGCTGGGATCCCGCCTGCTGTTCGGCGGCATCCGCTACCGCGGCGCGGTGCTGCAGCGGGCCGCGAGCCGCCCTGCAGAGCTGGCCCGCGCGGCGCACCTGCAGGTGGCCCCGCGATGACGTCAACCGCGCGGGTCACCGGGGCCGACACCCTCTCGTCCTACCTCGGGCTGGTGGATGGCGAGCTCGTCGACCTGGCAGCGCCCGGCAGCACCCCCGCGCCGCTCGCCCGCCTGGTCCACGACAGCCTCGGCGCGGTCATCGACAGCCCCGGTTTCACCTGCCTGGGCGCCAAGGCCGCCCGCCACCAGGGCTTCTACCGCATGGGCGTTTTTGGCGCCCTGGGGGACGCCGAGTCGACGGCGGCGCTGGCCGCGGCACTCGAGCGGTTCGTGGCCGAGCGGGCGGAGTGGGACGCGGAGTACAGCACCATGATCGCCAGCTTCACGGGCCCGGTGGGGCTCGACGAGGAGGCGTTCGAGACGGCCCTCTGGGACCAACTCAGCGCGCTCCACCGGCTGGACCGGGCGCCGTGGGACCCGCGGGTGAGCAGCGAACCGGACAGCCCGGAGTTCTCGTTCAGCTTTGCCGGCGAGGGATTCTTCGTGGTCGGCCTCCACGGTGGAGCGTCGCGCTGGACGCGGCGATTCGCCTGGCCGACCCTGGTGTTCAACC
>JAXDLV010000126.1:0-13480 GCA_034666445.1 Chloroflexota bacterium | reverse complement strand
CTCGCAAGCGCACCGCCGCGAAGGCCGAGGCCCCGGAGGCCGCCGCCGAGCTGGTGGCCTTGGCCCGCGAGGTGGCGCGCGGCGCCGCCTTGGCGCGCGGTGTCGCGGCCTTCGCCCGGGACGGCTTGGCCGGCACCGCGGCGGGCTCCGCCGGGGCGCCGTCCTGGGTGGCCCCCGCCGGGGCGGGCTCCGCGGCCGGAGACGGCGTTGCCACGGGGGCGACAGCCGCGCCGTTGGTGGCGGGCTGGGCCGGGGCGGGGCGCGGCTCGTCGAGCAGCTGCCGCGCCGGGATCTCGTCGAAGCTCTCATCCGGCTGGGTCAGGTCGAAGTCGCCCAGGTAAACCCAGACGCTCACTCCGATCCGGCCGAAGGTGGTGCGCGCCTCGGTCTGGCCGAAGTCGATGTTGGCCTTGAGGGTGTGCAGCGGCACGCGGCCGTCGCGGTCCCACTCACGGCGCGACATCTCAGCCCCGCCCAGCCGCCCGGAGACCGCGATCTTCACGCCCTTGGCACCCGCCCGCATGGTGCGCAGGACGGACTGCTTGATCGCACGGCGGAACGCGATGCGGCGCTCCAGCTGGGCGGCGACGTTCTGGGCCACCAGCATGGCGTCCAGCTCGGGGTGCTTGATCTCCTGGATGGTCACGCGGACCTTCTTGCCGGTCATCTTCTCGAGGTCGTCACGCAGCTGGTCAACGCTGGTGCCGCCCTTGCCGATGACGATGCCGGGCTTGGCGGTCCAGATGACGACGGTCGCCTGGTTGGCGGACCGCTCGGTCTCCACCTTGCTGATACCGGCGTTGCGCAGGCGCTCCAGGATCAGGCGACGCATGCGCATGTCCTCGAGCAGCATCTCGGTGTAGTCCTTGTCGCCGTACCAGCGCGCCTGCCACGGCTTGTAGACGCCGAGACGGAACGCGTTGGGATGTACCTTCTGACCCACTACTTCTCCTCGGGGGACTCTTCGGTGGCCTCGGCGGCCGGCTCGGCGGGCGCTTCGGCGACGGGCTCGGCGGCAGCCTCGGGCTCGGCGGGCGCTTCGGCAACCGGCTCGGTGGCAGCCTCGGGCTCGGCGGGCGCTTCGCCGACGGGCTCGGCGGGCGCTTCGGCAACCGGCTCCGTGGCGGCCTGGGGCTCGGTGGCGGTCTCGGCGACGGGCTCGGCGGGCGCTTCCGCAACCGGCTCGGTGGCGGCCTGGGGCTCGGTGGCGGCCTCCGGCTCCGGGACCACCTCCTCGGGGGCCGGGCTATCCGCCTCGGCCTCCTCGGCACGGCTCTCCTCCACCACCGCCTCGATCTCCTCGGCCGGTGTCTCTGTCACTCCCTCCCCTGAGGCCTCCTCGGGCACGCTGGTCTCGTCCGCGACGGTCTCATCGACGACAGCCTCATCCGTCGCCGCCTTCTCAGCCTTCTCGGCCTTCGCGGGCCTGGCAGCCTTCGCCGGCTTCTCGGTCGCCGGGGCCGGGGTCTCAGCGGCTGGCCGCCGGCGGGTACGGGGCGCGACGGGCGGGGCGGTGTCGACCACCGCGGTGATGTGGCAGGTGCGCTTGAAGATGCTGAAGTACGAGCCGCGGGCACGCGGCCGGCCGCGCTTGAGCGTCGGCCCCTCGTTGACCGTGATGCTCTTCACCACCAGCTCGTCCTCGTCCTGGCTGAAGTTGTTGCTGGCGTTGGCGGCTGCCGACTTCACCACCTTGGCGACCTCCTTGGCCGCGTACCGAGGCGTGAACTGCAGGATCACGAGGGCCTCCTTGACCGGGAGACCCACAACCGTGGCTGCCACCAGGCGGGCCTTGCGCGGGGCGATCCGCATGTAGCGGGCTTTGGCTTCAACTTCCATCGTTCCTGCGCGTCCCTACTTCAGCGACGAGCTGCGCTCGGTGTGGTGGCCGTGGCCGCGGAAGCGACGGGTGGGGGCGAACTCGCCCAGCTTGTGGCCGACCATCGCCTCGGTGACGAACACCGGGACATGCTTGCGCCCGTCGTGGACCGCAAGCGTGTGGCCGACGAACTCGGGGAAGATCGTGGAGCGCCGGGACCAGGTCCGGATCACGCGCTTCTCCCGGGTGTCGTTGAGCTTCAGCACCTTCTCCAGGAGGCGCGGGTCGCAGTACGGACCCTTCTTGGTGGAACGGCTCATCTCTCCTCGCTAACCCCGCTTCTTGCCGCGGCGGCGGACGATCATCTTCTGCGTCGACTTGTTGCGCCGGGTGCGATAGCCGAGCGCGGGCTTGCCCCACGGCGTCTGGGGGTTGCCACCGGCGCCGGAGCGACCCTCGCCGCCGCCGTGCGGGTGGTCGAACGGGTTCATGGTCATGCCGCGCACGGCCGGGCGCTTCCCGCGCCACCGGCTCTTGCCGGCCTTGCCGACGTTCTCGTTCTCATGGTCGAGGTTGCCCAGCTGGCCGATGGTGGCGGTGCACTTCACCAGCACCAGGCGGACCTCGCCCGACGGCATCCGGACCTGGGCGTAGTCGCCCTCCTTGGCCAGGAGCTGGGCCGACGCGCCGGCGGAGCGGACAAGCTGGCCGCCACGGCCCAGCTTGATCTCGATGTTATGGATCGTGGTGCCGACCGGGATGGCGCTGATCGGCATGGCGTTGCCGGGCTTGATGTCCGAGCCGACGCCCGACTGCACGCTGTCGCCCACCTTGAGCCCGACCGGCGCCAGGATGTAGCGCTTCTCACCGTCGGCGTAATGGATCAGCGCGAGGCGCGAGCTGCGGTTGGGGTCGTACTCGATCGCCGCCACCTTGCCGGGCACCTCGAGCTTGTTCCGCTTGAAGTCGACCAGGCGGTACATCTTCTTGTGGCCACCGCCGCGGTGGCGCACGGTGATCGACCCGCTGTTGTTGCGGCCGGCGTTCTTGGGGATGGCGACTATCAGGGACTTCTCGGGCTTCTTGCCCTTGGTGATGTCCTCGAAGCCGCTCACGCTCATGAAGCGGCGGCCGGGGCTGGTGGGCTTGTACTTCTTGGTCGCCATCAGCCCGAGCTCGTCTCGAACAGCCGGGCGATCTGCTGGCCCGGGGCCAGGGTCACCACGGCCTTCTTGCGCTTGGGGTCAAACCCGCGCCCGGTGCCCGTGCGGGTGCGGCGACGCCGCTCCTTGCCCTGCACGTGCATGGTGTTGACGGCCACGACCTTCACCCCGAAGGCCTCCTCCACCGCCTTGGCGATCTCCACCTTGTTGGCGGACGGATGGACGTCGAAGGTGTACTTGCCAAACTGCATCGCCGAGTAGCTCTTCTCAGAGATCAGCGGCTTGAGGATGATCTCGGCCGGCGACCTCACGCCAGCACCTCACCCAGCTGCTCGACGGCGGCCCTGGTAATGACCAGCCAGTCGTGGTTGAGGAGGTCGCGGACGTTGAGGTTGCGTCCCAGGATGGAGCGAACCCCGACCAGGTTGCGGCTCGACTTCTCGGCGTTGACGTTGTGGTTCTCGAGCACCACCAGGACCGTGCCCTCGATGCCGAGGTCGGCCAGGATGTTGACGAAGCCGCGGGTGCTGGGGGCGTCCATGTCCAGGCTCTCGACCACCACCATCCGCTCCTCGGCGCGCTTGGCGCTGAGCGCCGAGCGGAGGGCGAGGCGGCGCTGCTTCTTGGGCATGTCCTGGGCGTAGCTGCGGGGCGTGGGGCCGAAGACGACGCCACCGCCGGTCCACTGCGGCGCCCGCGTCGAGCCCTGGCGGGCGCGGCCGGTGCCCTTCTGGCGGTAGGGCTTGCGCCCACCACCGCGGACCTCGGTGCGGGTCTTGGTGCTGGCGGTGCCCTGGCGGTTGTTGGCCAGCTGGCGGATCAACGCCTGGTGCATCACAGGCTCGTTGACCTCGGCCTCGAAGATGTGGGCGTCGAGCTTCAGCTTGCCGGTGGTCTTGCCTTCGGGGCCCTTCACGTCGACCTCGACGCTCATTACGCCTGGCTCCTGACCGTCACAAGGCCGTTCTTGGCGCCGGGGACCGCGCCCCGGATCATGAGCAGGTTGCGCTCGACGTCGACCTTGACCACGGTCAGGCCGCGCCGGGTCGCCCGCTGGTTGCCCATCTGGCCGGGGAGCTTCAGGCCCTTCCAGGTGCGCGCGGCGTCGACCGAGCCCACCGAGCCCGGCTGGCGGATGTTGTGCGAGCCGTGCGTTACAGGGCCGCGGCCGAAGCGGTGGCGCTTCACGACGCCGGCAAAGCCCTTGCCCTTGGAGGTGCCCGTAACCGACACCAGGTCGCCCTCGGCGAACACGTCCGCCTTGAGCTCGGCACCCACCTCGACGCCTTCCGCGGGGGCGCCGCGGAACTCGCGGATGGTGCGGGTGGCCTTCACCCCGGCCTTCTTGAACTCGCCGGCGCGGGGCTTGGTGACCTCCTTCTCCTTGACCTCGCCGAAGCCGAGCCGGGTAGCGGCGTAGCCGTCCTTCTCTGCGGTGCGCAGGCCCACGACCACGCAGGGCCCCGCCTCCAGCACCGTCACCGGCACCGCGACGCCCCTCTCGTCGAAGATCTGGGTCATCCCCATCTTGCGGGCGATCAGGCCTTTCACAGCTTGATCTCGATGTTGACGCCGCTCGGCAGGCTCAGCCGCATCAGGGCGTCCACGACCTTGGGGTTGGGGTCGAGGATATCGATGATCCGCTTGTGGGTCCGCATCTCGAACTGCTCGCGCGAATCCTTGTCGATGAACGGCGAGCGGATCACGGTGTACTTGTTGATCTCCGTGGGCAGCGGGATGGGTCCCGCGATCGACGCGCTGGTGCGCCGTGCGGTGTCAACGATCTTGTCCGCGGCCGAGTCCAGGACCTTGTGGTCGTAGGCCTTCAGCCGGATTCGAATGCGTTGCGCCATCTCGCTGCCTTAGAGGTCCTTTACCCGAGCCCTACTCGACGCCGCCGGTGACGACACCGGCGCCGACCGTGCGGCCACCCTCGCGGATGGCAAAACGCATGCCGTCCTCGACCGCGATGGGGGTGATCAGCTCGATGTTCATCTTCGTGTTGTCACCCGGCATCACCATCTCGACGCCCTCCTGGAGGATGACCTCCCCGGTCACGTCGGTGGTGCGGATGTAGAACTGCTGCCGGTAGCCCTTGAAGAACGGGGTGTGACGCCCGCCCTCGTCCTTGTTCAGGACGTAGACCTCGGCCTCGAACTTGGTGTGCGGCTTGATCGAGGCCGGCTTGGCCAGGACCTGGCCGCGCTCGACCTCCTCGCGCTTGATGCCGCGCAGGAGGCAGCCCACGTTGTCGCCCGCCTCACCCGAGTCGAGCAGCTTGTGGAACATCTCGACGCCGGTCACGACCACCTTGCGGGTGTCCTTGATGCCGACGATCTCGACCTCCTCGTTGACCTTGACCTGCCCGCGCTCGATGCGGCCGGTCACGACGGTGCCGCGACCCTCGATCGAGAACACGTCCTCGATCGGCATCAGGAAAGGCTTGTCGATGGCCCGCTCGGGGACCGGGATGTACTCGTCCACCGCGGCCATCAGCTTGGTGACGCCCTCGGCGGCCTCGGCGTCGCCGTCCAGCGCCTTGAGGGCGCTGACGCGAACGATCGGCACGTCGTCGCCGGGGAACTCGTACTTGTTGAGCAGCTCACGGACCTCGAGCTCAACCAGCTCGAGCAGCTCCTCGTCGTCCACGGCGTCGACCTTGTTGAGGGCCACCACCAGGTAGGGCACGTTGACCTGGCGGGCCAGGAGGACGTGCTCACGGGTCTGGGGCATGGGCCCGTCGGTCGCCGCGACAACCAGGATGGCGCCGTCCATCTGGGCCGCGCCGGTGATCATGTTCTTGATGTAGTCGGCGTGCCCCGGGCAGTCGACGTGGGCATAGTGCCGGTTCTCGGTCGAGTACTCGACGTGGGCGGTGGAGATTGTGATCCCACGCGCCTTCTCCTCGGGAGCATTGTCGATCTTGTCGAAGGGCACGAACTCGGCCCCGCCCTTCTCCGCCAGCACCTTCGTGATGGCGGCGGTGAGCGTGGTCTTGCCGTGGTCGATGTGACCGATGGTGCCGATGTTCATGTGCGGCTTGGACCGGTCGAACTTCTGCTTACCCATGGGGTCCTCCTGTTGGCCTCCTGTTTCTCTTCTCTATCGGTTTGAACTGGCTCAGGAACGTGCCTTGGCGATGATCTCCTCGCCGATGGACTTGGGCACTTCCTGGTAGTGGTCGAACTCCATCGAGTAGCTGGCCCGGCCCTGCGTCATCGAGCGGAGCTCGGTCGCGTAGCCGAACATGTTGGCCAGCGGGACGTGGGAGCGCACGTTCTGGGAGGTGCCCTTGCCCTCCATGCCGAGGATGTGGCCACGGCGCGCGGTCAGGTCACCCATCACGTCGCCCATGAACTCCTCGGGCATGGTGACCTCCACCTTCATGATCGGCTCCAGCAGCACCGCGCCCGCCTTCTGGACGGCGTCCTTGAGGGCCATCGAGCCGGCGATCCGGAACGCCATCTCGTTGGAGTCGACGTCGTGGTAGCTGCCGTCGACCAGCGTGGCCTTGACGTCGACCATCGGGAAGCCCGCGAGGACGCCGTTCTCCAGCGCCTCCTCGATGCCCTTGGCGGTCGGCGCGATGTACTCGCGGGGGATCTTGCCGCCCACGATCTTGTCGACGAACTCGAAGCCCTTGCCGGTCTCGTTGGGCTCGATCTCGATCTCGGCGTGGCCGTACTGGCCGTGGCCACCGGTCTGGCGGACGAAGCGGCCGACACCCTTGGCCGGCCGGCGGATGGTCTCGCGGTAGCTGACCTGGGGCTTGCCCACGTTGGCGTCGACCGAGAACTCGCGCAGCATGCGGTCGACGATGACCTCGAGGTGGAGCTCGCCCATGCCCTCGATGATGGTCTGGCCGGTCTCCTCGTCCGTGTGGACGCGGAAGGTGGGGTCCTCCTCGGCGAGGCGCTGCAGGGCGACGCCCATCTTCTCCTGGTCGGCCTTGGTCTTCGGCTCGATGGCGACCGCGATGACCGGCTCGGGGAAGGTGATGTTCTCCAGCACGAGGGGGTGGTTTTCAACCGTGAGGCTGTCGCCCGTGGTGGTGTTCTTGAGGCCGATGGCGGCGGCGATGTCGCCGGCGTACACCTCCTCAAGCTCCTCGCGGTGGTTGGCGTGCATCTGCAGCAGCCGGCCGATGCGCTCCTTGTTGCCCTTGGTGGCGTTGAGCACGTAGCTGCCCGCCTTGAGCGTCCCCGAGTAAACCCGGAAGAAGGTGAGCTTCCCGACGAAGGGGTCGGTGGCAACCTTGAACGCCAGCGCCGCGAAGGGCTGGTCGTCGCTGACACCACGCACCTCGACGTGGTCCGACTTGGGGTTCATCCCCTCGATCGCGGGCATGTCCAGCGGGCTCGGCAGGTAGTCGACCACCGCGTCCAGCATCGGCTGGACACCGCGGTTGCGAAGCGCCGCGCCGCAGATGACGGGGACCAGCTGGGTCATGATCGTTCCCTTGCGCAGGGCCCCCATCAGCGCCGTCTTCTCGATCGGCCGGTCCTCGAGGTAGGCGTGCATGACGTCGTCGTCGAAGTCAGCCGCGGCCTCCAGCATCTTGTGCCGGTACTCCGCCACCTGGTCCCTGAGATCGTCCGGGATGGCGTGCGACTCGAGCGTGGTCCCGAGGTCGTCGGTGTAGATGAAGGCCTCCTCGGTGACCAGGTCGACGATGCCGTTGAACCCGGACTCCCGGCCGATGGGGATCTGGATCGCGACGGCGTTGGCGCCCAGCTTCTCCTTGATCGACTCGAGCGACCCGTAGAAGTCGGCCCCGATGCGGTCCATCTTGTTGATGAACGCGATCCGCGGCACGTCGTAGCGGTCGGCCTGGCGCCAGACGGTCTCCGACTGGGGCTCCACGCCGGAGACGGCGTCGAACACCGCGACCGCGCCGTCCAGCACCCGCAGCGAGCGCTCGACCTCGACCGTGAAGTCCACGTGTCCGGGCGTGTCGATGATGTTTATGCGATGGTCGCGCCACTCCGCCGCGGTGGCCGCGGAGGTGATCGTGATCCCGCGCTCCTGCTCCTGGACCATCCAGTCCATGGTCGCGGCGCCCTCGTGGACCTCGCCCATGCGGTGGATGCGGCCGGTGTAGAACAGGATCCGCTCCGTGGTCGTGGTCTTACCGGCGTCGATGTGCGCCATGATCCCGATGTTGCGGGTGCGCTCCAGCGGGAAGAGCCTGCCCTTGACCTTGGTCGCCACGTTCATCGCCATCGCTAGTACCTGAAGTGGCTGAAGGCCTTGTTGGACTCCGCCATCTTGTGGGTGTCTTCCTTGCGCTTCACGGCCGCCCCGAGGTTGTTGTTGGCGTCCATCAGCTCGTTGGCGAGCTTCTCGGCCATCGACTTGCCGCCCCGGGCGCGGGCGTAGCGGATGATCCAGCGGCGGGCCAGGGCCGACCTGCGGTCGGGCCGGATCTCGACCGGGACCTGGTACGTGGCGCCACCCACGCGCTTGGGCTTCACCTCGAGTATCGGGGTGGCGTTGCGGAGGGCGTTCTCGAAGACCTCCAGCGGGTCGGCGCCGCGGGTGCGCTCCTTGATGATGTCCATCGCGTCGTACACGATCCGCTCGGCCACGCTCTTCTTGCCGCGGAGCATGACGCAGTTCACGAATTTTGCCACGCCTCCGTGCGTGTACACCGGGTCAGGCGTGATAACGCGCCGCTGAATGCGTGCCCTTCTCGGCATTCCGCTAGCCCTTCTTCTCGCGCTTGGCGCCGTACTTGGAGCGCCCCTGGTTGCGGTTCTTGGCGCCGGAGGTGTCGAGGGTCCCACGGATCACGTGGTAGCGAACGCCGGGAAGGTCCTTCACGCGCCCGCCCCGGATCAGCACCACGGAGTGCTCCTGGAGGTTGTGCCCGATGCCGGGGATGTACGCGGTGACCTCGATCCGCGAGGTGAGCCGGACGCGGCAGACCTTGCGCAGCGCCGAGTTCGGCTTCTTGGGGGTCACCGTGTAGACGCGCACGCAGACGCCGCGCCGCTGGGGCGAGCCCTTCAGCGCGGGGGCCTTGGTCTTCTTGGTGACCGGGTGCCGGCCCTTGCGGACCAGCTGGTTGATGGTGGGCATGCTCTCCCTTGTGAGGCCGCGTAAGCGTGGAAAGACTAGGTCGGAAAGGCGCGTCCGAATACGCGCGCGTATTCAGCGCGAGCGGGGATTGTAGCAAAAACCCGCGGGTCCCAGAGGAGCCGCCCCGCCCGGGGACGAGTGGCTCGTGGCCAGGTGGTCGCCGCGACACCTCTTAATGTATGGCGCACCCGCCATCGCTCGGCCGCAGGTGACGCCGGATCCTGTTGCACTTCCCCGCCCCGGTAGCCGCCTGGAGGCCACCGAGTGGCCGCCCTGAATACGGACGGGGCACGGCCACGGCCCTTCGCCAGCTGACACGCATCCTGTCACACGCCCGGCGCATCGCTGTCACGCGGTTGGCGCCAAAAAATTGTTAAGGATTCGCCCAGGTCGGGATAAGGTGGGGCCTCAAGAAATGGAACAGCGGGGACATATGGGGATGGCAGGCGATCGCCGCCTGACCGCCCTCACCACTTCACTCCTGGCACTGGCCGTCTTCGGCCTGGGCTCGGTCATGCCCATCGCCAAGGCGGGGACGATCGAGCTGAACCCGAACATCTCCCGCCTGGCCGCCGCCGGCGGCTCCCTCCATGTGATCGTCCAGGCGCGCGGCGACGCCGCTGCCCTGGCCGCCTCCGTCCGCGCGTCGGGCGGTACGGTCGAGCGCGAGTTCCCGGCCCTTCCCGGCTTCGCGGCCAGCGTCTCCAGCGCCGAGGCCGAGGCCCTCAACCACGACCCCGCGGTCGCGCGCATCGACGAGAACGCCCCGGTCAAGCTCCTCGGCGCGGCGGTCAAGTCGAGCAACCTGGCCAACCGCTACGAGCTGATGGAGCGGACCCCGGACATCTGGAACAAGGGGTATGACGGGCGTGAGGTCCAGGTCGCCTTCCTGGACAGCGGGGTCTACCCGCACGACGACCTCGTCCTGCCCAACCCGCTCTTCGTCCCGGCCAACACCGGCAACCGCCTGCTGGCACTGAACGTCAACCCTGACGCGACCGACATCATCGACCACGTCGGCCACGGCACCCACGTCGCCGGCATCATCGGTGGCAACGGGTATGACTCCAACGGCAAGTACATCGGCGTCGCGCCCAACAGCCTGCTGGTGAGCGTCAAGGTCTCCGACGACCAGGGCAACCTGGATGAGGGCGACGTCATCACAGGGCTCGAGTGGGTCTACCAGGCCAACCAGCACGGTATGAAGATCCGGGTGGTCAACATGTCGCTGGCCTCGACCGCCGAGCAGTCCTATAACACCAGCGCGCTGGACGCCATGGTCGAGAAGCTCTGGGCCAGCGGCGTCACGATCGTCGCCTCCCAGGGCGGCGTCAACAACGCCCCCGGCAACGACCCGTTCGTGATCACCGTCGGCTCCGTGGACGACAACTTCCAGAATGACCCGGCCAAGGCGACGATGGCGGCCTGGTCGGCCTACGGGACCAGCAGCGACGGCTACGCCAAGCCGGAGGTCATCGCCGACGGCTCCCACGTCATCTCCCTGAACGCCCCCGGCTCGGCCAACGCCACGGCCCACCCGGAGAACGTCGGCGGCGGCGGCAAGTACTTCCTGATGGGCGGCACCTCCATGGCGGCGCCCCAGGTTGCCGGCATGGCCGCGCTGATGCTGCAGGCCCGCCCCAACCTGACCAACAACCAGGTGAAGGGCGCGCTCATGAAGTACGACCGCCCGTTCAGCTCCGTGGTCTACACCCAACGACTGGGCAAGAACGGCGGCTTCGTCTACAGGGACGCAATCGAGCGGACCGATGCCACCTCCAACGCCGGCATCGCCTACAGCCAGGCCTACGACAACGCCAACCAGGCGATCCTCGCCAACGGTGGCTGGTGGACGAGCGCCTCCTGGAACAGCGCCAGCTGGAACAGCGCGTCTTGGAACTCCACCAGCTGGAACTCCACCTCCTGGAACTCCGCCAGCTGGAACGGCACCCAGCTCAACAGCGCCTCCTGGAACAGCGCTTCCTGGAACAGCGCCTCGTGGAACTCCGCCAGCTGGAACTCGGCATCGTGGAACTCGTCGAGCTGGAACAGCAGCTCGTGGAACTCCAGCTCCTGGAACAGCTCCAGCTGGAACAGCAGCGCGTTTGACTGAGGCCTAGAGGAGAGAGGGTGAACAACCCCACGCCGGGGCGGATAGGGCCGGCGGAACGGCCGGTGGCCGGGGTCGAGGTCGGGGGATTTGGCCGGATCGCGGTGTTCACGTACATCGCGACCGTCGCCGTGGTGGGTGCTGCTGGCACCGTGTTCGAGGTGCTGACCGGCCCCTCTCTCGACTTCCTCCCGGTCGCGCTCTTCTGCGGGGCCGCAGCCGCGGCGGAATGGTTCAAGGTCCGCGTCGAGGATGAGTCCCCGGTCGCCGCGTCGCTCACCCTCAGCGTGATCGTGGCCGCGATGGTCACGTTCGGCCCGGGCGCCGCCGCCCTCGCCGGGATCAGCGCCGTCGTTGTCCCCGCCCTCGCCCGGCAGCCGCGCCCGCTGCTGCGCAAGGTCCTCTTCAACAGCGGCATGTACAGCATCTGCGCCAGCGCGGGCGGCATCGCGTACGCCTACCTCGGCGGGCGCCTCAGCGGCCAGGTGCGCGCCCTCGACCTGATCGTCGCGATGCTGGCCTCCGTCGTATACCTGGTGATCAACTGGGGCCTGTTGATGGTCGTGGTGCGGATGACCACCGACCAGACCATGCGCCAGATCTGGGATGACCTGAAGTGGATGGCAGTCCAGATGATGGCCGGCGCGGCCCTCGGCTTTGCCCTCGGCGCGGCGTACCGGATCCTGGGCTGGCTCGGCCCGGTGATCTACGTCGCCCCGATGATCGCGATCCGCGAGAGCATGCGAATGTACACCAGCAAGGTCCACCGCTCCAACGAGCAGCTGGTGGAGGCCAACCACCTCCTCGACATGACCAACGAGGGTCTCCTCAAGACCCTCGGCGCGGTCATCGACGCCCGCGACGTCTACCTCTACGGCCACTCACTGCAGGCCAGTAAGTACGCCGGCGAGGTGGCCCGCAGGCTGGTGCTGTCCGCCGACGACGTTCGCATCGCCGAGCTGGGCGCCCTCCTCCACGACATCGGCAAGATCGGCATCAAGGACGCGATCCTGAACAAGCCGGCCCGGCTCACGCCCGATGAGTACACGGAGATCAAGGCTCACTGCGAGATCGGCTACGAGCTGCTCAGCAACCTCCCCGGCTTCGAGGCCGTGGCCGAGGTTGTCCGCTGTCACCACGAGCGCTGGGACGGGGCGGGCTATCCCCGGGGTCTCAAGGGTGTCGAGATCCCGATCGGCGCGCGCATCGTCAGCGTCGTCGAGGCGGTGGAGGCCATGGTCTCCGACCGACCGTACCGCAAGGGCATGACCCCGGAGCAGGTGCTGCACGAGCTGGCTGAGGGCGCCGGCACCCAGTGGGACGCCGACGTGGTCCGGGTATTCTCCGAGATCCTCAGCAAGGACCAGAAGCACCTCGTGATGCGCAACTCAGCGCTGGAGATCGCCCTCAACCGCGCGCCCCTCAGCGAACTGGTCGACGGCAGCGCCGCGGCCAGCGACCCGGGCCTCAAGGACCTGACCACGACGTTCAGCACTGCGGCTCAGCCGATCTTCATCCTCGACGACGACTACCGGATCGTGTCGCTGAACCCAATGGCGGAGCGCCTCACCGGCTTCACCGCGATGGCCGTCGAGGGCCGCGACTGGTCCACGATGTGTGCCGCCCGCGAGCTGCAGAGCGGCATCCCGCAGACCTTCTTCGGCACCACCCGCAACGTCAGCATCGTCACCAGGGACGGCGCCCACGTCGAGATGGAGATCACCGGCACGCCGCTGCGCACAAGCAGCGCGACGTACTGGCTTGTCCTGGCCCACGATGTCAGCGCCCGCGTCAAGGTCGAGAACGACCTGAAGCGCGAGGCCCGCACCGACTTCCTCACCAAGCTGGCGACCCGGGCCGAGTTCGAGGAGCGCGCGGTTAACGCCATGCGCCGTGGGATCCAGCCCCTCAGCCTGGTGATGCTCGACCTCGACGAACTCAAGGCGATCAACGACACCCACGGCCACCTGGCCGGCGACCGCGCCCTCAGTGTCTTCGCGCGGATCCTCGCGACCCAGCTTCGCGAGACCGACCTGGCCGCCCGGTTCGGCGGCGACGAGTTCGTGGTCCTGATGCCGGGCTCGGGCGCCGACGCCGCCGGGAAGATGCTCGGCCGGCTCGCCGCCGCAGTGCTCGCGGCCGAGGACGAGCTCACATTCAGGATCGACTTCTGCGCGGGCCACGCCGAGTGGGACCGCACCGAGTCCCTCGCGGAGATGGTCGCCCGCGCCGACCTGGCGCTGTACGACCAGAAGCGGACGCGCCGCGACCGGATCGTGCCCCTCCCCACCCAGCGCGCCTCGAGCT
>JAXDLV010000125.1:0-2980 GCA_034666445.1 Chloroflexota bacterium | reverse complement strand
CGGGTCATCGGCACCCAGGAGGGGCCCGGCGCCATCCAGGGGTCGGGCGTGGCCGGGGATCCCGGGGCGCAGGCGTCGGGCGGCGTGGATGTCACCGGCCCGGGCGGCGTCGCCAACACGCGCAAGGGCAACGAGGGCCTAACCTGCGCCGCGGGCAAGAATGGCGGCGCCACCGATACCGGCGTCACCGCCACCGAGATCAAGCTGGCCACCAACCTGGCGGAGAGTGGCACCGCGTCCGCGTTCCTGGGCGACGCCCGCTATGGGATGCAGGCCGTCATTGACGCGACCAACCGCTCGGGTGGCGTGTGTGGGCGGCAGCTGAAGCTGAACCCGGTCGACGACGAGTTCAAGGCCGACCGCGGCGAGCAGAACATCAAGACCTTCATCCAGGAGGGCTACTTCGCCCTCCCCGTGATGCCCTCCTCGGAGGGGCTCAACGCCGCCTCCCAGAACGGCGTCATCAGCCGCGCCGGGATCCCGGTGATCGGCAGCGACGGGATGCTCTTCTCGCAGTACGACGACCCCTGGATCTGGCCGGTGGCGACCTCGACCATCAGCACCGCCCACATCGCTGCCAAGAACGGCTACGAGAACGCCGGGGCGCGCACGTTCGGGATCGTCTGGGACAAGACCTACAAGTTCGGTACCGAGGGCGACAACGCCTTCAAGAAGGCGGTCGAGCGCCTTGGCGGGCAGCTTGTCGCCGACATCAGCATCGGCGCGGGGCAGCAGGACTACAGCGCCGACGCGGCCTCCTTCGTGGGCAAGTGCCACCCCTGCGACATGACGTTCATGATGCTCGAGCCCGACACCGCGATCTCCTGGATCCGCAGCGATCCCAGCAACGACAAGCACTACCTCTTCGGCAGCAAGCGGACCGCCGGTCCCCAGCCGCTCTTCGTCTCCAACTTCGGCCAGTCATGCGGCCAGCTCTGCAACGGGATGTGGGTCTGGACCGGCTTCAAGGCGCCGTACGCGCCGTTTGACAGTGACCCTGCCGTGCGCCAGTACAAGGCGGCGGTGGAGAGCGTGGGTTCCCACGTCGACACCGGCAACCAGTTCCTGGAGGGGGCCTACGTGGGGATGCAGCTCTTCGTGGAGGCGTTAAAGAGGACGGGGCCCAACCTCACCCGCGCGCGGCTGAAGGAGACCATGGACAGCATGAGCTACGACAGCGGCCTGACCGAGAAGCTGACCTGGAGCGCGGGCAACCACTTCGCCAACACCTCGATGCTCGGCTTCACGATCCAGTTCAGCCAGGGCTTCGGCGGGTTCCAGTACCAGCAGACGGATTGGGTGAAGGATCCCTGGTATAACCAGGACCGTCCCTAGGCCGCCGGGCCTCTAGGAACCGGTGATCCAGGGCTTCTTCGGCCCCGTCGTCGACGCGGCGCTGAACGTTCTCACGTTTGGCGTCCTGTCGCTGCCCCAGATCTCCGTCTTCCTGCTGTTCGCGATCGGGATCGTCGTCATCTACCGGGCGTCGCGGGTGCTCAACCTGGCCCACGGGGTGATGGCGATGGTGCCGGCCTACGTCTACTACACGCTTTCGAGCCCCAACGTCCACGTCAAGCTGATCGAGAACGTCATCGACCTCACCATCCGCACCCCGCTGCTGGCGCCCCCGCTGGCGGCGCTGATCGCGGTTGCGGCCGGCGCGCTTCTGGGAATGGTCACCGAGCGCTTCGTGGTCCGCCGTCTGCGCGCCCAGGGCCCCACCGCCCAGACCGTGGGGACGGTAGCGGTGTTCGGGCTGGGGATCGCGCTGGTGGCCAAGATGTACGGCGCCGAGTCCGCCATCACCACACCGCTGTTTCCGCCGGGCCTGCATCCCACCGGCTCCGAGTCGATCACCATTCCCTTCAGCCAGCTGGGCCTGGGCCTCCGCTACGCGCAGGTGTACGTCTTTGCCATCGGCATAGCGGTGACCGGCGGCCTGTTCGCGCTGTTCCGCTTCACCCCCATCGGCCTCGCCATGCGTGGCGCCGCCGACAACCGCCAGGGTGCGATGCTGATGGGCGTCAACGTCGAGCGGACCACGATGACCGCCTGGGCGATGGGCGGTGGGCTGGCCGGCCTCGCCGGCGTGCTGGTCGGCTCGATCACCAGCATCCACCCCTTCAACCTCTCACTCCAGGTCCTACCGGCGTTCGTCGCGGTGCTGATCGGCGGCCTGGAGAGCCTCCCAGGGGCGGTGTGGGGCGCAGCGGTGGTCGGCATCGTCCAGGGCGAGGTCCCCGCGCTCTCGCTGCTGCCGGTGATCGGGCCCTTTGCCAACAGCGCAGGTTTCTCGCAGCTGGTCCTGATGGTGGTCACCTTCGCCACCATGCTGGCGCGGAGCTCAAGGCTCGCCGGCGCGCGCGTCCGGGCTGAGATCCTGGGCGCGGCCGCGGCCGTCACGGGTGGCCTCGGCAAGCGCCCCCGCTACGCCGGCTGGATCGCGCTGGTGGTGGCCCTCGCGATCGCCGTCTTCCCCTTCATCCCGCCCGAGGTCGTGCCCTTCAGCTACAAGCAGGACATGGTGGTGGCGGCCTCGTACCTGATGGCCGCCCTGTCGGTGGTCCTGCTCACCGGGTGGGTGGGGCAGATCTCGCTGGCGCAGGCGGAGTTCGTCGGCATCGGCGCCTTCTTCACCGCGGTGGTGACCAACCAGTTCCACGTCAGCTTCCCCGCGAGCTTTGTCCTCGCCGCCCTCGCCGGGGCCGCGGTCGCGGGGGCGCTGGGGATCGTGGCGCTGAGGGTCCGTGGCCTCTACCTGGCGGTCGCCACACTGGTCTTCGCCTGGATGGCCGACAAATTCCTCTTCAGCGCCAGCTGGTTCGGCATCGTCGGTGGCTCGGCCACGATCCCGCCGGTGGCGATCGGCTCGCCCGGCACCATTCCCTTCCTCGACTTCACCGACATCAAGGTGCTCTACCTCGCCTTCGCCTCGGTGGCGGCGGGGATGATCTACGGCCTCGCCAACCTCCGCGAGAGC
>JAXDLV010000124.1:0-3835 GCA_034666445.1 Chloroflexota bacterium | reverse complement strand
GTTGTCCGGGTCGGTGCGATAGAACCAGTTGAACCCCACCTTCACCCGCCCACCCACCCCGTCGGCGACGACCTGGGCCTTCACCGCCTCCACTCCGCGGATCAGAGCGTCCTTCACGTCCGTGTAGCCGCCGTCGGAGCTGTCGTCGGAGAGGCTGAAGTTGGCCTCGTTGGTCACCTGCACCGACACCAGCTGGCTGTTGGCGGAGTAGTGGTGCACTAGCGCCGCCGCCCAGGCGGCGAATTCGTCGGGGCTGGTGGTGGTCTCCCCGGCGGCCGGGTGGTAGCGCAGTTGCAGTTCCAGCAGGTACCCGGCGCCGCCGTACAGGGCGACGTCGGAGTCAAGCGCGTCGAGCTGCCCGGCGGGCTCCGGCCAGAAAATGCGGTTGAGCCGCAGCACAAACGGCAGCCCGCCGACCCCGCGCAGCAGCTGGCGGCGCTGGGCTCGCTGTCCGGCGGGCGCGGCCGTCGCCGGCACCGGGCCGAGCTGCCCCACCTGAACGCGCGGGTTGATCCCCCACCGGATCGGGCCGGGCTGGGTCAGCGGGAGATTGGGCGGGGTCTGGCCGACGCAGGTCTGCGGGTCGGGTGGCGGTGCCGCGCTGGTCGGAACCGCGCCAGCCATCGTCAGCGCCACAAGAACAAGCCCCCCAACGACTGCCCGCACGGGTAAGTAGGCTATCCCAACGATGGGTCGCAGACGCTTCGAGTACAGCGCCGACACCACGGTCAGCCCTGAGCGCTTTGTCGCCGCCCTGACGGACTTCTCCGAGGACCGCCCGAAGTACTGGCCCGGCCAGACCGCCAACCAGTTCAAGCTGATCAAGAAGGGCAAGGACTGGGCGCTGGTCCGCGAGGGCACCGGTACCGCATGGGAGGAGTCGCGCTACGACTGGTCCGACCCCAGGTACGTCTACTCCGAGGTCAAGCGCAGCAACTTCCTCAACCCCGGCACCCGCTGGGAGTTCAGGATCAAGAAGAAGCTCGGCGGCTGCCACATCGACGCCGTCCTGGAGCGCGACTTCCGCGGCCCCCAGGGGCTGTTCGTCGAGGCGCTGACGCGGCTGCCGGGGGCCGGCAGGGTCTTCCCGCGCATCCTCAACCAGACCCTGCGTATCCTGGAGCGGGAGACGAAGAAATGACCCTACGGCTCCGCGGTCTCCGTCCGGTGTTCATCGCGATGATGACCGCGCCGCTTGCCATTGCGCTCGTCCTCCTGGGGTTCCAGCCCGCCGAGGCGGTGGCCGTCAGCAGCGGGCCGTGCACATTCACCTTCAACGGCACCGTCACCACCACGTTCAACACCCAGGCCAACGCCCTCCATGTCGCCGCCGACCAGGACCTGGTCGTGGCGGGCGGGTCGCTGGGATCCTTCAAGCACTGGTACGTCGGGCTGCAATACGCCGGCTTCTTCGTGGACGCCGGTCACGGGGACGACAGCGGTCCGCGCTTCTCGACGACGGTGAACGTCAAGACCTACGCCCAGTACGGCGCCGGCTACTACAAGGCCCAAGCGCATGCCGACGTGCAGACGTTGGCCAACGACTTCAAGTGCGACGCGGAGGCCTACATCCTGGTCGACAAGAACCCGATGAGCACCGCGGCCGGGATCGGCGCTGCCCTCGGCAGTGGGCTGGGCCTGGGCGGCGTCCTTGGCGGCGCGGGCGGCGCGGCCAACGAGGGCAAGGGCACCACCGAGGAGTGGGAGAAGGAGGAGGCGAGCCGCAAGGAATGGGCGGAGCGGTCCAAGCCGATCGAGGATGACGACATCCCATCGCTGGAGATGATCGGCTGCATGATCCCGATGTCGGTGCTCGCCCTGTTACTCGCGCTGGCGGCGTGGGCCGGCCTCGCGACCCTCGGAGGCGGCGGCTGATGGCGCCTGTCCCCCCGGCGCCACTGCGGCGGGTCGGCTGGAAGCCGAAGCTGTCGCTCATGGGCCTCCTCGGCGGCCTCCTGATGGGGATCAGCGTGATGGTGCTGCTGCAGCAGTTAGCGATCCTCTACGCCGAGCGCGAGGTCTTCCTCGCCTTCTCAGTCGGCGGCACCGTGCTGGGCGGCATCGTGGTCCCATCGATCTTCCGCACCATCGCCGTCAATCGCATCAACGCCGCCATTCAGCGCGCCGAGGCCCGCCGCGAGCAGCAGCCGCCGGCCGCCCCGGCGGGGCCGCCACCCGGCCCAACTGCTCCGCCAGCGGCGCCCGCAGGTCCCCCGGGGTCGATTTAAACCAGAAAGGCGGAGCCCGAAGGCTCCGCCTCTCCGACGAAGGAGATGTTTTTGCTGACCTAGCTCTTGGCCTTCTTCTCGCGGAAGGCGGCCAGTGCGATGACCCCGGCGATGACCAGGAGGAGGGCGATGAAGCCACCCTGGATCCAGTCACCATGCCCGGTGTTAGGGGCCTCGGCGCCGCTGGCACCAAGGACTCCGCTCAGGGGCGACGGGGACGAAGAGGCGGACTCGCTCGGCGAGGCGGAGGCCTCAGGCGAGACGTCGCCGGTCGGTGAGGGCGAGCCCTCGGGTGAAGGCGAGCTCTCGGGTGAGGGGCTGCCCTCAGGTGAAGGCGAGCTCTCGGGAGAGGGCGAGCCCTCGGGTGTCGGCGAGCTGCTGGGAGAAGGCTGGACCTCCTCGCAGGTCTCGGTGCCGCCGTTGTCCCAGTCGATCTTCATGTCGCCATAGAAGTGGCCGTTGCCCAGGTGCTCGATGACCGGGCCGCGCACGAAGTCGACCTGGAAGAAGCAACCGGGAACGTCAACCTCGAGGCTGCCCTCGCCGGCGTTGAAGAAGCCGGTGTCGGAATCGAAGACGGTCTGCTGGTCGGCGGTGTTCTCATCAAAGGTCGCCGACGGCGCCTTGTAGGAGATGAGGGACAGCTGCTGGTTGGAGCAGCCGGCCGCCAGCGTGAAGATCGCCTTCACGTGGTCACCGGGGTTCAGCTTGCCGCTGATGTCGTCCAGCTCCGTGGTGCCGTTGATGAGGAAGCTGTGGCTGACGATCATCTGGTCGGCCGCGGGGCAGACCTCGGGCGAAGGCGAACCCTCGGGTGAGGGCGAGCTCTCGGGCGAGGGGGAACCCTCGGGCGACGGCGAGCTGCTCGGCGAAGGCGACGGGGTCACCTCCGGCGCGTTGCAGTGGACCCAGAAGGTCTTGTGCTTCTGGGGGGCCTGCGTGAACTGCAGCTTGAAGTGGTAGCCCTGGATCGGGTGCGCCTCGGCACCGGCCGCGATCGCGTTGGCCACCAGGGTCTCGACGTCGATGACGTCCATGACCTGCTCTCCGCCGGCGGTCTTGTCGTAGTTCCAGGTGCCGCTGGTGGTGGCGGTCGGGTAGACCTGCTTGTGGTCGCCGGTCGGCGGGATGACGTCGATGGTGTAGGTGTCCGACGCGTAGTTCATCTCGATGCCGATCAGCTGGATGTCGTCGCAGGGCAGGTGCGGCACGTGCCGCGGGTCGGCGAGAGGATCGTCCTCATCGTCGGGATCGGGGTCGCAGACGCCGCCGTGGTTCAGGAACTCGGCGTTGACCTGGGTGCAGTCCCCGTTGGTGTGGAGCTTGACGGTGCCGTAGTTGCCACCGCCGCCGGTGCTATTGCCATTGGCGCCCTTCACTCCGGTGCCCACGCCGTGCGCGAACGCAGGCATGGCGGCCAGCGCGACAAGCGCGGCCATCATGGTGAGAATCAGGACGCCCAGCCGGGCGCGGCTCTTGCGAGCCCCCGCCGGGATGAACTTCCGCTTGTGTCCGAAAAGTGCCATTTCTCCTCCGTTGCTCTCAATCCCTCAGCGGTTTGTATTGGGGTGGGGTCGAGGGATGTATCTGTGGTTACGGATATGTAA
>JAXDLV010000123.1:0-4001 GCA_034666445.1 Chloroflexota bacterium | reverse complement strand
ACGAAGAACAGCCCCCCGGCCAGCGCTGCGCCCTCGATCGACGACATCACGTGCGCCAGCCAGCCGTCGCCGGCGCTGTCGAGCAGCGGGTTGACTGGCGCCACCAGGAGGGCGACGACGATCGCGGGGTAGATCACCCGGTTGAGGATCAGCCGGTGGCGGGCGTCGAAGACGATCACCTGCACCAGCACCAGCACCAGCGGCACCCCGACAAGGGTCCGCGGCCCAAGTCCGAAGCGGAACACCAGCGCAGCGAGCAGCGCGGCGTCGAGCACCGGCGCCCAGAGCGCCTCGCGGGGCAGTGCCGGCTCGGTCGCCTCCTCCTCGCTGGCGGCCAGCCGCTGGTTGAGGACGTGCGTGACATAGCCGGCCCCGAGCCCGGCAACGGCGGCCACCACCGTGAGGATCAGGCGGGTCCCGTCCATCGACGACAGCCCCTCACGTGAGGGCCGCCTCCAGCGCCGTCCGCATCGCCGCGATCGGGGCGGGCTCGCCGGTCCAGAGCCGGAACGCCAGCGCCCCCTGGTGGAGCAGCATCTGGTCCCCCTGCAGGGCCATCGAGCCCTCCGCCCAGGCGCGGCGGAAGAGCGGCGTGCCGCCGCTGCGGTAGGCCAGGTCGAGGACCACCCGCCCGGCAACCGAGTGCCCCTCCAGGGGATCCTCGCCGTACAGGCCCAGGGGGGTGCAGTTGATGACGACCGCGGCGGCGTCGAGCTCCCCGGCCAAGTCCTCCCAGCCGCCCGCCGCCGCCGCCAGGCCGGCATCGCTGCCGAGCTCCGCGGCCGCCGCCGCGGGCTCGCTGCGGCGCGCCAGGACCGTCACCGCCCCGGGGCCGTCGGGCAGGGTGCGGGCCAGGGCCAGCAGCACCGCCCGGGCGCCGCCGCCGGCGCCGAGAACAAGGACCCGGGCCTCGCGGATGGAGTCGAGCACCGGGGCCAGCAATCCTTCCCAGGCGCCGTCGACGTCGGTGTTGTAGCCGCTCAGCCGTCCGTGCGTATTAACAATGGTGTTGACCGCGCCGAGCGTCTGCGCCTCGGCGTCAACGGCGTCCAATGCGGGCACCACCGCGAGCTTGTAGGGCACGGTCACGTTGGCCCCCAGGGAGTCCGCCGCCCTGAGCGTCTGCAGCTGCTCGACGAGGTCCTCCGGCTGGATGTCGACTGCGGTGTACGCGTGGTTGAGGCCCAGCGCGTGGAAGGCCGCGTTCTGGATCGCGGGCGAGAGGCTGTGGGCGACGGGGTGGCCCAGCAAGTAGACGTTCACCGCGGCGGGCTCAGCGGCGGAGCCCGAACTCGATTTCCTTCTGCTGGTGCTCGGCCAGCGTCCGCGAGAAGTGGGCGTGGCCGTCCTTGTCGGTGAGGTAGAAGAGATAGTCGTTCTGCGCGGGCTCCAGCGCCGCCCTGATCGCGGCCAGCCCGGGGCTGCAGATCGGCCCGGGGGGCAGGCCCTTGTTGGCGTAGGTGTTGTACGGCGAGCTCGACTGCTTGTCCGCAGCGGTGACCTCACCCGAGGTCGCGCCCCGGGCGTACAGCAGGGTGGCGTCGGCCTCCAGCGCCATCCCGATCGAAAGCCGGTTGTAGAACACCGCGGCGATCTGGGGGCGGTCGTCGTCGAAGCGGGCCTCACGCTCAATGATCGAGGCGAGGACCACGGCCTGGTAGAGGGTCAGCTTCTGGTTGGCGGCCCTGGCGCGCAGGTCGGGGGTGACCACCTCACCAAAGCGCGCCAGCTGCGCCGCCACCACCTGGGCGGCCGTCGCCTGGGGGGCGAAGCGGTAGGTGTCCGGGAACAGGAATCCCTCCAGGCCGGCGCCCGCGGGGCGGTCGCTGAGGAAGTCGGGCACCGCCTGGGGACTGTCGACCGCGGCGACGTAGTCGGCCGCCTTCAACAGGCCCGCGTGCTCCATCACGTCGGCCGCCTGCTTCTTGGTGTAGCCCTCCGGGATGGTGACCGTCACCTCGCTTCCCGACGCGTGGCCCAGCAGCTCGACCACCTGGACCACGTCCAGCCCCCCGGGTACCTGGTAGTGGCCGGCCTCCAGCCTGGAGGCGTAGCCGTGGGTCCGCACGTAGGCCTCGAACACCAGCGGGTTGCCGATGATGCCCTCGCCCTGCAGGATCCGCGCCACCCCCGAGACCGACGTCCCGGGTGGGATGACCACCTCCACCGTCGGCTGGCCCGCGCGGCGCGCGGTCTTCAGGTCGGAGCTGTAGAAGCCATAGGCCCCCACCCCTCCGCCGGCCAGCACGACGAGCACGATCAGGGCCCCGATGGCAAGAGTCCGCCGGCCCTTCACCGCCGCGCCACCCCACGGTCGAGGTACGACTGCAGCAGCACCGCCGCGGCGGCCGCGTCGTCGGCCGCGCGGCTCCCCCGTCGCGACGGGCGGCGCGCCCCAGCCTCGCGCCGGCGCCCGGGCGCGCCGTCGCCCCTGGCCGCCACCCGCGACCGGACCGCCATCTCGGTGGTGAAGCGCTCGTCCCAAAGGTCCACCGGCAGGCCGGTGCTGTCTCCAAGCCGTTCCGCCAGCGCCCGCGCGGAGGCCGCCTCCGGGCCCTCGCTGCCGTCGAGGCGCACGGCGAGGCCCACCAGGATCCGGCCCGCGCCCGCCTCCCGTGCCGCCGCCGCGATGCGCGCCTCGACCCCGGCGCCCCCGCGCAGCACCCCGGCCGGCGTCGCGACGGTCTCGGTCTCATCGCTGACGGCGAGCCCCACGCGCGCGGTCCCCGGGTCCACCGCCAGGACCCTCACACCGCGACCAGCGCCCGGGCGTGGGTCATTTCGGCGCTGTGTTGTCGACCTGCTGGAGGATGTCGATGCGGGCCGCCAGGAAGGGCATCCAGGGCATGAACGCGGGTGACTGCTTGATGATCACGTCCGCGGCGTCCACGTTCTGCTGGACGTAGTTCTTGGCCTTCTGGGGGGACTGGCCCGTGATGTGCTTCTTGATGTCCTCCTTGTCCACCGCCGCCGCGATGAACCCGGAGATGGAGGCGTCCCAGATGATGTTGCCCTTGTCGTCCTTCTGGACCACGTGGTACTCGATCTTGGGCTCGTCGGTGGTGAGCGTGTAGCCCGGCGGGACCTTCTTCTTGAGGGCATCGAGGACGGCCCCCTTGAGCTTGTCCTCCGCCACCGTGGTCACCTGGCCGTTGACCGTGATGTCGGCCTTGAAATTGTCGGCCTCGTCACCGGCGGCGTGGTCGAACTTGGGGTCGACGCTGATCTGCAGTGTCTCGTCGATGAGCTTCTGACCGTTCGCCTTCTGGTTGAGCTCATCCTTCACCTTGTTGGTCAGGTCGTTGCCGAGGTCGTTCTTGGCCTGGTCGAGGTCGGTCTGTGACACGACCGTCTTCTGGCTCGCGTCGGCGCCGTTGGCGGTCGCCTCTGGATTGTTCACCGAGAGGAAGTCGTTGGCCTGGGGGTCACTGGTGCTGATGTGCTTGATCGAGCCGGCGGGCACGTTGCCGGCCTGCCCGCCCAGGCGGGCCTGCACCCCGACGGGCTGCGAGTCCTTGCCGGAACCAAACTGGTTCGAGTCCTGGGTCGTGAGGAACTTCTTCCCGTCGTCGGTGTAGACCTCGGTACCCGCCGGGACCTGGAAGGTGCAGCACCCGAAGGTCCCCGAGCTGCTGTTGTGGAAGACGACCTGCCCGGTGGAGGGCGCCGCCGCAACGTCCTTCTTGCCGGTGGCGGGGCGGTCCTGGCTGGTGTTCTGGCTGGCCTGCTGGATGGTGGTCTGCACAGTCTGGCCAGCGTTGCCGGGGGGCGACACCGCCCCGGTGATGGTCGGCGTGTCGGCCTGGACCCGGGCTGAGGTGATGATGCTCACGGTCGCGGAGGGCAGCAGGGCTACCCCGAGGATCACCGCGATGATGAGGATGCCGGCCACGGCCAGCGCGTAGGGCAGGATGTTGCGACGGGCGCCGACCACGGTGGTCGGCCCGGCGACGGGGCGGGTCCGCGGCGGCGGCACCGGGCCGGGGGCCGCGGTGCGGCGG
>JAXDLV010000122.1:0-3114 GCA_034666445.1 Chloroflexota bacterium | reverse complement strand
CGCTTGCCGGCGGTGGTCGGGGGCTCGGCGCGGAGCATCGGCAGCCGGGTGGTGGGCTCGTGCTCGAACGACGTCGTGTGGTCGACCGGCTCGAGGGCGCCCAGGACCCGCTCGATGGTGCCGGTGTCGAACTCCCGCGCCGGGTCCAGGACGACTTCGCGGACCGCAGGCGCAAGGGCAGTGTGCGACCGCGGCTGGGCGGCGGACGCCGCGGACCGGCGCCGGCCGACGTACGACGACTCGATCGCGTCGAGCGGGCTGACGTAGTCGACAGGGACATTCGCCCTCCGACGCCCTGAACCGCTGGCCGTCGCAGCGCTGGCTGTCAAAGCGTTGGGGGTCGAGGAGCCCGCCTCAAGGAGTTGAGGCTCAGCTCGATGACCAGGCACGAGTTCAGGGTCCCCCCAGGCCGACGACAGGACAGCGCGCACGACCCTAGCGGATGCCCTGGGGCCTCCGAAATCGGTGTCAACGCATTTTGTGGAATCACGGGGTCCATCCCATCGTTACCCTCCGGCCATGTCCGCGTCGGCGATTCGACTTTTGTACTGCGGGGACGTCCAGACCGCTCCCCGGATGCTCCGGGACGCCGGGCACGAGATCGTGCTGCTGGAGCCCGGCGTGTCAGCCGAGCAGCTCGCCGCCATCGCGGTCCAGGAGGACGTCGATCTGGTCGCGGTCACCGACGCCGACCTCGGGGCAGAAGCCGTCGATGCGCTCGAGGACGACGTCGTGGTGTTCTGGATCACGTCGGCGCCGGGGCCCTCGTAACGGCGCGAGCGCCGGGACTAAGGTGCGCCAGGGGCGTCCCCGGACGCCGTCCCACCTTCGGACCACCCGATCTCTGCGGACCTACAACGAGCAAGGACTTCCCTCGTGGACCTGATGGAGTACCAGGCGAAGGAGCTCTTCGCCAAGCACGACGTACCGGTCACCCTCGGCATCGTCGCCACCACCCCCGACGAGGCCAGGGCCGCCGCTGAGAAGCTCGGCGTCGTCGTGGTCAAGGCGCAGGTCAAGGCGGGCGGCCGCGGCAAGGCCGGCGGCGTCAAGCTCGCCAAGACGCCGGACGAGGCGTTCGAGCACGCCACCGCGATCCTCGGGATGCAGATCAAGGGACTCACCGTGAACCGGGTGCTCGTCGCCCCGGCCGCCAGCATCCAGGAGGAGTACTACTTCTCCTTCCTGCTCGACCGTGCCAACCGCCAGTACCTCTGCATCGCCAGCGTGGAGGGCGGTGTCGAGATCGAGGAGGTCGCGAAGACCAACCCGGACGCCGTCAAGCAGATCCCGGTCGACCCGGGTACGGGCGTCGACGAGGAGAAGGCCCGGGAGATCGTCGCCGAGGCGAAGTTCCCCGCCGAGCTGGTCGACCAGGCGGTGGCCATGGTGCTGGCCCTCTGGCGGGTCTTCGACGAGGAGGACGCCACGCTCGTCGAGGTGAACCCGCTGGCGCGGCTCGAGGGCGACGTCCTCGAGGCCCTCGACGGGAAGGTGTCGCTGGACGAGAACGCCGAGTTCCGGCACCCCGACCACGCGGCGTTCGAGATCAAGGACGAGACGGACCCGCTCGAGGCCAAGGCCAAGGAGAAGGGGCTCAACTACGTCAAGCTCGACGGCGAGGTCGGGATCATCGGCAACGGTGCCGGTCTCGTGATGTCCACCCTCGACGTGGTCGCGTACGCCGGTGAGCGTTACGGCGGCGTCAAGCCCGCGAACTTCCTCGACATCGGCGGCGGCGCCAACGCCCAGGTGATGGCCGACGGGCTCGACGTGATCCTCCACGACGCCCAGGTCAAGTCGGTCTTCGTCAATGTCTTCGGCGGCATCACCGCCTGCGACGAGGTCGCCAACGGCATCAAGGGGGCGCTCGAGATCCTCGGTGCCGAGGCATCGAAGCCCCTCGTGGTGCGCCTCGACGGCAACAACGTCGTCGAGGATCCGGCGGCCCTCGACGACCTCGACCACCCGCTGGTCACCCAGGTCGACACGATGGACGGCGCGGCCGACAAGGCCGCCGAGCTGGCTTCGGCCTGATCTGCCAGACGAGAGAACGAGAGAAACCCAGAGCAATGTCGATCTACCTCAACAAGGACTCCAGGATCATCGTCCAGGGCATGACCGGTGGCATGGGCTCCAAGCACACCACCCTGATGGTCAAGGCGGGCTCCAACATCGTCGGCGGTGTGAACGCGCGCAAGGCGGGCACCTCGGTCGAGCTCGGTGGCAAGGACCTTCCGGTGTTCGCGAACGTCAAGGAGGCGATGGCCGAGACCGGCGCTGACGTCTCGGTCGTCTTCGTACCCCCGGCCTTCACCAAGGACGCCTGCATCGAGGCCATCGACGCGGGCATCGGCCTCCTGGTGGTCATCACCGAGGGCGTGCCCGTGCAGGACACCGCCGAGGTGTGGGCCTACCTCCAGGGCAAGGACACCCGGATGATCGGGCCGAACTGTCCCGGCATCATCACGCCGGAGGAGTCGCTGGCCGGCATCACGCCCCACACCATCGCCGGCAAGGGCCCGATCGGGCTGGTCTCCAAGTCCGGCACCCTGACCTACCAGATGATGTACGAGCTGCGCGACTTCGGCTTCTCCACCGGCGTCGGTATCGGCGGCGACCCGGTCATCGGTACGACGCACATCGACTGCCTCGCGGCGTTCGAGGCCGACCCCGAGACGGACGCGATCGTGATGATCGGCGAGATCGGCGGTGACGCCGAGGAGCGCGCGGCGGCGTACATCAAGGACAACGTCACCAAGCCGGTCGTCGGGTACGTCGCCGGCTTCACCGCCCCGGAGGGCAAGACGATGGGCCACGCGGGTGCGATCGTCTCGGGGTCCTCGGGCACCGCCCAGGCGAAGCAGGAGGCGCTCGAGGCCGTCGGCGTCAAGGTAGGCAAGACCCCGTCGGCAACGGCCCAGCTGATGCGGGAGATCCTCGAGAAGCAGTGACGTCTGCCGTGGTCTGCCGCGCACGGCCAGGCTGCGGGACACTGTGTCCATGAGCGGTGCGAAGCTGGACCGGCGTGCACTTGTCGGGGCGGTCCTGGCAGGGCTGATGCTCGCCGTCTACGTCGATGTCATGCGCAGCCAGGGCGATCCGCCGCTGCTC
>JAXDLV010000121.1:0-5128 GCA_034666445.1 Chloroflexota bacterium | reverse complement strand
GTGGCGGGCGCTGTCGCCGGCGCGCTGGCGCTTGCGTGGGCCGCCGGGCTCCCCGTCGGGCTGGCCATGGAGTCGCGGGTGGCGGCCCTGCGCGCCGGGCTGGCGGGTGACTGGCTGGCCAGCGCCGGCGTCGTGGTCGCGCTGGTGGCAGTGCTGGTGATGGCGTACGCCGGCTACGCCGCGGGTCGCTTTCCCGGCGCCGCCGGCCCCGAGACCACGCCGCTGGTACGGCTCCTCCTTGTCGCCCTGGCGCTGCTGGGAGCCACCATCGCCGCACCGGCGCTGGTTCTCCCCCGCCTGGTGCCGATTGCCGCCGCCGTCCTTCGCCGGACGCCGGCGGAGGTAGGCAACGCCGTCGCCACCACGCCGCCCGGCCAGGTCGTCGCGCTCGTGGTGATGGCGATCCTGGTCGCAGCTCTGGTCGTCGCGGTGCGCCCCGGGGGCCCGGCCGGCCTGGAGCGGGGCTTCCCTCGCACGCCGGCGTACCTGCCGCCGCGGCAGAGCGTCGCCCCGGGGACCGCGCTCGCCCGGGGAGCCCGCGCCGGGCGCCGCCTGCTGGCCGCGACCGCCGACCTGGCGCAGCGTCGCATGGTGCTGGCGTCGCTGGTTGCGGCCGCCGCGGCCGCCAGCCTGGCCAACGCCCTGCTCCACTGACGTGGTGGAGACGATCGAGCTCGGCATCCTCTGGGCACTCCTCGCGGCGACGCTGCTGGCCGTCCTGGTGCGTCCCGCGCGCAGGGTGGCGTGGCCAGCCGCCGGCCTGCTCGCCGCCGCCTGGGTGGGGATCCACGTCGACGCTATCGCGGGCGGCGCAGCGGCTGCGGGGGTGCTGGCCGCGGCGGTGCTCGAGGGTCGCCCGGGGAAAGCCGAGCCGGACTTCGATACCCTCGTGCGGGCCATCGCCGCGGTGGGCGCGGGCCTGGTCGCGGCGGCGTTCCTGGTGGTTCGCATCGTGCACGCGGAGGTGGCCCTTGCGGAGATGGCGTACCCCGCGGTGGCGTCTGCGACGGTCGCGCTGGCCGTGGTCGTCCTGGACAGCGATGGACGCGAGCAGGCGAGGGCCACCCGGCTGCTGACCGCGCTGGGAATCGCGGCCTGGGCGTGGGCCGCCCCTGGCGAGGTCGGCACGGCCGCGGTGGCGGCGCTGGCGTTGCCGGCGATGGCGCTGGCAGGCCGCTGGGCCCGGGTGCCACCCCCGACGCCGGGCTAAGCGGTGCCCGCCCTCCTCGTCGCGCTCCCCTGGGGCCTGCTCGTCGGCCTGCCGGCGCTGGCCACGCTGGCGTGCTTCGCGCGGCCCGCCCTTGCGGCGGTGGTGACCGCCGCCGCAGTGGCCGGCATCGCGGTGGCGCTGGTCATGCTCCCGGCGGGTGGCTCGCTGGGAGCCACGGTGGCCTTCGGCTCCTTCGGGCGCGGCGCGCTCTGGCTCGCGCTGGCCGGGATCACCGTGGCGATGGCATTGCCCGCCGGCCCCGACGACGCGCCACCGGGCGTCCTCTGGCTCACGACCCTGGCGGCGGTGGGGCTGGTCCTGCTGTCGCGGACGCCACTGCTGGTGACGGCCACCCTCCTGCTGGTCGCCCTGGTTGTGCCCGCGTACGGGCCCGCCGGGCCCGGGTCGGCGTGGCGGCGCACCCTCGCGGCGGGCGCGGTTGTGCTCTTTTTCGGCTTCGTCGCGGAGCGCCTCGCCGTGCCCCAGGTAACCGACCTGTCCCTCGCGGGGGCGCTGGTGGGGGGCTTCCTGCTGGTGCTCGGGATGACGCCCTTCGGCCTGGCCCAGGTCCGGTGGCTGCGGGGCGCAGGTCACCGCGTGGCGGTGGTCGCGGGCTGCTGCCTGGGGCCTGCGCTGGTGGTGGTCGCCTCCGACTGGTCGGGGGCGCTCGGTTCGCTCCACCTCCTGCGCCCCAACCGGCCGGCCACCACGATCGCGGTCTTTGCCGCCCTGACCCTCGTCGGCGTGGCGCTCCACGCCCTCACTGCGCGAGGATGGCGCGACCTTGCCGCGGACGGCATCGTCGCGGACCTGGCGCTGGCGGTGCTGGCGGTGGGAGTCGGCAGCCTCGACGGGGCCGCCCTCGCCCTGGTCGCGCTGGTCGTGGTGCGGCCCCTGATGCTGCTGCTGGACCGAGCCGCCCTTCCTGCGGGACTCGGCCGGCTCGCCACGCTGGCCGCGCTGGCGGGCGCGGCGGGCATGCCCCCGGCGGTGAGCTTCGCCGCCCGGCTCCTCGTCCTCGGCGCGGCGCTGGGAGCCGGCGATGCCGTCGTCGCGCTCCTGGTGGTGGGGCTGGTCGTGGAGGTGGTCGCCACCGGCCGGGTGGTCCTGCGCCGTGTTGCCGCTCGCGACGCGGTGGTCGCGCGGCCGGGGCAGATCCTGGTCGCCGGGGTCCTCCCCGTGCTCGGCCTGGTCGCCGGGTTGTTCCCCGGGGGCGTGCTCGAGCGGGTGTGGGGTGGCTGACCGCGGCGCCGTGAGCCCGGCCCCTCGGCTCGTCCTGGCCTCGGCCTCGCCGCGCCGCCACGCGCTGCTGGCCGCGCTGGGCCTGCCCCACGACGTGGTGGTCCCGCGCTTCGATGAGGCCACCCTCCGGCACCTCGCCCCCCGCGCCCAGGCGCTGGCCGCGGCCCGGGCCAAGGCCGCGGAGGTCGCTGCGCGCCGAAGCGGCGCCTGGGTGGTCGGCGCCGACACCGTAGTGGAGCTCGAGGGCCGCGCCCTGGGCAAGCCGGCGGACCGCGCCGAGGCCGGCCGGATGCTCGGGGCGCTGTCGGGCCGCGACCATGAGGTGATCAGCGCGGTCGCCGTGGTCAACCCCGGGGGCGACGAGGCAACCGGCTGGGCGCTGAGCATGGTCCGGTTCCGTCGCCTGGAGCCAGCTGAGATCGACGACTACATCGCCGGCGGCGAGCCGATGGACAAGGCGGGGGCCTATGCGATCCAGGGCGGAGCGGCCGCCTTCGCGGGCGTGATGCGCGGCCGCGTGGACACCGTGGTGGGCCTGCCGGGGCATGTAGTGGCCCGCCTGCTGGGACGGCTGGGGCACCCTGACGCGGCCCGGGTGGCGAGAGCGTCACGAGATGGTGGGTCTGCTAACCTCCACCGACGTTGAAGAGGTCGTTTTTCACTCCATGAGCATGCTCGACAGCGTTCTCGGGATCTGGTCCTGGGACATGGGGATCGACCTCGGGACGGCCAACACGCTGGTGCACGTGGCGGGCCAGGGGATCGTGCTCAACGAGCCCTCCGTGGTGGCGATGTCAAAGCCCGGAAACGTGGTCCTCAGCGTCGGCGCCGAGGCCCGCAAGATGCTGGGCCGCACCCCCGCTGACATCGTTGCCATGCGCCCGCTCAAGGACGGCGTCATCGCCGACTTCGACGTGACCGAGCAGATGATCAAGTACTTCATCGCCAAGGTCCACAACCGCAACTGGCACATCAGCCGGCCGCGCACCGTCCTGGGCGTCCCCAGCGGCGTGACCGAGGTGGAGAAGCGCGCTGTCACCGACGCCGCCATCCATGCCGGCTGCCGCGAGGCCTACCTGGTGGAGGAGCCGATGGCCGCGGCGATCGGCGCCGGGATGCCGATCCAGGAGGCGACCGGGTCGATGATCGTCGACATCGGCGGCGGCACGACCGAGGTGGCCGTGATCTCGCTCGGCGGCATCGTCGCCAGCAAGTCGATTCGCATCGGGGGCGACGAGATGGACCAGGGGCTGGTCCAGTTCGTGCGCCGCAACTTCAACCTCCTGATCGGTGACCGCACCGCGGAGGACATCAAGATCGAGATGGGCTCGGCATACCCGCTGCCCGACGACAAGAAGTTCCATGTCCGCGGCCGCGACCTGATGACCGGGCTGCCCAAGACCGTCGAGATGAACACCATCCAGGTCCGCGAGGCGCTGTCGGACACCGTGGCCTCGATCGTGACGACGGTCAAGGAGACCCTCGAGGAGACACCGCCCGAGCTGATCACCGACATCATGGACCGCGGCGTCATCCTGGCCGGCGGGGGCGCCCTGCTCCGGGGCCTTGACGAGCTGCTGGCCCACGAGACGATGATGCCGGTGTACGTCGCGGAGGACCCGCTGACCACGGTGGTGCGGGGCACGGGCCTCGTCCTGGAGGAGCTGCCGACCCTCAAGCGAGTCGTGATCACCAGCCAGAAGGCCAAGGCCCTCCGGTAGCGCCGGCGCGATCGCCGGCGGCGTTTCAGCCGGCGCGCGCACGTCCCAACCACGCAAAGAGGGGATGGCTTTTGCCCCGGGGGTGCATATATTGCCGTCATGGGCTCGGCAGCCGGCACTCCTGGCACGCGCGCACTGACCGTGGCGCGGGTCCGCTACTTCCTCTTCGGACGCCTCCTCCCGGCGCTGACCTTCACGATCCTCGCGGGGATGCAGGTGGTCCTCATCAGCGCCAGCGCGGGGAGCCTGCTGGTGGCCGACTTCGACCACCTGAGCCTGCTGCTTGGCCGGGTGCTGTCGCTGGCGGTCCCGGTGGTGATGCTGTGGGCGGTGCTGGCGCGGCGCCCGGCGCGTGACGCCGACCATGCCCTGGGCGCCTCGGTGATGACGATGTACGGCACCTTCGTGCCCCTCGCGATCCCCCTGATCCAACGCCTGTTCGACCTGCCCCCGGCCGCCCCCGACCGCTGGCAGGTGGTCAGCGCCGACCTCCTCCTGGTGGTGGGCAGCGGCTTCTCGCTGTGGGCCCTGGGCTACCTGGGGACGTCCTTCAGCATCCTGCCCGAAGCCCGGGCGCTCCGCACGGCCGGCCCGTACGCCCTCGTGCGCCATCCGCTCTACCTCGCCGAGATCATGGTTTCGATCGGCACCGGACTGCTCTTCAGCAGCACCTGGGTCTGGCTCGCGGTCCTGTCGTTCGCCGCCACGCAGGCCTACCGGGCGCGTCGCGAGGAGCGCGTCCTGGCGCGCACCTTTGACGACTACGCCGACTACCGCGCCCGCACCGGGATGATCCTCCCGCGCCTCGGCCGCCACCGTGGCCGGCCGGCGGCGGAGCCGAACCTGCTCGTCGGCTGACCCGCCGCCCGTTCGGGGCGGGTCACAGGTCCAACACAACTGCTCTTAACCGCGCGGACCCCGCGCCGCTGGAACGTTCAATGCTGAGGATGGACCT
>JAXDLV010000120.1:0-5616 GCA_034666445.1 Chloroflexota bacterium | reverse complement strand
GGTGGACACCCATTGCCACCTCCAGGTCGAAGTCCCCGTCTCGGTCAAAGGGCACCTCCCGCAGCAGCGTGTAGCGGGCGCCGTCGCTGCCGACAAGCGGCGAGCCGGCGGGCGGCTGCAGGCTGTCCACCAGGCTCAGGGGGCGCACGAAGATTCCGCGCGACTTGCTCATCTTCTCGCCGCCCACGTTGATGTAGCCATGGGAGTACACCCGGTGGGGCAGCTCCACGCCGGCGGCCCACAGCATCGCCGGCCACATGATGGTGTGAAAGCGCGTGATGCCCTTGCCGATGATGTGCACGTCGCAGGGCCAGAAGGTCTCGAACATCTCGCGGTCGGTGGCGAAGCCGACGCCGGTGACGTACGAGAGCAGGGCGTCAAACCACACGTAGATGACCTGCGTGGAGTCGAAGGGGAGCGGGAAACCCCAGGTTGTGAAGCCGCGGGAGATGGAGACGTCCTGCAGCCCGTCGCGGATGACGTTGAGCATCTCGTTGCGCCGCGCCTCGGGCTGGAGGAAATCCTCGCGCTCGTGCAGCGCCACCAGCTGCTCGGTGAACGCCGACAGCTTGAGGAAGTAGTTGTCCTCCTCCAGCCACTCCAGCTCGACCTTGTGCTCGGGGCAGAGCTTGCCATCGAGCAGCTCGCGCTCCTGGTAGTACTGCTCGCAGCTGGGACAGAAGTACCCGCTGTACTTCCCCTTGTAGATGTAGCCGTTGTCGTACACCCGCTGGAGGAACTCCTGGGTGGTCGCGCGGTTGGCGTCCGAGGAGGTGCGCACGAACGTCGAGTAGTCGACCTGGAGGCGCGCAAACATGTCCTCCCAGCGCGGCACCATGCTCTCGCAGTAGGCCTCCGGCGTCATGCCCTTGGCGGAGGCCTCGCGCTCGACCGACTGGGAGTGCTCGTCGGAGCCCACCACCAGCCGGGTGTCGTGCCCGGTCATCCGCCTGTAGCGTGCCAGTACGTCGGCGGCGATCTTCTCGTAGGCGTGGCCCAGGTGAGGCTCGCCGTTGATGTAGTCGATCGCGGTGGTGATGTAGTACTTCATGCGTTGCGGCGTTTGGGCGCCCCCTCGACCAGCAGCGTGACCTCGCCCCGCGGTGGGTGCTCCCGGTAGTGACGAGCCAGCTCCCCGGCCGTCGCGACGCGGATCTCCTCGTGGACCTTGGTCAGCTCGCGGGCGACCGCGCAGCGGCGCTCTGGCAGGACGGCCGAGATTATATCGAGGGCCTTGAGCAGGCGATGGGGCGATTCAAACGCCACCGCGGTGCGCCGGTCGTCGGTCAGCGCCTCGATGGCACGCGTCATCTCGCTGGCCTTGCGCGGCAGGAAGCCGAGGAACAGGAACCGATCGCCGCTGAACCCCGCACCCGCCAGCGCCGCGGTCACGGCCGAGGGCCCGGGCACGACGGCGACGGCGAACCCCGCGCCGCGGGCGGCATCCACCAGGGCCGCGCCGGGGTCCGACACCACGGGCATCCCGCCGTCGGTGCAGTAGGCCACGTCACCCGCCGCCAGGGCGTCCAGGACCTGGCCCAGCCGGGCGCGCTCCACGTCGGCATGGAGGGCCAGCAGCGGCTTGTGCAGCCCCAGGTGGGACAGGAGGCCCCGGGTGCGGCGAGTGTCCTCCGCCGCCACCAGGGTCACCTCCCCCAGCAGCCGCGCCGCCCGCGGACTCAGGTCCTCGAGGTTGCCAATCGGCGTGCCAACGACGTAGAGCGTGCCGACCGCTACTCCCCCGCCACTCTCAGACGCCCCAGTCGCGGGGGTAGCGGAACTCCCGGTCGATCGTCCGGGCCGAGAGCTTGGCGATGATCGGGGGGCGGCGCTTGTACTGGTTGAGCCGCACCCGCCGGGTCACCTGCTCGACGAACTTCGCGTCGTGGCCCCTCTCCACCAGCTCCGCCGGCCGCACCCGGCGGTCCACCATCTCGAACAGCAGGCGGTCGACGGCCGCGTAGGTGAAGCCCAGCTCGGCCTCGTCCGACTGACCGCTCCAGAGGTCGGCCGAGGGCACCTTGGAGACCACCTGGGCGGGCACGCCGACGTGGGTGGCCAGCTGCCAGACCTGGGTCTTGTAGAGGTCACCTATGGGGTTGAGGGCCGAAGCCATGTCGCCGAAGATGGTGCCGTAGCCCAGCAGCAGCTCGGTCTTGTTACTGGTGCCAAGGACAAGGGCGTGCTCCGCCTGGGAGACGTCGTAGAGAATCGTCATCCGCTCGCGCGCCATCTTGTTGCCACGCCGGGCATCGCCGGCGTCGGGGAAGCGCTCGAAGTAGGCGTCGATCTGGGGCGTGACCTCGATGACCCGGAGGTCGACCTGGAACGCCGCGGCGGTCGCCTCGGCGTCGGCCAGGCTGGCAGGGTTGCTGGCGCGGTAGGGCATCGCCACCCCCAGCACATTGGCCGGGCCCAGCGCGCGCGCGGCAAGGCCGGCGACAACGCTGGAGTCGAGCCCCCCCGACATTCCCACCACCACGCGCTCGTAGCCAACCCTGGTGACCTCGCTGTGGATGAAGCCCAGGAGGATCTCCTCCACCAGGGGGAGGTTGATGTTGAGGGCGGCGGTGTCCAGCGGCTCCCTGGCCGCACGCTCCGCGCCCGGCAGGTGGGCGCCGCTGTCAGAAGGGGCCGTCGGTGCGCTCATCCCAGACCCGGCCCAGCTCCCGCAGCGTGAACTCGACCTTCTCATCGCGGAGCAGCGGGGTCTGCTGGCGCTGGCGCTCGACCTCGCGGATGTCGATGTCGGCGAAGAACACGCCATCCTCGTCGCCGGCGGCGACCACCTCACGGCCGTCGGGGCCGAGCACGGCGGAGTTGCCCCAGAAGGTCACGCCGTCCTCGTAGCCGAGGCGGTTGCAGTAGGCGACATAGCACTCGTTGTACTGGGCGACGGTCCGGAGCAGGGCATCCCACGCGTGGACCGAGCCGGGGGCGGAGTCGGCCTCGGGGTCGGCCAGCACCCCGCGGCCGGGGCTGGCGGAGATGCAGACCAGGAGGCTCACGCCCTGCACGAACAGCAGGTACGAGGTGGACAGGTGCCAGAGGTCCTCGCAGACCAGCATGCCGCTGCTGACGCCCCGGTGCTCGAACGTGCGCACCCGGTCGCCCGCGGCAAAGTAGCGCTGCTCGTCGAACATCCCGTACGTCGGCAGGTAGACCTTGCGGTGGACGTGGGTCACCTTGCCTCCCGCCATGTGAACCGCGGCGTTGTAGTAACGGAAGTCGTCCGATCGCAGGGCCATCCCGAAGACCAGGTCCACCTCCCGGGAGAGGTCATACAGCGGCGCCAACCGGGGGTCGTCGAGCCCCATCGCGACGTCGGGGACCAGGTCCTTGAGGAAGTAGCCGGTGAGGCTCAGCTCCGGGAAGATGCAGACGTCGGCCTTTTCGGCCGCCGCGCGCTCCCCCTTCTCGATGTGCAGCTGGAGGTTGGCGTCAAGGTTCCCGAGCGACGGGGCGCACTGCGCCAGCGCCAGTTTCAGGCCCGGTTTGAGTTCGGCTGGCCCCATTGGAGAAGGATATATCCCGGTCTTCGATCCACTCCTCGACCGCCGCGGCCAGCTCCGCGGCCGGGCCGATGTAGGTGCCGCACTCGGGCAACGCCTCGATGAAGTGCACGCCGTAACGGCGGCTGCCAACGCGGGGATCGAGGATGACCACCGCGCCGCGGTCGGTTGTGCGGCGGATCAGGCGGCCAAAGCCCTGCTTGAGGCGGAGCACGGCCTCCGGCAGCGCCAGCTCCAGGAACGGGTCGGCGAGGCGCTCGCTGCGGGCGCGGTTGACCGGCTCTCCCGGCGGCGCGAACGGGAGCCGGGCGATCACCACGCAGGACAGCGCGCGCCCCGGCAGGTCAACGCCTTCCCAGAAGCTGTTGGTGCCGCACAGCACCGCCTCGTCGAGGCTGACGAAGCGCTCCACCAGCGCCCGCCGGCTGCCGGAGCCGCGGCCCTGGGCGAGGACTTCGATCCCCTCCCCCGCCAGCCGCAGGCGCAGCTCCGCCGAGGCCCGGGCCAGCTGCTCGGACGACGTGAAGAGCACCAGCGTACGACCGCCCAGCGCGACGGCGACCGACTCCACGACGTCGACCAGGTTGCGCTCGAAGTCCGCGTCCCCAGGCTCGGGCATGTCATCCGGCAGGCACAGCAGCGCCTGGCGGAGGAAGTCGAAGGGGCTCGACAGGACCAGCTCGCTGAGGCGCGACGCCGGCATCCCGGTGCGGCGCCGGAAGTACTCGAAGGAGCCGTTGAGGGCCAGGGTCGCACTGGTCGCGATCACCGTGTCGCGGTCGGCAAAGATGACGTCGGCCAGCACGGGGGCCACGTCCAGCGGCGCGCGCTTGGCGGTGGCACGGCCGTCGCGTCCCAGCGCGACCCACGCGACGTGGGCGTCGCCGCCGCCCTCCACGATCGACAGCAGCCGCTGCACCCTGGACTCGACCACGGCGGCCTCCACCGGGCCGACCGCGGCGAGGGCCCCACGGATGTCCAGGGCCGCGCCCGCCAGCTGGCCCGGGTCGATGCGCACGTCGCGGCCCAGCTCGGAGCCGTACTGCTGCCGGGCGGTGGCCCGGAAGCCGTCGAAGAGGTCGCGGACGCGGGACGTCAGCCGCTCCAGCGCCGGGCTGGTCCCGCCCCGCTCCTGGGCCACGGCCCCGCCGGCCAGCGTGAGCAGGCCGGCGAGGTCGTCCTCGCGCACCTGCTGGGTCAGCCCCTTGGTGGCGGCGTCTTCGAGGTGGTGGGCCTCGTCGAGCACCAGCCGGCGGACCCTGCCCAGGGTGGCGCCCTCGTTGAACGCGTCGGCCAGCAGCAGGGCGTGGTTGACCACGACGACGTCGGCGGTCGTCGCCCGCTGCCGGGACAGGTGGTAGAAGCACGGGCGGGGCCCGTCGAGGCAGCTGGCGGAGCGGCAGTCGGACCACTCCGAGGCCACCGTCCGCCACAGGCGCTCCTCCTGGCCGAACAGGCGCAGCTCATCGCGGTCGCCGGTGCGGGTGCGGTTGAGCCACACGGCCAGCTTGAGCTTGAAGATCAGCAGCTCCGAGACGTCGATCGTCTCCAGCGCGGGCGCCTGACGGGCGCCCTCCGGGGGGACGGCGGTACCCAGCAGGAGCTGCTCCCAGCGGAGGCGGCTGAGGTAGTGGCCGCGGCCCTTGAGCAGGACCGCCCGCAGCGGGATGCCCAGGATCCGCGCCGCCAGTGGGAGGTCCTTGTGGAGCAGCTGCTCCTGCAGCGTGATCGTGTACGTGGAGACGCAGACCTGCTCGCCAGTCGAGGCCGCCCATGCCAGCGCCGGCACCAGGTAGGCCAGCGACTTGCCGGTGCCGGTGCCTGCCTCGACGACCAGGTTGAGGTCGCGCTCGAACGCCTGCGCCACCGCCCGGCACATCTCCAGCTGGCCCTCGCGGAACTCCCAGCCGGGCTCGCTCGCGAGCGGCCCCTCCGGGCTGACGAGCGCGGCCACCTCGTCGGCGGCCATCCTCTCCATGACCGTGGGGCGGGTGGCGCAGGCGTTCGAGCGCGACCTCAACCTGGTCGTCGAGGCTGGCACCGGCACCGGCAAGTCGCTGGCCTACCTGGTGCCGGCGCTGGCCTGGGCGGCCTCGACTGGCGA
>JAXDLV010000119.1:0-3366 GCA_034666445.1 Chloroflexota bacterium | reverse complement strand
TCCAGGGAGCGCGCGTGCTGCCGGGCGAGCAGCTCGGCCCACTGGGACTGCGCGTTGGCCTGCTGGTCGGGTCGTCCCGTGCCGCCGAGAGGCGCTCCGTGCTGGGCGACCTGGCCGGGGGGGACATCGACCTGCTGGTTGGCACCCATGCGCTCATCGAGGAGAGCGTCCAGCCCGCCGCCCTCGGCCTGGTGATCCACGACGAGCAGCAGCGGTTTGGCGCCGGCCAGCGGCTGGCGCTGGAGAAGGCGGGCTTCTTTCCCCACGTGCTATCGATGAGCGCCACCCCGATACCCCGCACCCTCCAGCTCACGGCGCTTGGCGACCTCGACATCAGCGTGATCAACGAGCGCCCTCCCGGCGTCCCTCCCGTGACCACGCAGGTCGTGCTGCCGGACAACCGCGACGAGGCGTACGACCTGGTGCGCCGCCAGGTGGCCGAGGGGAACCAGGCGTTCGTGATCTGTCCCCTGGTGGAGGACTCGGTGGCGCTCCAGGTGCGCTCCGCGACCACCGAGCACAGCCGGCTGCAGAGCGAGGTCTTCCCGGAGCTCAGGGTGGCCCTGCTGCACGGCCGGATGAAGCCGGGGGACAAGGACGACGTGATGCAGGCGTTCAAGGGCCGTGAGTACGACATCCTGGTGAGCACGGCGGTGGTGGAGGTCGGGGTCGACGTCCCTCGCGCCACGGTGATCCTGGTCGAGGGCGCCGAGCGGTTCGGACTGGCGCAGCTCCACCAGTTCCGGGGGCGGATGTACCGTGGCGACCAGCAGTCCTACTGCCTGCTCCTGAGTGACGCCGGCTCCCCTGAGGACAACCAGCGTCTCCAGGCCATGGAGCGGTTTGACAACGGCTTTGACCTCGCCGAGGAGGACCTTCGCCTGCGCGGCCCAGGCGACATCTTCGGCCAGGGCATGCAGCACGGCGCCGGCGACGACCTCCTGGTCGCCGGCCTGCGCGACGTCCAGCTGATCGCGGCGGCGCAGGCGGACGCGCGCCGGCTGCTGGAGGAGGGGATCGACCACCACCCCGGCCTGGCGCGCCGGCTGCGAGACTCGGGGGCCACTTGGGCCGTCAGCTGAGGCCGTAGTGCCGCTGCAGGTCATTGCCGGCGTCGCGCGGGGACGGCGCCTCAAGTCGCCGCCTGCCGGGGTGCGCCCGACCGCGGCGATCACGAAGCGGTCGCTGTTCGACATCCTGGGCCCGCGCATCGAGGGAGCGCGCGTGCTGGACCTGTACGCGGGGTCGGGGGCGCTGGGCATCGAGGCGCTGTCGCGGGGCGCCGCGGAGTGCGATTTCGTGGACCGCGACCGGCGCTGCGTCGCGGTCATCAGGGCCAACCTCGAGGCGATCCGCGAGGCGACAGGCGGCCGACCCGGTCGGGTAGACTGCGCACCTGCGGACAGGTGGCTGGAACGCCACGCGGCGTCGGGCGGTTACGACCTGGTCCTCGCCGACCCCCCATACGGAGACCCAGGATTGACGCGAGCCATGACGCTCCTTGCGGAACCAGGCGCTCTTGCCGTGGGTGGCTGGCTGGTGGTTGAGGCCCGCACCAGCGCGCCGCCGGTCGTGCCCGATGGCCTGACCGAGGTCCGCAGCGTGCGCCACGGCGACTCCACGCTGACCATCCTCGCCGCGTCGTGAGCACTGCGCTGTACCCCGGCAGCTTCGACCCCTTCACGCTTGGCCACCTCGATGTGCTGGAGCGGGCGACCGGGATCTTCGACAAGGTGTACGTGGCGGTGCTGGAAAACCCGTCCAAGATGCCGGCCTTCACAGTCGGCGACCGCATCGAGATGATCGAGGCCAGCATGAGCGGCAACGGCAAGATCGAGGTGGGGAGCTTCGACGGGCTCACAGTGGAGTACGCCCGCAAGGTGGGGGCGGAGTCGATCGTCCGCGGCCTGCGGGCCACCAGCGACTTCGAGAGCGAGTTCCAGATGGCGCTCATGAACCGCAAGCTGGCGCCCGAGATCAACACCGTGTTCCTGATGACGGCGTTCGCCAACGTGTTCCTGAGCTCGTCGCTGATCAAGGAGGTGGCGCGCCTCGGAGGTGACGCGTCGTTCGCGGTGCCGCCGGCCGTGGCGGGGCGGCTTGCCAAGCTGAGGGAGAATAGGTAGCCATGGGAGTGATTCGAATTGATGGCTGAGATGGACGACCTGGAGCCGATAGCCCCGGAGCGGGACAGTCGCAGCATCGTGGAGCTGATCGACCACCTCGAGTACCTCGTGCACCGAGGTCAGAGGGTGCCCTTCACCCACAACGTGATGATCGACGAGGACGAGATCCTCGACCTGCTCGACCAGATCCACGTCAACCTTCCCGAGGAGATCAAGCAGTCGCGCACGGTCCTGGCGGAGCAGGAGCGTCTCCTGAGCGACGCCCAGCAGGAGTCGGCGCGGATCACGCAGACGGCCGCCCAGAAGGCCGACGCGATGATGAAGAACCACGAGCTCACGCGGCGGGCCGAAGAGCACGGCAAGGCGATCGTGCGCGACGCTCAGCAGAAGGCGGCCGACCAGAAGCTGGCCGCCGACGAGTACGCCGCCGACGTCATGCAGCAGCTGGAGACCCACCTGGTGCGCACAGTCGCCACCGTCCGCAAGGCCCAGGAAACGCTCAAGAAGCCGGTCCCCCAGGGGGAGCCCGCGCCGCGCAGCTGAGGCCCGGGAGGGCGTCGGGGCGGTTGCTATACTCGGCACCGCCATGGCCGTCCCCAAGGAACGCACGTCCAAGTCCAACAAGCGCAGCCGCCGCTCGCACCTTGCCCTGCAGCGGCCGACGCTGGCGACGTGCAGCCAGTGCAAGAAGCTCAAGCGCCCCCACACGATCTGCCCCAACTGCGGCTACTACGACGGTCGCGAGGTCCTCGAGACCGAGTAGGCCGGCGGCCGGCCGCCCCCGGCGGGTGGGCCTGCGCCGCACCCGCGTCCCTGTGCTGACCAGCCGATGACGCTCGCCCTCATCTTCCCCGGGCAGGGTGCCCAGGAGGCGGGCATGGGCGTCGGCCTGCTGGACGCCGGCTCCCCCGGGCACGACGTCGGCCGCGAGGCATCCGACCTCGTCGGCATGGACGTGGTCCGGCTGGCCTGTGAGGCGGGCGCCGACGAGCTGCGCCCGACCGAGGTCGCCCAGCCCCTGCTGCTGGTGCACTCGGTGGCGCTGCTGCAGGCGCTCCCCGCCGGCGTGCGGGAGTCGGTGGAGGTGGTCGGGGGCCACTCCCTGGGGGAGTACACCGCGCTGGTGGCGGCCGGAAGCCTCGACTGGCGCGACGCCCTCGGCCTGGTGCGGGAGCGCGGCCTGGCGATGGCGGAGGCGGCGGCTGCAGCCGGGGGCGGCCAGGCGATGGCGGCGGTCCTG
>JAXDLV010000118.1:0-6593 GCA_034666445.1 Chloroflexota bacterium | reverse complement strand
CACCTCCCCCGCGAGGCTGCCGCCCTCCTCCAGCAGGCGCTGGCCAAGGACCCAGGCGCCCGCTTCCAGAGCGCCAACGATTTCCTCAGCGCCCTCGAAGCCGCCGCCGCCGCCGGCTACGGCCCGGATTGGGAGCGGCGCGCCGCGATCACGGGCCTGGTGGGCACGGCCATGGCGGTCGGCGCCGCCGGTGTGGCGGCCGGGGTTGGCGTCGCGGGTGCCGCGAGCGGCGGGGCCGCCGGCGCGGGGGCGGCCGGAAGCGCGGGTGCCGCGGGCGCGACAGCGGGCGGCAGCGCGGCCGCGGGCGGCGGCGTGTCGACCACCGCCGTGGTTGCCGGCGGGGTCGGTGTGGGGGCGGTGGCCACCGCCGCGGTGGTCGGCTACGTCGTGCTGAGCAATGCGCTGTTCGGCCACAACCTGGTCCAGAACGCCAACGCAGACGCGAGCGCCGGGGCCACCGGCGACCAGACGGTCAAGCCATCCAACTGGCAGACCGAGGGCAATTTCTCCGTCGTGCAGTACGGGACCCCCAACGTGATGAGCGCGAACGACCCCGGACCGCCAGACCGGGGCAAGAACCTGTTCACTGGTGGTCCTGACAACGCTCGCTCCAAAGCCACCCAGACCATTGACGTCTCGGGCGGGAGTGGGGGCATCGACGGCGGCAACAAGGAGTACACGTTGAGCGCCTGGCTGGGCGGGTTCCAGGGCCAGGAGGACAACGCCACGGTGGTGGTCACCTTCCAGGACGGCAACGGCAATTCCCTGGGGACCAACAAGATTGGCCCCGTCAGCTCGGTCGCCCGCCGCAGCGTCACCAGCCTGGTGCGCTCCGAGACCACGGGAAAGGTGCCGAAGAACACCCGCAAGGTGGTGATCGACATCATCATGGTGCGCTCCGAGGGGTCCTACAACGACGGCTACGCGGACGACGTCTCCTTCGTGATCAAGTAACCCGCCACAGTCGAATGTCGGCCGGGTCGGGGAGATGAATAAGGCCGGGGCCATGCGGCCCCGGCCTTTCTGCTGCCCCGGGCGTCAGCCCGCGTCGATCAGTGGCCCGACGATCCCGAGCCCGACGGCGCCGGCGAGGTCGTTGTACTGCCGCCGGAGCTGCTGCCGCCCGCGGTGATCGTGAATTGCAGGTCGGCGTTGACCCCTTCGTCGCTGCCCTGGACGACCATGTCGTAGGAGCCCTCGACCGGTTCCTTGATCTGGAACTCGACCCGCTGGTCCTGCTTGGTGATGCCCTTCCCCGGGATGATGCTGGTCGGGTCGACCTTGGTGCTCGCCACCGCCGTCCCGTCGGGCACCTTCAGGCTGAAGCTGTCCGTGCCGACGCAGCAGCCATGGGTGCCGGTTCCGGTGATGCTGTAGAAGAGGGTCAGGAGCTCAACCCCGGTATCGAGCTGGTCCGCGTTCTCGGGGATGTCGTAGGTCAGCGCGCCGCCCGTAACGTTCAGGGTGAAGTCGCTGGGAAGGGTGATCGCGCCGGTGATCGACAGGATGCGTGGGGCGAGGCTCACCAGGCTGCCCTTGCTGCCGAGCGGGACCACCGCCTGGTTGGTGTTGGCGTCGCCCACGGTGAGGATGGCGTCGTCGAGGTTGAACTTGTCGTCTGCCACCCATGCGATGGTTCCATTCGAGGTCGACTTGCCGGGGACCTGGGGGATCTTCTGGTCGTTGTTGTGGTGGGTGTACTGCTGGTTGTTCGATGCCACGGTCATCTCGGCGTACAGCCCCCGGGTGTCCTTGCTGAGGTTCTCGAACTTGGCCTGGATCAGGAGCTCGGCGTCGTCCTTGACCACGTCGCTGCCGGGGGTGATCTTGACCTCGGGCTTGTAGGTCACCTCACCGATGGTGACGTGGAAGCCGCCGTACCAGAACTCCTTGCCGAGCGTGATGTCGGCCGCGATCCCGGGGCCCTTCGGGCTGGCGTTGGCGCTGGAGCCGCCGTTGTTGTTGTTCGACCCGCTGCTGCTACCGCCGAAGGGCAGAGTGCAGCCCGCGAGCACGCCCACGGTGGCGAGGATCATCAGCTTGCGAAGGATGCTTGCCGTCATTGAGCCCATTCCCTCTGTTGTGGTGGCGAGTTCCCCGCAAGCAGCGCCGAAGCCAGCTTCGCCGGGTCGATCGGGCGCAAAGCATAGGGCGCGCGAACTTGCATCGTCAACAAACGGCTACCCGGGCGGCCGGCCGCCCGCCAGCCTGCAACGGCGGTGTCAGCCTGGGCGCTTGAGCATGAACAGGCCCGCAGTGCGCCAACCGTGGCGCTCCTGGTAGAAGCGGGCAGCGTCGACGTTGGCCGTGTGCACCTCGACGGTCATGAACTCGGCGCCGTGCTCCAGCGCCCACTGGTCAGCCGCCTGCAGGAGGTCGGTGCCGATCCGGGCTCCGCGGTAGTCCGGCAGCACGGCGACATCTATCTCCGCGGTGAGCGCGTCCCGCAGCATGCGGGGCTCGCCGCCCGGCCGCTTCAGGGCGATCTCCACCCAGCCGACCACCTCACCGGCGATATCGGCGACCAGGATCGCCTCGTCGGGGCCCAGCGGCAGCCGCTCCTGGTACCGCTCGATCAGCTGTGGCATCTCCGGCTTGGTGTACAGGCTGGGATCGAGCCGGAGGTGGTGCTCGGCGCTCGCCTCGTACACCGCCGCCAGCGCGGCCGCGTCCGCCGGCTGCGCGGGCCGGATCTTGACCAGGGCCTTGGCGGCGGCGTCCATCACGCCGCTAAGCATCCCTTAATTGGGCAGCGCCATGGGCTGCGAGCTCCACCCTTCGCCCGGCCGGGCGCGGCCCTCACCTCCATCCTCTGTCCGGGATAACGCTGGGACGACGCGAACGTTACAGCTCGGCCGCGGGCAAAAGGAAAGGGCCGCCCGGTTTCCCGGACGGCCCTTCGGGTTCCTGGTCTCTAGTACTCGGGCATCGGCGGGGCCGCCGACGCCTTTTCCTTCTCGGGCTTGTCCGTGACCAGCGACTCGGTGGTCAGCAGCATCGCGGCGATCGAGGCCGCGTTCTGCAGGGCCGAGCGGGTCACCTTGGTGGGATCGATGATCCCGGCCTTCACCATGTCGACGTACTCGCCGGTGGAGGCGTTGTAGCCCTGGCCCTTGCCGAGGCTGCGGACCTTCTCGACGACCACGGAGCCCTCGGCCCCGGCGTTGGCCGCGATCTGGCGCAGCGGCTCCTCGAGCGCGCGGCGGAGGATGTTGGCGCCGGTGGCGACGTCACCCTCCAGTTCGAGCTTATCGAGCCCCTTGATGGCCATGACCAGGGTCACGCCACCGCCGGGCACGATGCCCTCCTCGACCGCAGCGCGGGTCGCCGAGACGGCGTCCTCCATGCGGTGCTTGCGCTCCTTGAGCTCGGTCTCGGTGGCCGCGCCGACCTTGATGACGGCAACGCCGCCGGACAGCTTGGCAAGGCGCTCCTGGAGCTTCTCCTTGTCCCAGTCAGAGGTCGACTTGTCGATCTCGGCCTTGATCTGGTTGATGCGCCCCTGGATGTCGTCCTTGGAGCCGCCGCCCTCGACGAGGGTGGTGTCGTCCTTGGTGACGGTGACGCGGCGGGCCTTGCCCAGCGAGGTCAGCTGCGTGGTGTCCAGCTTGAGGCCGATCTCCTCAGAGATGACCTGGCCGCCGGTCAGGATCGCGATGTCCTGGAGCATTGCCTTGCGGCGATCGCCGAAGCCCGGCGCCTTGACGGCGACGGCGTTGAACGTCCCGCGCAGCTTGTTGACGATGAGCGTGGCCTGGGCCTCGCCCTCGACGTCCTCGGCGATGATCACCAGGGACTTGCCGCTCTGGACGACCTTCTCGAGGATGGGAAGGAGGTCCTGGATGGAGCTGATCTTCTTGTCGGTGATCAGGATGTAGGGCTCCTCGAGGACCGCCTCCATCCGCGTCGGGTTGGTCACCATGTAGGGGCTGATGTAGCCCTTGTCGAACTGCATGCCCTCGACGAGCTCCAGCTCGGTCTCGAGACCGCGGGACTCCTCGACGGTGATGACACCGTCCTTGCCGACCTTCTCCATCGCGTCGGCGACGACCTCGCCGATGCTGGCGTCGGCCGCCGAGATCGATGCGACCTGGGCGATCTTCTCGCGCTCGCTGATGGCGATCGACTGCTTCTTGATCTCCGCGACGACGGCCTCGACGCCCTTCTCGATGCCCAGCTTGAGCATCATTGGGTTGGCGCCGGCCGCGACGTTGCGCAGGCCCTCGTTGATGATCGCCGCGGCCAGGACGGTCGCGGTGGTGGTGCCGTCACCGGCGATGTCGTTGGTCTTGGAGGCGACCTCCTTGACCAGTTGGGCGCCCATGTTCTCGAACGGGTCCTCCAGCTCGAGCTCCTTGGCGATGGTCACCCCGTCGTTGGTGATGGTGGGGCTACCGAACTTCTTGTCGAGGACAACGTTGCGACCCTTGGGACCGATGGTGATGCGAACCGAGTCCGCCACCTTGTCGACTCCCCTCTTGAGGGCCGCCCGCGCGTCCGTGCTGTAAAGCAACTGCTTGGGCATCCGAACCTCCTGCACGACGGAGGCGAACTCCGTCCAATTCACGTTCTTGCGAGAGTGATCTTACCAAAGAATTAGCACTCTCAAACCCTTAGTGCTAAAGGGTCGAGAGTGCTAACGCGCCTTCGACCCTGTGAGACGATCCGACTGATGGCGTGGCCAGGGGCGGTGGGCTTGGCATTCCCCAGTCCCCTGCCGGCACCCAGCCTGCCGCCGGTGCAGTCACCGTTTCGCCGGCCCTCGTTGCCACCTGAGTCCAGCCCGATCCCCATCTCGGGCGCCGATGACCGAACCCCCACGAGCATCCCCGGGGGATGGCTTCTCGATGTTGTCTGCCTGCTGGTGCTCGCCGCGGTGGTCGCGTTCGTGGTCTACAAGGTGGTCGAGGCGCGTCGTCGTGGTGAGTCGGGTTGGGCGGCGGCGGCGAAGGCGGTGCTGGTGGCGGCGCCTCCAGCACTCGCCGCCGTGGTGGGCGTCGGCCTGGTTGTCGTGGTGGGCTTCATCGTCCTGGTCCTGATCATCATCTTCGCGGTCGGCACAGCCCTTGGCGGTGGCGACAGCGGGGGTCTTCATGACGTCATCGGATGGCTGCTACTGGTCGTGGTGATCGGCGGACTGCTCGTTATCGGCGCGCTGGCCTACGTGGTCGTGCTCATCATCCGGCGCCTCGTGCGTGGCCCGCGTCGCCCTGGAGCGGCCAGGGGCCAGCACGCGGCGGTACCGCCGGAGCTGCTGCCTCCACCCACCGAGTCCGCCACGGAGGCGCCCGGCGATGACGGCGTCACCCCTTAAGGGTTGACCACGCCGCCGTAATACCCGGGGATCGGGAACAGCGTCAACTTCTGCATCGTGGTGCCGAACAGCGCAAGCACCCCCTTCTCGGGAGCGGCGCTGTAGCCGACGACGGTCGTGTTGTCCGCCCAGGCGAGGGGTAGGAAGTCGCCACGGAACTGGATCGGGTTGTTGCGGTGGCGGTAGACCGCGCTCGGGTTCGAGCCCTCGTGCAGCCCGAGGAATGCCACCTGCTCGCCGTCCGGCGACACCGCCATACCCTGTCTGGGCTCGAGCATCGGCGGTAGCGTCCAGGTGGTCTTCCCTTCCGCCGTCCTCACCACGTCATCGGTCGATTCGAAGCCCGTGATCGTGCAAAGGACGTGGCCCCCGGCGCCGACCTGCTGGGCGGTGCAATCGGGACCCCCGAGGCTGTCGGTGACCGTGCCGGCCGGGCCGATGTGGCCCGGGTGCGCGTTCCAGCCGGTCGGGGGCGGGTACTGGGTGGCAAGCGCCGTGTCCGTGGCGCCAAAGGGGCCCACGTCATCCCAACCAAGGACCACCAGGATCCGCGCTCCTTCTGCGTTGGGATCGATCGTGGTCTTGCTGACCTCGATGGTCGGCCCGCCGAGGTCGGCGCGGAGGACGTAGTTGTAGCTCGGCCCCTCGGTGAAGGGCGTGCAGATCCCGGCGCCGCAGTCCACCGGCTTGCCGAAGGTCATGACCGTGGCCAGGAGGTGCTGGCCGTCCGGGCTCACCGCGAAGTTGGTTACGTGCTGGTCGCCGGGCTTGCCGAAGTCGGCCGCCTTCATCGCCGGCCCACTCGCCGTGAGCCGCCAGACCACGCCGTCGCCGTCGACGTAATAGGCGGCGCCCGCGGCCACCTGCACCTGGGCCTGGACGATCGTGGCTGCGTTTGTGAACCGCGCCGGCGAGACGTACCCATACCTCGCCTCGTTGCGCACGGTCCCGCCCCGGTTCACGAGCAGGATGTGGTCGCCGCGCACGCCCAGGGCAACGGCCGGCTGCCTGTCCGGGGCCGCCTGCACCACCACGAAGAGCTGCTCCAGCGGGGGCGGCGAGGGTGGCGGGACGGTGGGAGCCGGGATCGCGCTCGGTGAACTCGCCGGCAGGGGCACGACCGCCTTCTCCGGCTGCGGCACCAGCACGGCCGCGGCGATGGCGACGGCGGCGCCGACCGGGAGCCCGAGGGCCGCGTTTGTCAGCAGGCGCCGGTTCCAGCGGCGCGCGCCGCCGCCTGGGTTGGCCTGCACGTGGGCGTGGGACTCCTGGGCCGGCT
>JAXDLV010000117.1:0-14917 GCA_034666445.1 Chloroflexota bacterium | reverse complement strand
CTGTATTAGTGGGCGCCGACCGCCGTGGCGGCCACGATCAGCGCCTCGATCTCCGCGGCGGGCATGGGGCGGCCGAAGTAGTAGCCCTGGCCGTACTCGCAGCCCAGCGCGCGGAGCGCCGCGGCCTGCGCCTCCGTCTCGATCCCCTCGGCGATTATCTTGGCCCCGATCGCGCCGGCAAACGACGTGAGGGCGATGGCCAGCGCCATGGCGGCCCGGTCATGTTCGATCTTGTTGGTGATGCTGATATCGAGCTTGATGTACTGAGGGGCCAGCTCCAGGATGTGCCTGAGGCTGGCGAAGCCTGCGCCTGCGTCATCGATCGCAAGGGTGGCACCGGCCGCCCTGAGGGGCGAGAACGCGTCGTTGAGGGCCTGGTAGTCGGGGACCGGCGCGTGCTCGGTGAGCTCGATGACAAGGCGGTCGGCGAAGTCCGTCGGGATGAGGCTGTTGACCTCCCCCAGGAGCACGGCTTCGGGCGAGAGGTTCACCGTCATGAACGCCCCAGCCGGCAGGCCCGATCGGAGGGCGATCGCTCGGCTGACCGCAGCCGCCTCCAGCTTCGTACCCATCCCCACCTGGGCCGCCATCTCGAACCACTTGTTCGGCGCGCGGATCGGCTCGGGCGTGAACCGGGCCAGTGACTCGACCCCCACCAACCCTCGGGTGTCGAGGTCGAAGATCGGCTGGAAGACCATCCTGAGAGCGTCACCGTCGATGGCATCCGACACCTGGTCGACCATGCGCCGGCGGCCCTGGTCGACGAGCTCGTCGGCCTGCAGGTGGGCTCGCACCTTGTCGATGACACCACCCGCCACCTCCGCCGACAGCGGCGTCTGCCCCCGGGACACGCGCCTGATGCCATCGATGACCTCCGCGGGCAGCACGCCTTTGACCAGGTACCCGGCCGCGCCCGCGTGCAGCATCTCCAGGACCGTGTCGCGGCTCTGCGACGCCGAGAGCGCGAGCACCCGGGTGCCCGGCCATTCCTTGAGGATCCCCCGAATCGCCTTCGGCCCACCGCCCGGCATGCGCACGTCGACGAGGGCGACGTCCGGCCGCGATCGGGCGGCGGCCGTCATTGCGCTGTCGGCGTCGGCGGCCACGGCCACGACGGTCATGCCGTCGCAGGCCTCGATCAGGTCCGCCAGGGCGTCGGTTACCACCTGGTCGTCATCGGCGACCAGGACCCGGATGTCAGCCAATCGCCAGCGCCTCGACCATGCGTGTCTCCGCCACGGCGGCGTTCGCCGGGGCGGGAACCCAGGTTGCGATCTGGGTGCCGTGGCCTCGCTCGCTGGTCAGCCGCCACCAGCCCCCCGCGACCTCCGCCCGCTCCCGCATCGCCGCCAGGCCCAGGTGCCCCGCGACCGGGTCCACCGCCGAGGCGTCGAAGCCCACACCGTGGTCCGACACGGACATGAGCACGCCCCCGTCGGAGGATTTCAGCGACACGGTGGCCCTGGTCGCCTCGGCATGCTTACGGACATTCATCACGGCCTCCTGGAAGATGCGGAAGAGCAGGATCTGCACCTGCGGCGAGGGCTCGACGTCGAGCTCGTTGCGAACGATCCAGCGCGGCCCCGCAATACCTTCGAACTGGGCCAGGTGGCGCTTGCAGGCGGCGACCAGTCCGTGGCGGTCCAGGTCCGGCGGGATGAGCTCAAACAGCAGGTTGCGCAGCCTGCCGATCGCCAGGGAGATCACCTCCTGGAGCTTGGCCGCCGCCGCGACCTCACCGGGGTCGGTGAGCGCCATCCGGAACAGCTCGAGGCGCATGTTGGCGGCGGTCATGACCTGGACGGCATCATCGTGGATGTCCTCGGCGATGGTCTTCCGCTCCGCCTCCTGGGCGGAAACGACCCTGCCCAGGAGCAGCTGGCGTTGCTTCTCACCTCGTTTCCGCTCCACGGCAACCGAGATGATCGTTGAGGCCGAATGGATGAACTGGATGTCGTCGTCATCGAACACGCGAGGGACGGTCGAGTGGACGGCGAGGACCCCGTAGGGTTTGACCGGGCCCGCGATCCCAACCGCCATCGAGGCGACAATCCCGGCATCGATCATCCAGCCACTCTGCGGGATATCCGGGTTGGCCACGTAATCGAATGTCAGCACCGGCGACTGCGTCTTGAGGGCGTCGTCAATGAGGTCCGAAGCGGCGCTCCCCGCGTGGTCGGAGGGGGTGTCGAGCGACAACCCGTGGGACGCGACGCGGACGAGGTGGCCATCACTTGGACGCCTCTCCAGGATGGTCGCCAACGGGGTTTCGACACCGCGCGCCACCGACCCGACCGAGGCGGCCAGGAAGGTCGCCGTCTCGGTGCCCTCCAGCCCGGCGCGCGACATCTCAAGGAGAATGGCCTGCTGCTCCACGCGCCGGGACAGGCGGTGCTCCGCGTCGACCCGGTCGGTCGTGTCAAAGGCCACTCCCCTGATCCCGATGATCTCGCCATCCGGCGGCACCCGAAACGGGCCGCAGCGCACATGCAGCGTGCGCCCCTCCCACTGGAGGTCGGTCTGTAGCTCGCTGGTGAGCGCCTCGTCGCAGAGTGCCAGCAGGTCGGTCCGCTCAGGGAACGCCTCGGTGAGCACCGTCCCGACAATCGACGCCGGGTCGACGCCGAACTGCGCGAACACGCTGCCCCCCGCATAGGTCACGCAGCCCTCCCGGTCCAGCGTGATCATGGCCACCGGGGTCCCGGCGAGCAGGCTGCGCAGGCGCTCCTGGCTCTTGACCAGCTCGCGCTCGGCCTCCTTGCGCTCCGAGATGTCGCGGCCGATGGTCTCCCACACAAAGATGCGGTCGGGGTCCTGGCGCACCGCGTGGATCGCCCGGCTGAACCAGAACACCGAACCGTCGGCCCGTCGCATCGGGCATTCGAAGTCGAGGAGGTGCCCTTCGGACTTCAGGCGGTCCAGGACGGTCGTGCGGTCCCGCGGGTCGACGTAGAGGTCGAAGGCCGAGGTCGCCAGGAAGCTCTCCAGGTCCGGGTAGCCGAACACCCCTACGGCTGCCGCGTTCGCGTGCAGGATAGTGCCCTCTGCGGTGGCCCTGAAAACGGCCATCGGGATGTTCTCGAAGAGGTCGCGGTAGCTGTGTTCAACCTCGCGGCGATCCCGTTCCAGCCGGGAGTGCTCGACCGCCTGGGTGACGGCTTGCGGGAGCCTTCCGAGCCGGTCCATGACGATGTAATCCGTCGCGCCGAGGCGCATGCACTCGGCCGCCTGTTCGTCGGTCAGCCCGCGGCTGACGACGATCAGGGGCGCGGTCGTCCGGGTCGAAGCCATCACCGCCAGCGCCTGTCGAACGTTCACGCCCTTGCCGCGATAACCGCAGAGCACCGCGTCGGCGGCGTCCCTCCGGGTCAACGCGGCCCGCACCTGCCCCCTCGTGGCGGCCCGTTCGGTGTCAACGGCAACGCCCGCCGAACTGAGCTCCGCGAGGATCAGGGCGGCGTCAGCATCGCTGTCCTCGATCAGCACAAGCTTGAGCGGTAGTGACGTATCCATCACGCCACCCTGGTCCCGCACCCCCGGGGTACGGCAACCCCCCTCCTAATCTGCTACATCGCCACTCGCGTCATAAAGGCGGGCGACGCCCTGGCGCGAGACCCCCATTCGCCGCGCCACCTCCGTGAGGCTCAGGCCGCCCTCGTCAACCAGCGCCCGGACCATGCCCCGCCGGAAGAGCATGACAGCGTGCTCATACTCCTCCATCGCCACGGACGCCTGGAGGCGCGCCTCGTCGCCGCTCCCGGCCAGGGTCGTGTCTGCGACTGTCAATATCGAAACCCCCGCCAGGCGCTCGATTCGTGTCGCACTCAGCCACTGAACGGCGGCGTCGAGTGCCTCCCGGGCCGCGACGGCCGCCGCCTCGGCCTGGTCGATCGACTGGAGGAGCCAGTCGGAATCCGGTGGCGAGGACCCACGCGCCTGCGTCATGTCGCGAAAGGACCGCAGACACCGCTATTACCTGCGCCAGTCTCACCCGGCACGGCTCGGCGCCGGCCGTTCACCAGGGAGCCTCCGCCAAGGTCCTGATGCCTCAGGAACCACCCTGTGATCGGCATTGGATGTCAGAACCTGCCTCTACGTTACCGCAAAGGTGACGAGCTCCGTGGCGTCCGCCAACAACCGGAGGAGCAAAAGCAGGCCCCGATGTGGGGCCTGCTTTCATGGTTCGGCTGAGATCAGAGAGCCGGGCGGGGCATGCGCCGGCCGCTTACCAGGATCGACAGCCCGGCCAGCACCAGGCCCACGATGAGGAACATCGAGCCCGCCAGTGCACGCCCGGTGTTCGGAGTGGTGACGTCTGGCGGCAGCCCGGCGGTCGGTACGCGGGGAGACGGACTGGCATGGGGTGGCCCGGTCGCAGGCGGGGGCGCCCCGCCCACAGACGGGGGTGGCCCGCCCGGGCCTGTGGTTGAACCACCACCTGCTGGCGGCGCCGCGATCAGCTCGGTGGCACCGCCACCGCCGGGCGTTCCCGGCGGACTGGGGGACGGCGATGCCGACGGGCCCACGCTCGGGGCGGCTGAGGTGGCGCAGTCCGTCGGGACGCTGATGACGTTGGTGTCAAGGGTGAGCGCGCCGTTTCGAGCCAGGAGCCGTCCCGCCGGGACATTGGCGCCCGTGGTCGCGGTGATGCTCGTCAGCGCCATCAGGTTGCCGCGGAACGTGCTACCGGTTCCCAATGTCGCCGAGCTTTCTATCTGCCACCAGACGTTGCAGCCCTGGGCCCCGTTGACCAGGCTGACGGTTGAGGAGCTGGCGGTGGTGAGGGTGCTGCCCACCTGGAAGATGAACACGGCGTTGGTCGAGTCCTGTCCATCCAGGGTGAGTGGACCGGTCAGCTGCGACGAGGATGAGAAGCGGTAGACGCCCGGGGTCAGCACCATGCCTCCCAGGTCCTGGCCGGTGAGGTCCTGGGTTGGTGGCTCTGCCGCCGCCGAGTTGTAGGCGGTTGTCAGGTCGTCCTGGGCCTGCAGCGCGACCGCGTCAGTCAGGTGCGTGGCGCCATTGACCTGGCCCGGTGGGAAGCCTGTGACCGAGGTGCCCGGCGCGACGCCGAGATCGCCATGGATGACGCTCGGTCCCGTGTTGGTCACGGTGCTGCCGCCCATGGCGGCGAAACTGAGAGCCGTACCGAGGCCGGGCTCGGTTGTGGCAAGCGCCACGGTCCAGGACCCGGCGAGGGCAAATGAAGCAATCGAGACGACGAACAGGGCGATGGCTCGCCCAAAAGGCTTGGTGTGCATGCGAGGTGCTCCTTTCCGTCCTTGACGGAAGGTCCCTCTCAGCTGTCACATAGTGCACCGCCCGGCGGACGGGCTGTCGGAGATCCTGTTCACAGGGTCGCAGGACGGCCCGCCAGGGCGGGACACATAGGGTGCCGGACGCCTACCGCGCTGTCACGGGGCGGTCCCAGTCTGTATGGCTCCTGGCGCGGATGACCACGAAGCTCATTCAGGCACCCTCGCCCTCAACGCTGAATGGACTGGTCCAGCTGCGGTGGGCGCGATCCCAGGATCGCATCCAGGCCTCGTGCTGGAGGCGTTCCTCGTCGTCGTCGCGAACGCGTCGGACCGGGACGCCATCGGGCATGTGACCGTCGTGACGACTCCGGTCGGCTTCGATCCCGGGACTGTCAGCGGTGGCGATACCTGGCGTCGAATTGGGGGAGGGTGGCCCTTGCGAGCCACCCTCCAGGGAAAGGGGTATAGGTACTAGCCCTGGTGCGCCAGGCGCGTGCTGGCGATCGGTGCGACGGCGGTCGTCCCGCGGGACCGAATCGCGAGGCCGATCTCGAACAGCATCGCCAGCAGGACGATGGCCGCTGCGAGTGCCAGGCCATACCCGGCATATGTCGAGTAGGTCCCGATGGTCCACCAGCCGTAGGTGTTGAGGAGCAGGCCGCGGAGGGTTTCACCCTTGAACAGGGTGTCCTTCTGGCCCGCCAGTGCGGTGTCTGTGGGGGCGGCGGCGGCCTTGGTGCTGACCTGGGAATAGGTCTGGCCGCCGGCGACCTTCTCGAGGTGACGCCCGATGAAGCCGTTGGCGTAGGCCTGTGCCTTCACGCCGTCGTCAACCTGCTGTCCGCCGTACTGCTGGAGGTCGGGGTATTCCGACGCCGGCAACGAGGCGCTGCCTGCCGCGGGGAAGAAGATCTGCTGGGCCGAGAGCTGGTCACGGATCATGCCGTGCACGAAACTGCCCATGCCCAGCGCAACCAGCCCGCCCGCGCCGAGGACCGCGATCAGCCCCACCTGCAGAGCGACAATTCGGAGGCGCATACCGCCGGTCATTTGGGGAACGTCTGAGTGAGGATCATTTTCTTCATTTGAAATTCATGCTGCATCAGTACGCATAACAGGCGCAGCAACACTCGCTCGGTCAGGAGCCGGCGCCAGGCCCAGCGGGAGCGTTGGCCGAACCTGGGGCCAGGTCAGCAACCCGCCCCGCCCAGAATTGATGGCGGTACCGGAACCGGTCGACCTGCGCCGCGATAACCGGCACGTTGCTCATCTCGACCTCGCGCCGGACCGCGGGGGTCGCCCTGGACATCAGGTCATGGACCCTGGCCATCACCTGCACCTCCATGCGGAGGATCTCTTCGTACGTGTCACGCCAGAACCGGGCCTCGTCCAGGGACGCGCCGGCAGCTTCCGGCTCGTTCGTCATGGCCTGGCCCGGGTCGCCCCCACGCTGTTCAGCGGCAACATCAGCGCGCACGAGCTCTACTTTTTTGTTTTTCATCCGCCCATCGTCTGCCGCCGCTCGTAATAACATCAGCAAAAGTGGCTGAGGCACGTTGGTGACGACAGGAACGAAGCCCGGTCGCGAGCGGCCAGGCCCCAGGGCACGAGCGCTCGAGGGCGAGGACCTCGCCACCGTTCAATGGGAGGACGCCCGGCACTGGATCAGCATCTACGCCGACCTGATGCGCTTCAAGAGAGGATTGCTGGCGAGGATCAAAGCCGACCTCCCGAAGCTGCACCCCACGGCACAGGCGGCGGCGGACGAGGACCTGTCGATCATCCGGACCCAGATGGAGGGGTACCAGGAGCGACTCGACCTCTGGTACGAGCGCCTGTGGTCGCTCCAGGGCCTATGGGTGGATCCTGAGGGCGACATCGTCCGCCACCAGGGCGCGTCCGCGGACCTGACCAGGCGAGAGGCCCAGCTGCTGCGGTTCCTGCTCGACCATCCGCACCGGTACTACACGGCCACACAGATAATGACCCACGCCTGGGCGGACTCGACCCTCTTCCCGGAGGAGGTCAGGAACTACGTTCAGCGCGTGAGGAAGATCCTTAAACGACTCGACATCCCCTGCACCCTGGTCAACCGGCCGGGTAAGGGGTACTCGTTGGAGTTTCGCCCGGCACGCCGCGGGCCGGCGCCAAGTCCGACCTAGAGCGAGAAGTTCCGGGCTGCGCGGCCGGGCGGGGCCGTGGCCATCGCCGCCTGGGCGGCGCCGGGCGGCCTCCCACGGGTGTCGATGACCTGCACGCGCGAGCCTGATGCAGCCCACTCTCGGGCGGCTTTATCCGCCTCCGCGGCATCCCGGAAGGCCTTCGAGACCAGGCTGCCCCGATCGGACCTTATTACGACAAAGCTCATCAGACCTTCCTTTCAGCACGGCCGGTGGCCACTGGTGCAACGCCCTCACATCCGGTCCGCGTCCTGTCAGCTTTGTGGTCCCGCCGTAACAATTGCAGCAACCTGGGTTGCCGCCTGCATCGACCTCAGTCGGTGCCGAGCTGGTTGAACCGTCGCTCTCCGGCCGCATCCAGGGCGGCGTCGAGCTCGTGCGTCGACCGCCGGCCTGTGAAGCGCGCCGACAGCGAATAGAGAACCGGCACGAGGACAAGCGTCAGTAGGGTGCTCGTGAACAGGCCGCCGATCACCACGATCGCCAGCGGCGCGCCGATGAACCCGCCCCCGGAGCCGCCACCGCTGAGCGCCAGCGGGGCCAGTGCGAGCATCGTGGCGAGCGCGGTCATCAGGATGGGGCGGAGGCGGTGCCGGCCACCCTCGATAAGCGCTTCCTGCAGGTCGAGGCCGCGGTCACGATACTGCTCGACAAGGTCCAGCAGGACAATCGCGTTGGTAACCACGATCCCCGTGAGCATGAGCAACCCGATCAGGCTCGGCAGTGAGAGCGCGGTGTTGGTCACGATCAATGCCACGATCGCCCCGGTGGCGGCGAACGGGATGGACACCAGGAGAACCAGCGGCTTGAGCAATGACCGGAAGGCCGCGACCATGATCAGGTAGACCAGCCCGATCGCCGCCAGCAGCGCCAGGATGAACTGGTTGAGCACGGTGGACAGCTGGGCAAACACGCCGCCGGTCGACGTTGTGGCGCCGCTTGGCAGCCCCGCGTTGTTGATTGCCGCGGTCACGTCGGCCTGGACCTTCTGGGTGTTGTTGCCGGTGATCGTGCCAGTGATCGTCGCGTCGCGGTCGCCGTTGACCCGGCTCACCGCCTGGGGACCGTTGACCCGCTCGATCGTCGCCAGGGTGGAGAGGGGCACGACCCCGGCGGCGGTCGGGACGGGGAAGGATGCCAGTGCCGCGGCGTTGTCAGCCGTCCCTGGCGGCAGCTGCACCCGGACGCTCATCGTGCCCTGGCTGAGGTTGGCCTGGGTCGCGACCTGCCCGTTGACGCCCTGTGCGACCACTGCCGCCAGCGCCTGCACGGTCAGCCCTGACTGGCCGAGCCGGCTGGTTGGCACCAGCTGGTACTGGGGTTTGGAGGCCACCAGGTTGGACTTCAGCTCGGCCAGGCCGCCCACGTTCCGCAGCGCGGCGAGGAGCTGGTCGTTGGCGGTCTTCAGGACGCCGGCGTCGGCGGCGTGCACGTCGACCTGCACCTGGGCACTGCTGGCGCTCGCGCCGTTCTGGCCCTGCCCCACCTCGACCTTGGCGGGGCCGGTGTAGCTCTGCAGGGCGCGCTTGACGCCGTTGAGAGCCTGGTCGTACTGGCCCTGGACCACGAGCACCGTAACCTGGGCCTGCGTTGGGTCAGCCGGCACCGTGCCGGGCGGCGCGAAGGGGTCTGCCTGGCCGCCCACGGTCGCCTGGTAGGCCGACACCCCGGATATCCCCGCCATCTGGGCCTCGATCTTCTGCGTCTCGGCATCCGCCTGGACCAGCGTGGAATTCTCCGGCATGGTGATCGCCACCCGGAAGAACGGGCTGGACGACTGGTCCAGCAGGTTGATTCGCAGGAGGGGGGTCAGTGCCACCGAGCCGATGAAAATGGCGACCGCGGTGCCGACGGCCACCAACCGATGGCCGGTGGCCCAGCGGATGACCGGGAGATAGATGCGCTGGGTCCAGCTCTCCTTCGCGGGGCGAGCCGCGACCGCCGGGGACACGGGCTTGATCAGCCGGGAAGCCAGCAGCGGAACCACGGTTACCGCCACGACAAGCGACGCCAGCAACGCGACCACCACGGTCAGCGCGAAGGGACGGAAGAAGCTGCCCGCGATCCCGGTGAGGAACGCGATCGGCAGGAAGACCGCGACGGTCGTGAGGGTCGACGACGTGACCGCCGAGATGATCTCCCGCGTTCCCGTGTACGCGGCGGCCAGCGGTGCCTCACCCTCGCTCACGTGGCGATTGATGTTCTCGAGCACCACTATCGCGTCATCCACCACCCGGCCGATTGCCACCGTCATTCCACCCAGCGTGAGGATGTTGAGCGTGATGCTCTGCTGCCAGAGAACGATCAACGCGACCAGCAGCGACAGCGGAATCGACACCGCGGCCACGAGGGTCGCGCGGGTGCTTCGGAGGAACAGGAAGATGATCAGCACGGCAAACAACGCACCGAGCAAGCCCTCCCGCAGGATGTCGCCGATCGCCTGGGTGATCGGGGTGGCCTGGTCGGTGATCGGCTGCAGACGAATGCCGTGCCCTATCGCCGACTGGATCCCGGGTAGCGCCTCCCTCACGTCCCTGGCCACGGTGACGGTGTTGCCTCCCGGGCCCCTGATGATGCGCATGCCGATGCTCGCGGTGCCGTTGGTTCGGGTGATCGTGTCCGCCGGCAGCGAGACGACCGCCACCGTCCCGAGCTGATCAACGGTCACCGGGGCACCCGGCCGAGCCGCGGCGGACGGCGCGCCGGTGGGTGAGACGGGGTTCACGGCGATCGCGCCGATCGCTCCGATGCTGGTGAGCGAGCCCGTGACCTGGAGCGGGATCGTGGCCGAACCCTCCTTCAACGCGCCCACCGACTGCACAAGCGTGGCCTGCTGCAGCGCCGCGGAGACCTGGCCGACGCTTATGCCATGAGCCGCCAGCTTGGCCGGGTCAAGGGTGACGTCGACCTCGTCGGTCGGAGCGCCGGTGATGACCACGGATGAAACCCCCGCCAGGCCGCGCAGCTTGGGAAGCGCCTGCGCACGGAGCTGCCCCGCGAGGTCGCCAAGAGGCTCATCAGCGGAGACCGCGTATTCGAGGATGGGCAGGCTGTTGGTCGAAAACGTCTGCACCGTCGGGTTGGGCACCAGCGTGGGAAGTAAGGGCCGCACGCGGGCAACCGCGGTGCTCACGTCCTGCTGGGCCGTCTTGAGGTCCGTGCTGTCCTTGAAGAGCACCACCACCAGGGATGCTCCCTGGCTGGAGGTCGACTGCACTGTGTCCACTCCCGTGACGCCCTGCATGGCATTCACCATCGGCACCGTCACCTGCTGGTCGACGAGGTCGGGCGAGGCGCCGGGGTCGGGCGTGATCACAAGCACCGCCGGGAATGAGATCTCAGGCAGGAGGTCCTGCTCGACCTGCGTGGCTGCGTAGATCCCGGCGCCGAACAGCAGCATCGCAGCGAGCAGGACGACGGCGCCGAGACGCAACGACAGGCGAGCCAGGTAGATCACGACCTATGCCCCCGAGCGGCCTTCGTTCATGTTCTGGACCAGCAGCAGGCACAGGTGGCGCAGCTGTGTGAGCTCGTCGTCGGTCAACCCGCGCGTGACCGCGGCCTGCTCCCTGACGCCGTCCCGGCGGATGGCCGCGATTCGCTCCAGGCCGGCCTCCGTGAGCTGCGCCAGGGTGGAGCGGCGATCCGCCGTGTCGCGGACTCGCGCGACCAGGCCGTCGCGCTCGAGCACATCGACCAGGTCGGTCACCGTTCTCGGGACCACGTTCAGGCTCTCGGCAATTGCACCCAGGGGCAGCCGGCGGTCCGGAGCCTGGTAGATCGTCATCAGCACGCGGAACCGGCTCTCGGACAGGCCGTGGCCCTCGGTCCACTGCTGGAAGCCGTCGTGCATCTGCTTGGCCAGTACGCGGACAGAGGTCAGGGCCTCGAGCGCAATGGTGGGAGTGCCCTTGCCGAAATCTGACAGCGCGAGGCGTATGGCGGGGTCGTAGAGCCGGCCGTCTGCGTCAGGCTCGGGGCGGGGTGCCGGCCACTTGGTGAGTGTCCTCATAGCAGCATTATTCATAGTGAGGTGCCTCACGATACTGCGGCCGGCCTCAATGTGTCAACGCGACGCTTGCCGGCCTGCACCCCCGGCCCCAGGGTAATTGTCTCACCCGCCCCGGGGCTTGCCGCAAGCCCCCGGCTGCGTGCGACGCTGGCGCCTCGTTTCCTACGCGGAGGTGTGGAGCATGGCGGAGCACTCGGTGGTGATCGCCGGTGGCGGCCCGACAGGGCTGATGCTGGCAGGCGAGCTGGCGTTGGCCGGGGTGGACGTCGCCATTGTCGAGCGGCGCGCCAGCCAGGACCTCGTCGGCTCGCGCTCAGGTGGGTTGCATTCACGCACGATTGAGGTTTTCGACCAGCGGGGGATCGCTGATCGATTCCTCGCGGCAGGGAAGGTGGCCCAGGTCGCGGGGTTCGGTTGGATCCGCCTCGACATCAGCGACTTTCCCACCCGGCACCCGTACGGGCTGGCCCTGAGGCAGGAGGGCATCGAGCGGATCCTCGCCGGCTGGGTGGAGGAGCTGAAGGTGCCGATCTATCGCGGTCGCGAGGTGACCGGTTTCGCGCAGGACGAGGGCGGCGTCGATATCGAGGCCAGGCCGGCCGACGGCGAGTCGCTACGGGCGCGGTACCTCGTGGGGTGCGACGGAGGCCGCAGCATGGTGCGCAAGGCAGCCGGGATCGAGTTCCCCGGGTGGGATCCGACAACCAGCAACCTGATCGCGAGTGTCGAGCTGGAGCAGGAGCCCGAATGGGGAATGGGCACCGATGGCCTTGGCGTCCATTCCCTTGCGCTGTTGGAGGATGGACAGGTGGGGGTCCTGGTCACCGAGAAGGAGGTGGGTCACAAGGGCGAGCCCACGCTCCAGGACCTCAGCGAGGCGATGGTCGCCCAGTACGGCACGGATTACGGGGTGCACAATGCCACCTCGATCTCCAGGTTCACGGATGCGGCGCGGCAGGCGGCGTCGTACCGCGACCGACGGGTTCTGCTGGCCGGCGACGCCGCGCACGTCCATTACCCGGTCGGCGGACAGGGCCTCCAGGTCGGTGTGCAGGACGCGGTGAACCTGGGATGGAAGCTCGCCCAGGTGGTCAACAAGACGAGCCCAGAAAGCCTCCTGGACACCTACCATGCTGAGCGGCACCCGGTCGCTGCCCGCGTGCTGCGCAACACCATGGCGCAGATGGCGCTGCTCCGCCCCGACGACCGTAGCGAGGCGCTGCGTGACAGCGTGTCGGAGCTGCTGAGCATGGACGAGCCGCGCCGGCGGTTCGCCGCGATGATGTCCAGCCTCGACATCCATTACGACCTCGGTGAGGGACACCCGCTGCTGGGGCGCCGGATGCCCGACCTCGACGTGGTCACCGCCAACGGCCCGCTCCAGGTGTTCACCCTCCTGCACGGTGCCCGGCCGGTACTCCTCGACATCGGTGAGCCCGGCGGCCTCGACATCACCCCGTGGGCGGAGCGGGTCCAGCTGGTCAAGGCTGACTACTTTGGTGTTTGGGAGCTCCCGGCCCTTGGCGCGGTCGATGCCCCCTCAGCGGTCCTGATCCGGCCCGACGGCCATGTCGCCTGGGTGGGAGACGGGACGGATGCCGGGTTGCGCGACGCACTGACCACCTGGTTCGGCGCGCCATGACGCGAAGTGGGAACGCTCAGGCTATGGGCTTGGCGCAGACGAATGTGCCGGTGGCGTGGACCTTCGGGTCAGTCGGCTTGCCGTAGGTGGTCATGTTGGTGTCGAAGGTGACGGTCTGTTTGTCGGGCGCGAAGACAGCGAACGACTCCGGTTTCTCGTTCTCGTACCACGAGTTGCTGGACACGGTGCCGATGGACGCGTTGTCTATCTCGGTGTAGACCTTGTGGCGCCCGGGGCCTGGCCACGGGTAGATCGAGAAGTCGAAGGTGATCGTCTGGTCCCCGAGATGAACCTTCAGCCAGGAGACCGTGAGGCCGATCCCGCCGCGGTTGTCGAGCTTGCAGTCGGGGTTGAAGTCCTGCTCCGCGAACGCGTGCCCGGTGATCGACCCGGACAGCGTCAGGTCCAGGTTGCCGAACGGCTGGCTCACCGTGAGCCTGGCCTTGGCCGGCGTGAGGCCGGCGCTCACCGAGGTCAGCAGGTTGAAGCCGACCACCACGAAGCTGAGCTTGGAGACGTCGGGGCTGAACTTCTTCAGCGACCCGACCGTGACGTCCACCTTGCCGCCGCCGGCGCCGATGACTCCCGCCACCCGTGCGTTGTCCTTGAAGCACCTTGTCGCCCCGGCGGCCATCGCGTCCGGCGGGCTGTCGCCGATCTGGCGGTAGCAGAAGGGCAGGTTCTTGTCGTTGTCGCCGCGCAGCACGAGCACGACGCCCCGCAGGCCGTCGGCGCGGTCCGCGCTGAGTGACAGACGCACCTTGGCGGAGTCCTCCTTCGGGAGGCCCGCCACCCCGACCCGGAAGAGCCGGCTGGACAGCGGCGCCATCGCGGCGTCGACGCTGACCGGCGTCGCCGCGGGCGTGAAGTCCTTCTCCGCCACCGTCTTCTCGGCCTTGTACGCGTCCGGCACCGCCACGCCGACCGTCCGACCATCGATCTTCGGCAGGAAGCCCGGCGCGTAGAAGTCGGTGACGCTGCGCACGTACAGCTCCTGGAAGCGGTCGATGTCGATGCTCTCCCCGCTGCCCGCGATGGTGCTCATCAGGCTGAGGCTGGAGGGGTCACCGGCGCGGGTGGCCTTGATCCACCGCGTCAGCAGCTTCGGGTCGTTGCCCGACTGGAAGACCATCTCGTCGAGGAAGGAGGACGCCTCGTACGCGGACTCATAGCGACCGTCCGTGATCTTCGGCCAGCTGAAGAACCCCTGGTTGAGGATGTTGGCGGGGAACGACTGGTACGCCTCGAAGTCGGGGACCTGGCGCTGGGTGAAGGTGGCGAAGCCCTCCGTCTGCCAGAAGTAACCGGGGGCCTGGAACAGGTTGCCCAGGCGGAGCTTCTTGAGCAGTTTCTGGTGAGCCACGTGGAAGAGCTCGTGCTCCACCCGGGGGCGCGACATGGGCGGGTAGTCGCCGCCTTTCCACTGCGCCGGGTCGAAGAGGATCATCACCCGCGGCTCGCACCCAGCGGCATCCGCGGCGTGGTTGAAGCAGGGGTCGACGAAGCCGGAGCGGAACTGCTGGACATTGGCCAGGGCGGTGAAGGGGGCGCGGTCCGTGGTGATCAGCACCGGGATCCGCGAGGCTCGCGCCTCGTTGGTGAAGTTGAAGTCCGCGTCTGCGTAGAGCTTGTCGTAGTCCGCCACGCCGCCGGCCGAGGCCGCAGCGATGAACGCTTTGAAGTCGTCGGGCACGGTGCCGGCGACCTGGACGTCAACCGTGTCGGCGTCGGCGGCGACCGGCAGTGAGGAAGGTGGCGGGCCGTCCTCGTCTAGCGGCGGGGGAAGAACGTTTCCCGGCGGCACCGGGGGGTAGGTCTCGAAGAG
>JAXDLV010000116.1:0-8065 GCA_034666445.1 Chloroflexota bacterium | reverse complement strand
CCCAGGCACGACAGGCCTTCGGACTCTGCCCACGCCACGAACTCCGCCAGCGCCGCCTCGCGGACCTCCACGTCGCGCACCACCCCGCCCTTGCCGACGGCGCCCCGGCCCACCTCGAACTGCGGCTTGAACAGGAGCAGAAGGTCGGCCCCGGGGAGCGCCAGCCGGGTGAGCGCGGGAAGCACGGCGCGCAGCGAGATGAACGACAGGTCGGCAACCACCAGTCCCGGCGCGGGACCGGGTAGCTCCGTCAGGTGGCGGACGTTGGTGCGGTCCATCACCACCACCCGCTCGTCGGTGCGAAGGCTCCAGTCGAGCTGGCCGTAGCCCACGTCGACCGCGTACACCATCCGCGCGCCGGCCTTGAGGAGGACGTCGGTGAAGCCCCCGGTGGAGGCCCCCGCGTCGAGGCACACCCTCCCCGTGACGGTCACCGCGAACGCCTCCAGCGCGCCCGCCAGCTTCTCCCCGCCGCGCCCGACAAAGCGCGGCGCCGCCGTCACCGACAGCTCATCCTGCGGACCGACCATCTGGTCGGGGCGCTCGGCGCGGCGCCCCTTGAGGCGCACCTCCCCGGCCAGGACGAGTGCCTGGGCCTTCTGTCGCGAAGGCACCAGCCCGCGCTCGACCATCGCCAGGTCGAGGCGGAGCCGGCCCGCGCTGGTGGGCGCCGTGGTCCCCGTGCCGCGCGCCATCACCGGCCCAGCATCACCAGCGCGGTGACCACCCCCAGCAGGCCGCCGGCGATGACCTCGATCGGGGTGTGCCCGATCAGCTCGCGCAGGCGCTCCTCCTTGATGCCCTCCTGGTGAAAGAGGTCGTCGATGATGCGGTTGATGACCCGGGCCTGGCGGCCCGCGGCGCGGCGCACCCCGGTGGCGTCGTACATCACCACGGAGCTGAAGACCGCGGCGATCGCGAACTCCGGCGAGTCGAGGCCACGGCGCGATCCGATCACCGTGGTCAGCGACAGCACCAGCGAGGTGTGGGAGCTGGGCATCCCGCCGGCCGAGGCCAGGCGGCGGATGTCGATGCGGCGGTGCTGCAGCGAGTCGGTCACCACCTTGATGACCTGGGCCACCAGCCAGGCGACCGCGGGGATCGTGAAGTAGGGACTAGACAGGACCGTCGACACCGTTGCCCTCCGTCTCGGTCATCGGCACCTCCGCCGGCTTGCCGCTGGGGTCCAGCACCAGGCGCGCGACCTTGGCCTCGGTCTGCTCCAGCAGCTGCGAGCAGTGGTGCGCCAGCGCCGCCCCGCGCTCGTAGCTGGCGATCGAGTCGGCCAGGTCGATGCTGCCGGTCTCGAGGCGCTTGATCAGCGACTCCAGCTCCTTGAGCGCCTCCTCGTAGGTGAGCGTCTCGATGCCGGTGACGTCAGCCATTGGGGGTGACCTCCACGACCTCGCCCACAGCCGACCCATCCGCGAACACGGTGGTCAGCCGCCGCCCGGGAGCGAGGCCCACCACCGATGTCACCAGGGCCCCCTGCTCGTCGCGGGCGAGGCTGTATCCGCGCCCCAGCACGCCCAGCGGGCTGAGCGCCTCGAGCCGGGCGCGTTCGGCCTGGAGCTGGCGGGCGGCGCGGTCGAGGCCGGCCTGGAGCGCGGCCGCCAGGCGCTCGCTGCGCTCGTCCAGCCGCTGCCGCATCACCGGCAGCTGCCGCGCCGGGCTCTGCCTGCCGAGGCGATCGCCGGCGGCGCGCAGGGACTCGCCCTTGGCCGCCACCTCACGGCTGATGGCCATGCCCAGCCGCTGCCGCAGGCCCAGCACGTCGCGCCGCATCTGGGCGAGGTCGGGCACCGCAAGCTCGGCGGCGTGCGAGGGGGTGGCGGCGCGGACGTCGGCCGCGAAGTCGGCGATCGTAAAGTCCGTCTCGTGGCCCACGCCGACCACCACCGGCACCGGGCACTCGCGGATCGCACGGGCGAGGGCCTCGTCGTTGAATGACGCAAGGTCCTCGATCGCCCCTCCACCACGGACCAGCAGCACCACCTCGACGTCGGGCCGGGACCCCGCCCGCCGGAGGGCGCGGACAACGGACGCGGCCGCGACCTCGCCCTGCACCAGGGCATGGACCACCAGTACGGGCACCACCGGGCAGCGCCGGCGGAGGACCTTGAGGACGTCGCGCAGCGCCGCGCCCGACTCTGACGTGACGACCGCCACCCGGCGCGGGAACGCCGGCAGCGCCCGCTTGGCCCCCGGGTCGAACAGCCCCTCGGCCTCGAGGCGCTTGCGGAGCTGCTCGAAGGCCAGGTAGAGGCCGCCGACGCCGGACGGCTGGGCGGTGTCGATGATGATCTGCATCTCGCCACGGTCCTTGTAGTAGCCCACGCGGCCGTGCGCCAGCAGGATCATCCCGGGCTGCAGCTGGAAGCCCACGCGCGCGTACTGCAGCCGGAACATCACCCCGCGGAGGCTGGCCTTGCCCTCCTTGAGGGTGAGGTAGCAGTGGCCCTGGACCGAGACCTTGAACTCACCCACCTCGCCCTCGACCCAGACATCCTGGAGCCCCTGCTCGCCGCTGATGACCTCGTCGATGTAGTTGACCAGGTCGCTGACGTGGAGGACCTGCATCAGGCTCCCGCCTCGGCGGCCCCGGCCTGCGCCTGGGCCTCGGCGGCCCGGCTCATCACCCGGCCCAGGATGCCGTTGACGAAGCGTCCCGACTCGTCCCCGCCGAACGTCTTGGCCAGCTCGATCGACTCGTTGACCGCCGCCTTGGGCGGCACCTCCGGGCAGAAGAGCAGCTCGTAGGTGGCCAGCCGGAGCACGGAGCGCTCCACGCCCGCCATCTGCTCCAGGGTCCAGTGAAGGGACGCGGACGCGATCTCCGCGTCGATCGCGGCGCGGTGCTCCAGGGTGCCCCGGACGAGGCCGAGCGCGAAGTCCGCCTGCGGCCCGCTCACCTGCGCCTCCGCCAGGTGGTACTGCAGCGCGGCCTCGGGGTCGCCCTCGCGGTGCTCCAGCTCGAAGATCACCTGCATGGCCACCTCACGGGCCAGGTGTCGCTTGCCCGGCACCAGGAACCCAGCGCCCCGCTCAGGCGGAGGCGTCGAAGCGGACGTCGACGAAGTACACGTCGACGGCGCTGGTGTTGAGCCCCAGCATCCGGTCGACCGCGGCGACCACCTTGGTCTGCACCTCGCTGGCGAGGTCGGGTAGGTTCTTGCCCTCGTCGGCGACCAGGAACAGCTGCAGGCGGAGCGTGTCCTCGTTGGCCAGCTCGACCTTGACGCCTTTGTGCACGCCACCGCGACGCAGCACCCGGGTGATCTGGTTGGTGCGATCCACCACGCCGGCCACGCCCTTCACCTGGATGGCGGTCATCGCGGCGATCTGGGCGATCACCTCGTTGGCCACCTTCACCCTTCCGGGCGCCGGCTGCGGCAGCGTCTCCGTCATCTCACGTCCTCGTGCGTCGGTCGTTAGGCCCGCTCCATGTATTCGCCGCTGCGGGTGTCGACCTTGATCGTATCGCCCTGGTTCACGAACAGCGGTACCTGGACGGTGATCCCCGTCTCCACCTTCGCCGGCTTGGTGCCGCCGGTGGCGGTGTCGCCCTTGAACCCCGGGTCGGTCTCGGTGATCTGCAGGTCCACCGAGGTGGGCAGCTCGACGCCGATGGCCTCACCCTCGAAGCTGAGCACCAGGATCTCAGCGCTCTCCTTGATGTAGCCGAGCGCGTCGCCCAGCTTGTCGGCGGTGAGCGCGACCTGGTCGTAGGTCTCGGTGTCCATGAAATGGTGCTGGTCGCCGTCGGCATAGAGGTACTGCATCTGCCGCTTCTCGATGCGCACCCGCGTGAAGCGCTGCTCGGGACGGAACGTCTCGTCGGTGATCGCGCCCGAGCGCAGGTTGCGCAGCTTGGCGCGCACCTGGGCGGTGCCGCGTCCCATCTTCATGTGGGAGAAGTTGACGCACACCAGCAGCTGGCCGTCGCGCTCGAACACCGACCCCGGGCGCAGCTCGCCGGCGTCGATCATCCCCGCGCTGCCCGCGGCGACCGCGCCGCCGCCGCCTCGACTCGCTCGGCGAGCAGGTCCAGCGCCCGCGGGTAGCCCTCAATCCCGAGCCCGGCGAGCACCGCCAGGCAGGCGTCGCCGGTCACCGACTTCCGGCGCCAGGTCTCGCGCGTCCTGATGTTGGAGATGTGGACCTCGACCGCGGGCAGGTCCACGGCCCGGATCGCGTCGGCGATGGCGTAGCTGTAGTGGCTCAGGGCGCCGGCGTTGAGCAGCAGGCCGTCGACACCGTCATCGCCGGCCGCGTGGATGCGGTCGATGATGTCGCCCTCGTGGTTGGACTGGAAGGTCTCCACGGTCCAGCCGATGTCGCGGCCGTGGTCCCGCACCAGCTGCTCCAGCTCCGGCAGCGTGGTCCGGCCGTAGATCTCGGGCTCGCGCGTGCCCAGCCGGTTCAGGTTGGGGCCGTGGATCATCACCGCGGTGCGCACTACGCGCCCAGCGCCCAGGCGGCGGCGCCGCGGACGACGTCGCCCGGCACGTCGTGGCCGGGGGTGGCGCGGCCGACGGACTCAAGCAGCACCCAGGGAGTGCTGCCGCCGCGGGCCTTCTTGTCGTGCCCGATGGCAGCCAGCACGTCCTCAACGCCTGCGGCGCCGGGGGCCCGGCGAGCCATGCCATAGGCGTCGAGCAGCTCGTCCTGGCGGGCCTCCACGTCAGCCGGGGTGACCCCCACCTCGACGCCGATGCGGGCCGCCACCGCCATCCCCACGGCCACCGCCTCGCCGTGGGTCAGGGTGGCGTAGCCGGTGGCCGCCTCCAGCCCGTGGCCGAAGGTGTGGCCGTAGTTCAGGATCGCCCGCTCCCCCGTCTCGCGCTCGTCACGCGTGACCACCCCGGCCTTGATCGCGCAGCAGGTGGTGACCACGTCGGTGAGCAAATCCATCTCCAAATCGAGCAACTTCTGGTGGTTGGCAAGGAGCGAACCGTACAACTGTTCGTCAGCAATCATAGAGCACTTCAGCACCTCGGCCAGGCCGCTGCGCAGCTGTCGCGGGGGCAGGCTGAGGAGCAGGTCGGGGTCGACGTGGACCGCGGCGGGGGGCTTGAAAGCGCCCACCAGGTTCTTCCCCTGGGGCAGGTTGACCGCCGCCTTGCCGCCGATCGAGCTGTCCACCATCGCGAGCAGCGTGGTGGGCACGTGGACCAGGCGGACGCCGCGCATGTACACCGCCGCGACGGTCCCGGCGAGGTCTCCCACCACGCCGCCGCCAACGGCGACGATGGTGGACCCGCGGTCCAGGCCGGCGGCCGCGGCTGCGGTGCAGGCCCGCTCCAGCTCGGCAAAGCTCTTGCTGGCCTCCCCGTCGGCGACGCGGTGAAGGGTGGCGCCCGCCGCCTCCGCGAGGGCCGCGCCCAGCAGCGCGGCGGTGGTGTCGTCGGCGATCACCATCACCGGGCTTGCGCCGGCGTCCTCCCGCAGTCGCGCGCCGAGCCCGCGTGAGGCGCCGCGGGCGACCACGACGCGATAGGCGGCCTCGCCGGCGCCAACCAGGATCTCAGCCACCGGCGTCGCGCGTGCCGTTGATGCCGGCGTCGCGGGCCACCGCCACCACGTCCAGCACCACCTCGTCGATGCTCCGCCCGGTGGTGTCGACACGGTACGGCGCCTGGGCGTAGCGACCGCGGCGGCGCTCGAGGATCGCCACCAGCCGCTCCCGCAGCCGCTCGGGGTCGTCACGTCCGACTTCCAGCAGCGGCCGGCCGTCACCCAGGCCCACGCGCTCGACCAGGGAGTCGGCGGACGCGTCGAGATGGACGACGGTGTTGTCCGCCACCATCAGCCCCCAGCTGTCGTCGTTCATCGGGGCGCCGCCGCCGGTGGCGACGACGCGGCCCTCGCCCGCCAGCACCTGCTCCAGGGTGGAGGCCTCGAGGTCGCGAAAGTGGGCCTCACCCTCGGTGCGAAAGATCTCGGCGATCGACGTGCCGGCGCCGTCCTCGATCAGGTCGTCGAGGTCGATGAAGGCCAGCCCCAGCAGCGCCGCGACGCGGACCCCGACGGTCGACTTGCCGCTGCCCATGTAGCCCACCAGGACCAGGTTGCCGGGCATCAGCGCCCGCCCCTCAGCGGATGGTCCGGAGGTAGGCGGCGAGGTTGCGCTTCATCTCGCGCAGGCTGTCGCCACCGGTCTTGGCGCGCAGCGCCGCCGCCAGGGTGAGCGCGACCATCGCCTCGCCGATGACCCCCGCGGCCGGCACGACGCAGATGTCGCTGCGCTCGTAGTGGGCCTGGATCTCCTTGCGCGTGTGGAGGTCGACGGTGGTCAGCGGCTTGCGCAGGGTCGAGATCGGCTTGAGGTAGCCGCTGACCACCACCGGCATGCCGTCGGTGACGCCCCCGGTGAGGCCTCCCTGGCGGTTGGTCAGGTGGTGAAAGCCGCGCTGGCGGCTGTAGCGCGGCTGGTCGTGCACCTGTGACCCGCGCAGCCCGGCGGCGGCCACGCCGGCGCCCAGCTCGACCGCCTTCACGGCCGGCACGCTGGTGATCGCCTGCGCCAGGAGACCGTCGAGGCGCTGGTCCCACTGGGCGTAGGTGCCGAGGCCGACGGGCACGCCGGTGGCCACCACCGTGAACACTCCCCCCAGCGTGTCGCCGTCCTCGCGGGCGCGGTCGATCGCGCGGACCATGCGCTTCTCGGCCGCGGGGTCGGGGGTGCGGACGGGCGAGGCCTCCACGGCCTCCCAGTCGACGTCCTCCGCGACCTTCGCGTCGATGCCGCCCAGCGAGGCGACGTAGCTGCGCACCTCAACCCCGAAGTTGCGCAGCAGCGCCTTGGCAACGCCGCCGGCGGCGACGCGGCTGGTGGTCTCGCGGGCGGAGGCCCGCTCCAGCACGTTGCGGACGTCGTCGAAGCCGTACTTCAGCGCCCCCGCGAGGTCGGCATGCCCCGGGCGGACGCGGGTGACCCGCGTCGGCTTGTAGCCCGTCGGCGCCGGCGACATCGTCTTCTCCCAGTTCTCATAGTCCCGGTTGGTGACGATCATCGCGACCGGGGTGCCCAGCGTCCGCCCCAGCCGGACGCCGCCGACCAGCTCCACATGGTCGTTCTCGATCTGCTGGCGGCCGCCGCGGCCGTAGCCCCCCTGGCGGCGGCGCAGGTCGGCGTCGATGTCGGCAGCGCGAAGGCGCATCCCCGCCGGCACGCCGTCAAGGATCACGGTGAGCCGCGGACCGTGGGACTCGCCCGCGGTCAGCAGGCGCATCAGTCGTGGACCCCGCCGCCGCCTCCGGCGCCGGCCGATCCCCCGAGGAGACATTCGAAGAGCACGTTGCGGAACTCCGTCGGGTGGGGGACAAACGTCAGCACCTCGGCGCCGTCGCGCCCCGCGGACTCGACCTCGACGTTGCCGTAGTCGAACACCCGCCCCAGCGCGCCCTGGAAGGTGGTGACGTCCTGCACCCGCGTCATCCCGATCGAGCGGGAGTACTTCGAGACCACGCCACGGCGCAGGATGATGCGCTGGTCGGTGATGGTGTAGCTCTCCGAGCGCCACAGGATGAACTGGATATCGAAGTACACGAAGGCGGCCAGCAGGATCACCAGCACGATGAACAGGCGGCCGTCGCGGAGGAACCCGGCGGGCGGCGTCCACGCCACGCCGACCACGAGGACCACCAGCGCGAGCAGCGTGACCCACCACGTCCGGCTGATCAGCACCAGCGGGTGGCGGTTGACGTGCAGCAGGGCCTTCTCGTCGGGCAGGAGCTCTTCGTCGCGACTCATGACCGCTGAATCTTAAGGTGCCCCGGTGCCGCCGGCCCCACCGCCGCTAGCCGCATACCGCCGGCCCGGGCAGGCCGCAGGGAAAGAGGAGCGCAGCGAGGGCGCCCAGGCACAGGTACGGGCCGTAGGGGATGAAGTCCCGCAGGCTGCGCACGCGGGTCAGCAGCAGCAGGGCCGCGACGATGCCGCCAAGCACCACGCCGTAGATCAGCGCCAGCACCACCGGCGAGCTGTTGAGCGGCAGCAGGCCCAGTACCGCGCCCATGAAGAACGTGAGCTTGGCGTCACCCAGGCCCCCCCCCCCGCCGG
>JAXDLV010000115.1:0-17532 GCA_034666445.1 Chloroflexota bacterium | reverse complement strand
GCCGCGTCGGCCGCGCGGTCACCGGCACGATCGACCTGATCAAGGACCTCGTGGTCAGCGGTCGATCGATCCTTCTCCTCGGCCGCCCCGGCGTCGGCAAGACCACGATGCTCCGCGAGTGCGCCCGGGTGCTGGCCGACGAGAAGACGATGCGGGTGGTGATCGTCGACACCAGCAACGAGATCGGTGGCGACGGGGACATTCCCCATCCCGGCATTGGCCGCTCCCGGCGGATGCAGGTGCGCACCCCCACGCTGCAGCACGCGGTGATGATCGAGGCCGTCGAGAACCACATGCCCGAGGTGATCGTGATCGACGAGATCGGCACCGAGCTCGAGGCGATGGCGGCGCGTACGATCGCCGAGCGTGGCGTCCAGCTGATCGGGACGGCCCACGGTCGCAGCCTCGACAACCTGCTGGTGAACCCGACTCTCAACGACCTGCTCGGCGGCATCCAGACCGTGACGCTGGGCGACGAGGAGGCTCGCCGCCGCGGCAGCCAGAAGTCGGTCCAGGAGCGCAAGGCGCCGCCAACGTTCGATGTCCTGGTGGAGATCCAGGAGCGCCAGCAGCTGGTGGTCCACACGCCCCTGGACGAGGTGGTCGACCTCGCGCTGCGAGGCCAGTTCAAGCCCCCCCAGTTGCGGGTCAAGCGCGCTGACGGCTCGGTGGTCACCCAGATGGCGGCGCCGCCCCCGGGGGCCAAGGAGCGGCGCGGCGGCCGTGACAGCCGCACCACCGGCCTCTCCGACGTGTCGCCGCGGCGGGTGCGGGCGGCCTACGAGCCGATCTCGATCTTCCCGTACGGGGTCAGCCGCAGCCACGTCGAGCAGTCGGTTCGCGACCTCGGCGTGCCGGTGCGGATCCTCCACCATCCCGAGGCCGCCGACCTGGTGCTGACCCTGAAGAACTACTACCGGCGCAAGGACTCGCCGATCCAGCAGGCGGAATCCCACGGCACCCCGGTCGAGGTCCTCCGCTCCAACACCGCCGAGCAGGTCCGCGCCGCGCTTCAGCGCCTCTATCACCTCGGCGAGTAGCGACCGAGCACCATGCGCGGCATGCTGGTGACCTTCGAGGGCCCTGAGGGCGCGGGCAAGACCACGCAGGCGGCCCGGCTGGTCGCGGCGCTGGAGGCGGAGGGGCGTGCGGTGACGGCGGTCCGGGAGCCGGGCGGCACCCGCCTCGGGGAGCGCGTGCGCGAGATCCTGCTCGACAACGACCACCACGACATGGCCGCCTGGGCCGAGGCCGGCCTCTACACCGCGGCCCGGGCCCAGCTCCTGAAGGAGGTGATCATCCCGCGCATGGCCCGCGGCGACATCGTCGTGGCCGACCGCTTCGTCGACTCGACCTTTGCCTACCAGGGCGCCGGCCGGGGACTGGAGATGCAGGTCCTGATGGCGATGCAGATGGTGCTCAAGGTCCGGCCCGACCTCACGCTGCTGCTCGACATCGACCCGGCCGCGGGACTCGGCCGCCAGGCGGGCGAAGGCCGTGCGCCGGACCGCCTCGAGGCCGAGGACATCGCCTTCCACACCCGCGTGCGGGAGGCCTACCTCGACTTCGCCGGGCGCGATCCCGACAGGTTCCACGTCATCGACGCGTCGCGCCCGCCGGACGACGTCGCCGCCGAGGCGCTACGGGTTACGCTGGAGCGCGCGATGGATACCGGGCGGGCGGCGCGGTGAAGATGGTCGTCGCGATCATGCACGCGGACGACGCGACCGAGTGCTGCGACGCCCTCTCCGACAAGGGCATCCCCACCACCCGGTTGGACTCCAAGGGCGGGTTCCTGCAGCGCGGGAACGCCACGATCCTCTGCGGTGTATCGGAGCAGCAGGTGGAGGTGGTCTTGGACGTTCTCAGGCACCGCAGTAAGAGCCGCACGGAGATGCTCAACCCCATGCCGCCGCTGGCGGAGCCGGGTGACTTCTTCGTGCCCTACCCCGTGGAGGTGGAGGTCGGTGGCGCCATCGTCTTCGTCCTCGATGTCGAGCGGTTTGAGAAGCTCTGAGGCGACCTGTGGGCTCACCGGGTGCAACCCTGCTCGGTATCCTTTCGGAGTGAGAGGACCACGGCGGCGGAGCACGCCCGCGTGAGTCAGAAGCGGGTGGAGATCAAGGGCGACCCGGCGTTCTTCCGGCGCATCAACTACCGTGCCGTCGCGGCCGGCTTCGTGGTCGCGATCCTGGTCTACGTGGGCCTCAGCGTGCTTCTGTACATGATCGGCGGCTCGACCGAGAACTTCGCCGGCTACTTCGGGGTCAGCGCGGTGGCGATGTACGCCGGGGGCCTCACGGCGGGCATGATCGAGCCGAAGTACGGTGTCCTCAACGGGCCGCTGGTGGCCGTGCTGTTCATCGCTGTCAGCTACATCCTCACGTTCATCAGCGAGCTGCAGGCCGTCAAGGTCGTGGGTCCGTTGGGCCTCGGCCCGATGCGCGTCGACCGCGTCTTCGCCACCGACCTGCCGCAGCTGTTCTTCTCCTCGCTGGGCGGCTACACCGCGGGCATGATCGAGGCCAAGATCCGCCGCCCCCGCCGCGACGCCGCCGCCGGCGGCCCGGGAGGCAGGCCCAAGGATGCCTAGGGCTCGCGGCCGGAGCCAGGCCTCCACCACGGTCGACCCGCGGGAGGTCGAGCGCGTCGCCGAGCTCGTGGGGGTGGTCGTCCACAACGTCCAGCAGGTGCTCGTGGGCAAGGCCGACCAGATCCAGCTGGGCGTGCTCTGCATGCTCGCCGGTGGCCACGCGCTGATCGAGGACGTCCCCGGCGTGGGCAAGACCACGCTCGCCAAGTCGCTGGCGAAGAGCATCGGCGGCCAGTTCGAGCGGATCCAGTTCACCCCCGACCTGCTGCCGTCTGACGTGTACGGCATCAACATGTTCGACCCCACCGAGCGGGTCTTCCAGTTCCGCCCCGGCCCGGTCTTCGCCAACGTGCTGCTGGCCGACGAGATCAACCGGGCAACGCCCAAGACCCAGTCGGCGCTGCTGGAGGCGATGGAGGAGCGCCAGGTCACCCTCGATGGCGTCACCCACCCGCTGCACGCGCCGTTCATCGTGCTCGCCACCCAGAACCCGGTTGACTTCGCCGGCACCTTCCCGCTCCCGGAGGCCCAGCTGGACCGCTTCAGCGTCCGTATCAGCCTCGGCTACCTGGGCCACCAGTCGGAGGTGGAGATGCTGGAGCGCTTCGACGGCGACGACCCACTGCCGCGCCTCGAGGCGGTGGTTGAGGGGGATGACATCCGCGAGGCGCAGGCGGCGATCTCGCAGGTGCACGTGGCGCAGGACGTGAAGGACTACATCGTGCGCCTGGTGGGCGCCACCCGCGACCACGTCGACCTCAGCCTGGGCGCGAGCCCGCGGGCCTCACTGGCGCTGTTCCGTCTGTCGCAGGCCCGGGCGGCCGCGGACAACCGCGACTTCGTGCTGCCTGACGACGTGAAGGCGCTGGTGCCCTCGGTGCTCGCACACCGCCTGCTCTTCAAGCCCAGCGCCGAGATGCGCGGGGCCGGGCCTGAGAAGCTGCTGGCGCAGATCCTGGAGAGCGAGCCCGTCCCGCAGGCCCTCCGCCCCAGCCGGCTCTAGCCCGTACGGCGATGCCCGGCGGGCCCCGGCGCCGACAGCTCGACCCTCGCAGCCTCGGCGTGGCCCTGCGCCGGGTCGTGTTCGCAGCGGCCCTGGCGGTGCTGCTCGGGGCGGCGATGGTCACAGGTATCCGCCTGGCCTACGCGATGTTCTACTTCGCCGTCGTGCTCATCCTGGCGAGCTGGATCTGGACCATCGCGGGCGCCCGGCGCCTGAGCATCACGCGGGAGACGCCGGAGGGCGCCTACGAGGTGGGGGAGCAGTTCCGGGAGCACCTCGAGGTGACCAACGACTCGTTTTTCGGCCTGCCCTGGGTGGAGGTCATCGACCGCTCCGCCGTCCCCGACTATGACGCCGGGCGCGCTCTCAGCCTCGGCGGTAAGAAGCGGCGGCGCTGGTCCAGCGAGGGGCGTTTCTCCACCCGCGGCCGGTTCACGATCGGCCCGCTGCGGGTGACCACAGGCGATCCCTTCGGGCTGTTCCGCCGGGTGCAGGAGGTCGGCGGCGCCCGCACGGTGGTGGTCTACCCGCGGCTGGTCGACGTCAGCCATGTGATCCAGGGCACCGCCGAGTCCGCCGGCGACACCGTCGCTGTCGGTCGCCAGGTCGACACCCCGCCCGACTCATTCGGGCTCCGCGAGTACAGCCCCGACGACGGCGCCAACCGGATCCACTGGCCGTCGACGGCGCGCCTCGGCCGGCCCATGAGCCGGAGCTTCGAGAAGTACGAGGGCGCCGACATGATGATCGTCCTGGACCTGTCGGCGACGGTGCATTCGGGCCGGGGCGTGGCGGGCACCCTGGAGTCGGCGGTCAGCCTGGCGGCGTCGATCGCGATGACGGGCATCAGCCAGGGCAAGGCCGTGGGGTTGGTCTGCAACGACGCCCAGGGCACGATCCTTGACGCCGCCCCGGGCCCGGGCCAGCTGCGCCGCCTCCTCGAGTTCCTCGCCGAGGCACGTGGTGACGGCATCGAGAGCTTTGACACGGCCGTGCAGGCCGCATTCATGGCGCGCGGCCAGCAGGTCCTCTATGTCATCAGCCCCAGCCTGGCCGACGACTGGGTCGACCGCCTGATCGCCGCCCGGCCCCGGGGCGGCGCGCGCAGCGTGGTCATGCACGTCAGCTCCCCGACCGCCGGCGGTCCCGGGCGCCAGGCCACCCGGCCACCGAGATCGATTGGCGCGGGCGTGGTGTGGTGGGAGATCGCCACCAACGACACGATGTTCGCCCCGGCCGCGGTGGCCGGCCACGTCGACGACCAGCTGGACCGCGCGTCGTGAACCTCGCGGTGGTTGCAGCAGTCCTCGCGGCGGGCCTGGTCGGAGTGATGGCAACCGGGGTCCGGCTGAAGTTCGCGCGCGACGGAGACCGCCTCGAGGTGGTGGTGCGGCGGGGTGCCGGCGCCGAGGCGACGACCTGGTGGAGCACCTCGATGGACATCGGCGAGGGGGTCACCACCTACATCCTCCTGGCCGGCCTGACCTGGCTCACGGCAACCAGCGTCGCGAGCTCGCAGTGGATCCCTCGCAGCGACGTCATCGTCCCCGGCTGCCTCCTGGGCACGCTCGCGGCCCTGGCGCTGGTCAAGCTCTCGCCCCGCGCCACCACGTACTGGCTGGCGGTGGAGGCGACGGCGGTCGCGGTGCTCTTCATCGCCACCGCCAACCACAGCGGCGTTCGCGTCGACCAGGACTTCCAGGAGTGGGTGCTTGCGATGCGCGGCTCCCTGGACCTCGCCCTCCTGGTCTCGATGGTGGCGATGGCCTGGATGACCAGCGCTTGGCTCGTCTTCTGGGTGATCCGGCGCCACAACGTCCCCGTCGCGATCGCTCCCCTGGCGCTGGTGCTGGTGGTCGAGGTGGTCGACGATCCCGGCCAGCGCAACCTGCTCGTGCTGGTCGCGGCCTGGATCCTGGTGGCCGCGTCCCTCGCGATTCGTACCAACCTCGCCCGCCTCGACCGCCGGTGGCACGGCCGCGCCCGCGAGGAGATCTCCGGCAGCCTGGGCATCCACTCCGCACGGGTGCTCGCGGTGCTCCTGGTGCTGGCCTTCGTCCTGCCGCCGCTGACGACGACGGACCTGACCTCCAGCCTTTGGGGCAGCCACGGCGGCGGCCTGGGCGGCACGGTGGGTCAGAACACGCGACCCCAGGAGCAGACGCGCCTGCCAACCTTCGTACAGACCGGTTACACCGAGAGGGTGCAGCCGGGCGGCACCCTGACCCGCAGCACGAGCCAGGTGATGCAGGTGTACACCGACACCGGTGACCGCGTCTACTGGCGCGGCATCAATCTCTACGCGTTCCGCCGTGGCGCCTGGGAAACGGGGGCGGGCGCGAACCTCATCGGGGGTGCCCGCGCCGACCAGGCCCTGTTGGGCGAGACCTACCTGGCGACCAAGCAGGTCCACGCCACGGTCGAGGTGCTCGGCGTGGCCCAGAACACGATCTTCTGGCCCGGTGAGCCGGTCAGCGCCGGGGTGCCCATCCAGCTCCGCGCCAACCCCAACGACACGCGCGACCCGATCGTCGGCCTGCCCCCCATCGACGCGGCCTACGCCAGCTCGCTGATCCAACCTGGGACCACCTACAACGTCACCGCGTCGTACTCGGTGGCCACTGAGCAGCAGCTCCGTGGCGCCGGCACCAGCTATCCCGCCTCCGTGCTCCAGCTCACCAGGCGGCTGGCGGCGGGGACGTCGGACCAGCCCGACGTCGACCCCCGGGTGGCCGCGCTCGCTCGCGAGGTGACCACCAGCGCCACCAACCCTTACGACGTCGCCAAGGCCGTCGAGTCCTACCTGCGCAGCCTCAAGTACCAGCTCGAGGTCAGCAACCCACCGCAGGGCGCAGACCCCGTCACGTTCTTCCTGTTCCAGTCCAAAACCGGGTACTGCGAGTACTTCGCATCGGCGATGGGGGAGATGCTGCACAGCCTCAACGTGCCGGTCCGGCTGGTCAACGGCTACGGCCCTGGCCGCGTGCTCAATACCGACGAGCTGGACAAGCTCAACATCCGTCCGCTGAAGGCGGGCATCCCCGGCACCAGCATCAACGCCTCCGACGCCCACACGTGGGTCGAGGTGTACTTCCCCCGCTACGGCTGGATCCCGTTCGAGCCCACGCCTGACCCGGCGTACCCTGTGCTGGCGCGAAGCAATCCCAACGCGCTGCCGGTGCCGCAGCTAACCGAGCAGGCGGTCCCCGACGTGGCCGCCCCCCAGCCGGGCACCGCCCAGCAGCCGGGCTTCGGAGGGGTCACCGCGCCCCGGTTTGTCGTGGGGATGCTGGCGATCATCGCGCTCCTCCTGGTCGCCCTGCTCCTGGCCCGCGGGCCGGGGCAGCTGAAGGACGTGTCCGCGGCCTGGCGGCGCCTGGGGTGGGTGGCCGCGCGCCTCGGGGTGGCCCGGCGCGAGTCCGAGACGCCGATCGAGTTCTCCCACCGGCTGGCGGAGGCGGTTCCGGCGCTGGGTGTCGAGATCCAGAAGCTCGGCAGCGCATACAGCCGCTCCTGCTACGGGCGGCGCGCCGCTGCCGTGCGGGACTCCGAGGCTGACGAGGCCTGGCTGCGGGTGCGGCGCTCCCTGGTGCGGGTCCTGGTCCTCGGGACGCTCGCCCTGCGCTAGCGGAGCCGCACAGGCCCGGCCGGCGCTGAAGCTCAGCCCGCGGGCTGCAGCTCGACGGTCTGGAGGTCCTGGGCGACCACCGCGCCCGCCACGTCCGACGTCACCACGGCGCGGTTCAGGTGGGTCAGGAAGAAGCGCTTGCCCGGGTTGGCCGCCACCAGCGCCTCGACGTCCGGCCGCGTCATGTGGCCGCTGGCCTCCTCGTTGAAGCCCGTCATCTCCACCAGGAAGTCCTGGCTCATCTCCACCAGCGCGTCGAGGCCCGGACAGACGCCGGTGTCACCCGAGAAGCCGAAGCTGACGCCGTCGCGGGCGAGGTGGAAGCCGAGGCAGAGCAGCTCGGGCACGTGCGCCATCTCCTCCGCGTGCACCCTGAAGCCCGCCACGTCGAAGTCGTCGCCGGGGGACACGTCGATGAACCGGGGCCGTAGCCGCTCCCAGACGATGTCGCGTAGATGGCCGCCCCACGCCAGCTCGACAAGGTCCTCGATGTAGCGGCCGAACCCGACCGGCCCCGCGATCGTGAACGGCGGCGCCTGGGGGTGCTCGATGGCCCGCATCGCCATCAGGAAGGGCAGGCCGAACGTGTGGTCGCCGTGCTGGTGGGTGATCACCGCCCCCTCCAGCTTGCCGACGTCGTGGCCCGTCTGCTTGAGCAGCACGTGGACGGGGGCGCCGGCGTCGATCAGCAGCCGCCGGTCGAGGACGTAGCCGGCGTTGAAGGCGTCGCCGGCAAACGCCGCGCCGGTGCCCAGGAAGGTGAGCTCCATCAGGCGCGCAGCGTCCGGGGGTTCATCACTCCCTCAGGGTCGAAGGCCTCCTGCACCCGGGCCAGGTACGGCGCGAAGCCACCCATCTCCCGCGCCAGCCAGGGCGCCTTGAGCTGGCCGACGCCGTGGTGGTGGGTTATCGTGCCCCCGGCCTCGATCGCGGCGTCGAGGGCCGCCGCCCACGCCGCCGCGATGGCGCCTGCCCGGTCCTCACCGCGGATGATGAAGGTGTAGTACAGCGCGCAGCCGGTCTCGTACGCGTGCGAGCAGTGGCAGCCGACCAGCTCGGCGTGTCTCTCCAGCGCGCCCCGCACCGCGGCATAGAGCGCCGGGATCCGCGACCAGATGCCGGAGACCTCGATGGTGTCAGCGGCGACGTCGGCCCCGAGCATCTCCCCCGACAGGACCCGCCGGTAGGTCTCGACGGCGTCGTTGCGATGGATCCACCAGTGGCCGGCGAGGTCCTGCTCGACCGGCGTCCCGCCGACCAGCTCGCGGGCCCGCGCCATCCGCGCCGGCACCAGGACGTCGTCGCCCTCCACGACCATCAGGCCGACGCAGCCCTCGGGGGCGGGGTCCTGGCTGCGGAACACGATCGTCGTGTCGCCCGGGTCATACACGCGGACGCAGTCGGGAAGGGCGCCGGCGTGCGCCATCCTGCGGACGCCTTCGAGGCCGGCCTCGAACGACTCGAAGGCCAGCGAGACCATCTCGCGCGCGGCCGGCGCGGGGCGCACCCGGAGCCACGCCTCCGTGACCACGCCGAGGGTGCCCTCGCTGCCCAGCATCAGCTGGTGGAGCTGCGGTCCGGCGGCGGTACGGGGCACCGCGCGCGACGTGGCCAGGGTGCCGTCGGGGAGAGCCGCCGTCAGTGCGACCAGGAAATCCTCGATCGCGCCATAGCCGCTCGACATCTGCCCCGCGGAGCGGGCCGCGATCCAGCCCCCGACCGTGGACAGCGCGACCGACTGCGGGAAGTGGCCCAGGGTGTGCCCGCGCTCGCCAAGCCAGGCTTCGAGGTCGGTGCCAAGGATCCCGGCCTGCACCCGGACGATGCCGCTGACCTCGTCGAGCTCCAGGACCGCGTCGAGGGCGCGCATGTCGATGACCAGCTCCCCGCCGTGGGTGACGGTGCCGCCGGAGACCCCGGACCGCCCGCCCGCGGGCACGACCGCGACGTTGTTGTCCGACGCCCACCTGAGCGCCATCGCAACGTCCTCAGCCGAAGATGGCCGGAGCACCGCTGCTGGGGGTGTCAGCTCGTCCGCCAGCTCCCGCAGGATCGACAGCGACGACCAATCCCCGGCATGGCGCTTCACCTCGTCGGCGGCTGTCAGCACCGTGGCGGCGGGCAGCAGGGCCGCCAGGCCATCGAACGTCATAGCCCGGAAGTATCGCCCACCGGGGGCGATGACGCTGGCCCTGGAGCTCGCCTTTTGACGCAGTGTGTTGAAGGATTATGACGCACTGTGTTATAAATGACGCAATGCGCGAGAGCGAGAGAATTGGAGGTTACCCCTTGATCAGAGAGACCCTGTACACGTCGATTGGCGCGGCCGCCCTGGCGGTCGATTTCGCCACCAACGCCAGCAAGCAGCAGAACTGGCTGAAGAAGGCCGAGCGTCGCGGCAGCAAGCTGGCACGGACCAGCGAGCTCCAGCTCCGCAAGGTCAACAAGCAGGTCGAGTCGGTCGTGGAGGACGTCACGAAGTCGTCCCTCAACCTGCTCGGGCTTGCCGAGGACAACGTCGAGAAGACCGCCAAGAGCACTACGCACTCGGCGCGTTCGACGGCTCGCAAGGTCCGTCGCCGGACCCCGAAGGCCCGCGTCTCGCGGCGCACCCGCCGCACCGGCGGCCGCCGGGTGACCTCGACCACCGTCTCGCTCTCACAGGCGAGCTAGCACACCTCCCACCCCGCGGAGAGGGCGCCCGCAAGGGCGTCCTCTCTATTTAAGGCGTGCTTCGCAGCGGTCCAGGAGGCTGGGCGGCGCGAGCCTCAGCGAGAGGTGCGGAGGTTGCTCAGTATCCTGTCGAGCAGCTCCTGCGGGGCATTCTCGGGGCAGGCCTTGCTGTGCACCAGGCGCTTCATGCTGGCGTGGACCGTGAAGTGCTTCTCGCACGGCGGGCAGTCCTCGAGGTGGAGCTGGACCTCGGTCATCTCCGCCTCCGTCAGCTCGCGGTCGACGTACTGGTGCAGCCGCTGCATCGCCTGGTTGCAGGCCGGCTTGCCGCTATCGGGGCTCATTGATCACCCCTGATTCCTTCGCGTATTCGTAGAGGCGCGCCTGCAGGCGCTGGCGGCCGCGGTGCAGCCGCGACATCACGGTCCCCACTGGGACATCGAGGATCTCGGCGGTCTCCTTGTAGCTGAACCCCTCGACGTCGGTCAGCAGGACCGCCGCGCGGTACGCGGGCGGCAGGTCCTCGATCGCCTTCTTGACCTCCTCCACGCCCAGCTCGTCGAGCGCTTCCGCCGCCGGGTCGTCACCGGCCGGCGCGTCAGGCCCGAGGTGCTGATAGAGGTAGAACTCCTCCGTGTCGTCGAGGCTCTGGGGGGCGTTCCACTGCTTGCGGTAGCGCGACCGGTAGAGGTTGGTCTGGATCTTGAAGAGCCAGGCCTTGAAGTTGGTCCCCGGCTGGAACTGGTGGCGGAAGCGGTAGGCCCGCAGGAACGTTTCCTGCACCAGGTCCTCGGCCTCGGCCGGCTTGCGGGTCATGCGCAGGGCGCCGCGATACAGCGCGTCGATGTTCTCCTGGACCGCCGCGGCGAAGTCGAACTCAGGCGCCGGCTCGGCCGCCTCGCTGACCATGGAAGCCAACGCTAGAGGCTGGGGGTCGGTCGAAGCAACTGGGGCGGCCGCCAGCCACTCCACCTTCAACCCGCCGGCCGTGCCGTTCATACAATCTCCCCAACATGGCGGTGCGCGAATTTAGTCCCGCCGCGACGCCCCCGCTGGAGCCCGGCGAGACGGTTGTCGCCGAGGCCACTGGCGTCCTCCTAGGCTGGCAGCCGCAGACCATCCTGATCTGGTGGGTGCCGGGCGCGGTCTTTATCATCCTCGGCTGGCTGGAGTTTCGGTCGGTGGTGGTGACGGTCGGCCTCGCCCTGTTCTGCGTCGCCCTGTTCCTGTTCTATGCGCGCGACCGCGAGGTGCGCCCCCGCGCCGGCCGCAAGCGCTACGTGCTGACCGACCGGCGCCTGCTGGTGGGCTCGCCGGGGCCCGAGACGGCCTGGCGGCCGCTGCCCCTGGGCGACATCGGCGCCACCCGTATGGAGCATGGCGTCGCCGACCGCGTGGTCGCGGTCCTGTCGTCGGCCGCGACGATCGTCCTGGAGCTCAGGGCCCCGGGGCCGCGGGGGGAGCCGCGCAGGCTGCGGATCGGACCGATGCGGCGCCCGCGCGGCTTCCAGGCCGCGATCGACGGGCTACTGGCCGACGGTGATCGTCAGCGGGACCTCCAGCAGCCGCCCACCGCTGAGGTAGACCTGGGCCACTAGCGTGTAGGTCCCCGGCAGGAGCTGCCCCTTGACCGAGCCCGCCGTCCAGTCGGCGGCCAGGCTCCGCGATTCATGGGCCGGAATCGATGTCACCCCCGCCGAGCCGCCGACCCGGCCGGCCACCTGCTCGCTAGCGCCATCGTCGCGGCGCACCACGAGCTGCATCCCGGCCGGGTCAAGGGCCTGGTCGGTCCCCGGGTCAAATGCCTCCAGCCCGACCGTCAGCGGGCTACCCACCCGGCCGGTCCCGCCGCCGGCGGTCACGCGCAGCTTGATGTTGGCGGCCCCCGGGAACATCAGGGTGCTGCTGGCCGTCGCTGTCGATTGCTTGTCCGTGGTCATCACCCCGCCGAGCGGCGCCTGCGCCGCCATGGCGTCGTTTGCAACCTCGGGCACGGGCGTCCCTGGCAGCGGGCTGGCCGGGAGTGACGTGAGTTCGCCGCGGTACGGTGCCTGCCCCAGGCCGGCCGAAAGGCCGCTGTCGGTCTCCCGCACGGGGCTCATCACGCGGGGCAGGGCCACCAGCGAGACCGCGACGACCGCGGCCGCCGCAAGGCCCGCCAGCGCCCACGCCGGGGGACCGCTGCGGCGCGCCAGCGGGAGGGCGACGGGCTCTGCGGGCACCCGCAGGAAGCCGAGGTCGAGGGGTCGGGGCAGGTCCTCCGCCGGGAGGCCCGCGACGGCGCGCCGGGTGGCGTCCAGCATGTCCACGCGGCCGCGGCACTCGGCGCAGCCGGCCATGTGGGATTCGACCTCCGCCGCCTCGGCCGCCGCCAGGGCGCCATCCAGCCGGGCCGAGAGCTGCTCGTCGGTGGGGTGCGGCGCGCTCATGCGAAAGCCTCGAGGATGCCTGGGTCCTGGCGCAGCAGCTCGGCCTGCAGTGCGGTGCGGGCTCGCGCCAGCCGGGAGCGCACGGTGCCGATGGGCAGCTCGAGGGCCAAGGCGATCTCCTCGTAGCTCAGCCCGCTGAGGTCGCGCATCAGGACGATGGCGCGGTGCTCGGGGGTGAGGCGGCTGAGGCTCAGCTCGATGGCGCGGACGCGGTCACGGCTGAGAGCCACCGACTCGGGGCCGGGCTGGGGGTCGGGGAGCGGGATCACCCGCCCCTCGTCGTCCTCCAGCGCGATGCTGGGGCGGCGAGCCCTGATCCGGTCCACGCAGGTGCGCGCGACGATGCTGCTCATCCAGCTGCCGAAGGCGTCGCCGTGCATGTCGCCGATCGCCCGCCATGCCTTGACACAGGAGTCCTGGAGGGCGTCCATGGCGTCCTCGCGGTCGCCGAGGATGCGCAGCGCCAGCCCGAAGCACGCCCCCTGGTGGCGTTCGAGCAGGCTGGCGAAGGCCTCCCCATCACCGTCGCGGCAGCGTTGCAGCAGCTGTCCATCGTCCATGTCACCTGCAGAGTAGACGGAGGCCGGGGCCGATTGGTTCCCGCCGCTACCTAGACTTGGTTCATGCCGCGACAGCAGCGAAGGGCGGTGGATCCCGAGTTCGTGGCCCCGTATACGCGCGTGAACCTGGTGGCCGATCCTATCTACGGCTACGTCCAGATCACCAAGACGCCGCGACAGGCGGACGGCACCCGCGGGGTCACGGCGGAGCAGGACCTGCTGGATCATCCCTGGCTGCAGCGCGCCCGGCGGATCCACCAGCTGCAGAGCGCGTGGTGGGTCTTCCCCTCGGCGGAGCACTCGCGCTTCCAGCATGCCATCGGCGCGATGCACCTGGCCGGCGTGTGGACCCAGCACCTGTACCCCTCGCTGCGGCTGGCGACCGACGCGCCGAGCGAGTTCCTGGTGGAGGAGACGCTGCGTCTGGGCGGGCTGCTCCACGACATCGGCCACGGGCCCTTCGGCCACTTCTTTGACGACCAGTACCTCGCCGGCTTCGGCCTCACCCACGAGACCATCTCGCAGCGCCTCATCCAGGGCGACCTCGCGCCGTTGATCCGCGGCCTCGAGGCGAGCCCCCACGGCCCGTTCGCCGAGGGTGAGTGGGTGGACCCGGCCTGGGTCGCGTACGTGATCTCCAAGGAGGAGATCCCCGGGTTCCAGCCGCCGCGCTGGCTCGAGCTTCTCAAGCCTGTGCTCTGCGGCAGCTTCGCCGCCGACAACATGGACTACGTCCCCCGCGACGCGTACGCCTGCGGCGTCAGCATCGGCCCGGTCGACGTGCGCCGGATCATCCACTACACGTTCATCTCGCCCGAGGGTCTGGCCCTGCACCAGCACGGTGCGGAGGCCATGCTCCTTTTCCTCAGCTCGCGGATGTACCTCTACACCAACCTGTACCACCACCGCACCGTGCGGCGGATCGACCTCCACATGCGGGAGATCTTCCACGACACCATCGCGGAGCTGCTCGGCGGCAAGAGCCCGCTGGACGACCTCGAGGCGTACGTCGGCCTCAACGACTGGCACCTGCTCAACGAGGTCGACCGCTGGCTCGCCAGCGAGCCGGCCGGCAGCCGGCGGCGGCAGCTGGCCGATGAGTGGGCCCTGATCACCGGCCGCGGACGGCTGAAGTGGCAGCTGGCGTACGAGGCCAGCTTCGAGCAGCGCCAGCCGCTCTCCGGCGTGTTCGCCCTGACCGGCGACGAGCTGCGGCGGCGGATCGTCGACCGATTGCCCGAAGCCCTGCGGGGCATGGTGTTCGAGGTCGACATCGCCGCCCTCGATCCCCGCCCCCACGACCCGGCGTCGGACCGTTACTCCGCGCTGCTGTTCGACCCGCTGGACCAGAGCCTGCGCCCTGACGCCGCCGCGGAGATGCTGGCGAAGCTGCCGATGCGCAGCTCGGCGGTGCGCGTGTTCACGCTCGATGAGCAGGGCCAGGCCGAGCTCCGCGAGGCCGTCGACGGCGTCCTGGCCGGTGAGCTCGCCCCCGCGATCCCGACCAACACCTAGTCCTTTCGCGCTTCTTCACAACTCTTTGCCGAGTCTTGAGGACACGGACGGTCGCAGGTGCCTACGCTTTGCTCATGCTCACCACCACTTCACGGACCAACGGGGCGGAGATCATGCGCCGGCTCAACCTGCAGATGCTGGACGAGCTGCTCGCCGAGCTCGAGATGCTGAACCTGCGCGAGCAGTGGCAGCTCCCCGAAAACCTGTCCGCGAGGTTGCGGGCTGCCGGCGTGGGCCACCGCCCGGACTCGAACGTGACCCAGGTGATCGACCTCGTGTTCCGGGCCCAGGAGGCGTACCTCCACCGGCCCGACGCCACAGCGCGGCGCTCAACCGCCGCCTGAGGGCCTCAGAAGAGGAACGGTTTTCCGGGCCGCCCGCCCCTCGAGCGGGCGGCCGGGAAATCAATCCCCGGGGGTGTTTCCCCGCATGAGCTCCAGGATCGCCCCGGGCCGATTGCTGTAGACCGCGTCGACGCCGAGCCCCAGGCAGCGCTGCAGGGTGTCGTCGTCGTCGACCACCCACACGCCCACCACCGCGCCGCACGCGTGCACCTCGTCGACCGTCTCGGGGTCCAGGAAGCTCCACTGCGGCGAGTAGACCTCGGCCCGGCTGTACTCCAGCAGCTCGGGCAGCAGCAGCGGCCGCCCGGCCACCAGCACCCCGCCCACCACGCCGTCCTCCAGCTCGCGCACGCGCCTGACCACGCGGTGGTCGAAGCTGAGGACAACGGTGTCGGCGACCATCGCGGCGTCGCGCAGCACCTCGACCAACCGCTCCTCGATGCCCTTGTACTTGACGGGCAGGCTCTTCACCTCGATCGCGATGCCGGCGCGGCCGCGTGCGACATCGAGCACCTCCTCCAGCCGCGGCACGGGCTGGCCGCCCCCTGCGTCGACTTTCACCAGCTCCGCCATGGTGCGGCGCGCGACCGGCCCGGTGGCGTCGGTGGTGCGATCCAGCGTGTGGTCGTGGATCACCGCCAGCTGGTTGTCAGCCGTGAGATGGACGTCGCATTCGATGACGTCGACGCCCAGCTCGACGGCGGACTCGAAGGAGGCGATCGTGTTCTCGGGGTACTCGGCCGGGTTGCCGCGGTGGCCGCCGACCAGCGTGGTTCCCGGCTTGAAGCGCTCCCTCAGGCTCGTGGCGTCGGTTCCAAGGGGCTGGTGGCGCCGGGTGGCGGCGCCTCGCCCGAAGCTGGGGCCGTGCCGTCCGCTGGGCTCCCAGTGGCTGCCGGGGGTTCGCCCGGCGTGGGCTCGTCCGCCGGGAACGTGATCTCGACATCGAGCTCGCGGCCGTCCCGCCAGACGCGCACCGAAAGCGTGTCGCCGGGCTGCTTGTTGGCGACGATGCTCAGCAGCTGGTTGAGGTTCTGCAGCGTGTAGCTGCCGATGCCGACGATGATGTCGCCCTCGAGGATGCCCGCGGCGCCGGCGGGGCCTCCCTCGCGGACCGGCCCGACGACCACGCCGAACGCGGCGGGCAGGCCCGCCTCTCCGGCCTTCTCGTGGGTAAGCGATTGCGCTGCCATGCCCAGGCTGACCTTCCTGGCGCCATTGCTCGCCACCTGGCCCTCGGGGTCCATCGGGATCAGCCGGGCCAGCTGCAGCGGGTCGTATCCCACGAGGACTTGGGCGCCGACGCGGATGACGGGTACCGCCTGCTGGCCCGTGAGGCGGTAGACCTCCGCCGCGCGTGCCGGGTCCCGCGTGATGTCGTACTCGGTGTACGTCACACCGTGCTCCGCGAACCAGCGCTTGGCCTGCGCGCAGTAGCTGCAGGTGGGCGTGGTGTAGATGACGACCTCGGGCTGCATGACTCGATTCTATTGTTACCCCACCGGTATCTTTGCCTAACTCATGGGGGTCCTCGGGACGGCTCTGATCGCGCTCGCGGGCGCCCTTGTCGCCGTCATTGCGCTCGTCCTCGCGACGTACGCCGTCATCTTCCGGCGGCCCCTGCCGAGGACCACGGGCGGCCTGGCGGTCGCGGGTCTCGACGCCGAGGTCGAGGTGGTCCGCGACGCCCGTGGCGTGCCCCACGTGTCGGCGTCGTCGCGCCACGACGCGGCCTTTGCGGTCGGCTTTCTCCACGGCCAGGAGCGCATGTGGCAGATGGAGCTGCAGCGCCGGCTCGCCGCGGGGCGCCTGGCGGAGGTGCTGGGGGAGCGCGCCGTGCCCAGCGACCGGCTGATGCGCCGCCTCGGCCTCTACCGGGTGTCCGAGGCGGAGTGGCACGTCACCCACGCGGGCAGCGCCGTCAGGCCGCTGCTGCTGGCCTACACCGACGGCGTCAACGCGGCGATGGCTGACCGACCGCTGGCCGCCGAGTTCACCATCCTCCGCCACCGGCCGGAGCCATGGCGGCCCGAGGACACGATCGCCTGCGGCCGGCTGCTCGCCTTCAGCCAGTCCGGCAACTGGGAGGCACAGCTGGTTCGCGCGCGCCTCCTCAAGGAGCTCGGCCCGGAGGCCATGGCGGACCTGGAGCCGCGCTACCCGGCGGGCCATCCCCTCGTCGGCGACTGGGGGGATGCGGTGGCCGAGCCGGCGCCCCCCGGGAGCGCCGGCGTGCCCCTGGCGGCCGACCCGCTGCTGGTGGAGCTGGCGGCGGCGGAGGACATCCTGGGGATGAGCAGCTGGTCGCCGGCCAGCAACTCGTGGGTGGTCAGGGGCGCCAGGAGCGCCACCGGCGGGCCGCTGCTGGCCAACGACCCCCACTCGGTGGTCGGCATCCCCAGCCCCTGGTACCAGGTCCATGTCACCACGCCCGAGCACGAGGTCGCGGGGCTCACGTTCTGCGGCAGCCCATTCGTGGTGATGGGCCACAACGGCGACATCGCATGGGGGCTGGTCAACAGCGGCGTCTCGATCCAGCAGCTCTACGTGGAGCGGTTCAACCCCAACAACCCGATGCAGTTCGAGGACCTCGGCGGGTGGCAGGACGCGGTCCGTTTCCGCGAGGTGATCCGGGTGCGCGGCGGAAAACCGGTCGGCGAGGACGTGCTGGTCACCCGGCGGGGCCCGGTGATCGGCCCCGCGATTGCGGGCCAGCAGCCGCCACTGTCGCTGCGCTGGGTGGGCAACGACTCAGAGGTCGACAGCCACAGTTGGGTGATGCTCCTCAAC
>JAXDLV010000114.1:0-7559 GCA_034666445.1 Chloroflexota bacterium | reverse complement strand
GAGCGCGTGGTGGAGGTCGGCGACCTCGCCCGCCTGGACCCCGACCGGGTCCGCCGCAAGGGCGTGCCCGAGGTCATCTACGCGCCCGGCAAGTCGCCCGCTGACACGGCGCGGCTGGCGACGGTGATGAGCGAGGCGGCCGGCTTCGCGCTGGTCTCGCGCGTCGACGCCGACCACGATGAGGCCCTCGCCGCGGCGGCGGCGGCGGCCGGCGCCGAGTACGAGCGTTTTGGCAGCGGACGCCGCCTGGTGGCGCGCGGCGCCAGCCGCCCGCAACCCGCGCCCGGCGGGCCCGCCATCGGCATCCTCGCGGCCGGCACCTCCGACGTCGACGTCGCGGAGGAGGCACGCATGGTCGCCGAGACGATGGGGGTGACGGTGACGACGGCCTACGACGTCGGAGTGTCCGCCCTCCACCGCCTGGCGGAGCCGCTGGCGGCAATGCTGAAGGACGCCGTCGACGCCCTGGTGGTGGTCGCGGGCATGGAGGGGGCGCTGCCCTCGGTGGTCGGGGGACTGGTGTCGGCGCCGGTGATCGCGGTCCCCACGTCGGTGGGCTACGGCGCCGGCGGTGGCGGCCTGGCCGCGCTGCTCGGGATGCTCCAGTCCTGCTCACCGGGGATCACGGTCGTGAACATCGACAACGGCATCGGCGCAGGCGCGTCCGCCGGCCTCATCGCCGTGCGTGCCGCCGCGGCCCGCGCCCGGGCCGCCGACCCGCGCCCCGTTTGACGGCCGCGCTCGGGCTCCACGTCGGGGTCGACCGCGGTTTCCCCGCCGCGATCGAGACTGCTGTCGACCTCGGCCTCGAGGCGGCCCAGATCTTCACGTGCGACCCCACCGCCTGGCGGTCCAGGATGGCCGACCCCCGCGCCGCGCGCGCCTTCACCGACAGCCTGCGGGAGGCCGGCGTGGGCACCGTCGTCAGCCACGCCAACTACCTGATCAACATGGCGGGCAGCGAGGAGCCCATCTACGGCAAGTCCGTGGCCGCCCTCGCCGACGAGCTCAGCCGCGGCGCCGCCTACGGCCTGGACCACGTCATCGTGCACATCGGCAGCCACAAGGGCGCCGGCCTCGACAGCGCGTATGACAACATCGTCGCCGCCGTGGAGAACGCGCTGGAGAAGGTGGCCCCGATCGGCTCACCGCGGCTGCTCCTCGAGAACTCGGCCGGCACCGGTGACAACGTCGGCGGGCGCTTCGACGAGCTGGCCGAGCTGCTGCGCCGGCTGGAGGCCCACGCCGACCGCGTGGGCATCTGCTTCGACACCGCCCACGCCCACAGCGCGGGCTACGACATGACCGGCGCGGAGATGTCGGGCGACACCATCGCCGAGCTGGACGCCGTCGTCGGGCTGGACCGCCTGTTCGTGATCCACGCCAACGACACCCAGGTCCCCGCCGGCGGCAAGGCCGACCGCCACTGGCACATCGGCGAGGGACTGCTGGGCACCGACACGTTCGCGCTCCTGCTGCAGCACGACGTCCTGGGCAACCTGCCGTACATCCTCGAGACCCCCGGCGACGAGAACACGGAGGGGCGCCGCAACCTCGAGACCCTCAGGTCGCTGCGATGAGGCCGCGCCGGTGAGCATCCGCGCCGTGCTGCTGGACTACGGCCACACGCTGGTCGACCTGCAGCGGCCGGAGTCGCACCTGCTGGAGGCCTACCACGCAATCAACCACCGGCTGGAGACCGAGCTGGAGCGCGAGATCCCCCAGGCCGCCGACCTCATCGAGGGGGTCTCGATCCGCGTCGACGACGCCATCACGGAGAGCTACCAGGGCGGCGCCGAGCAGGAGGTCGACATCGCCGAGCTGTACCGCGACGCGCTCGGCGTGATGGGCCTCAACGTCGAGCCGGAGCTGCTGGAGTGGGTTATCGACCAGGAGCAGGTGGCGTGGTTCAACGGCGTGCTGCCGAGCCCCCACACCCGCCATGTGCTGGAGACCCTCAAGGCGCGCGGCCTCAGGCTGTGCATCGTCTCCAACGCCGCGTTCCCACCCCGCTCGATGCGCGACCAGCTGCGCCACCACGACCTGTTCGACTTCTTCGACGCCACCGTCTACTCCTCGGAGCTGGGCCTGCGCAAGCCCAACGTCGCGATCTACGAGGAGGCGCTGCGCCTCGTCGACGTGGCGCCGGAGGAGGCTGTCTTCGTCGGCGATCGCCTGCGGGAGGACGTGATGGGGCCGCGCAAGGTCGGCCTCCACCCCCTGCTCACGCACGAGTTCCGCCAGGAGCACCCCCGCTTCTGGGGCATCGACGTCGAGGTCCTTCCGGACCTGGAGGCCCTGCCCGCGGCCGTCGAGAGACTCGGTTAGAAGAGGGCCAGGCGCTCCGCCTCGACCAGCGCGAAGGCCAGCAGCACCGCCACCAGGATCAGCGTCACCGCGATGTTGACCCTGGGATGGCCGGCCTTGTAGGGGATGCGATCGATCCGGGAGGGCGGCGCGGCCGGTGGGCCCTGCGGGAGGACGGGGGTCTGCGACATGTGTTCACCTCGTCGCCGGCCCCGGTGGACGAGCTCCCCCTGGACACCAACATACGCCTCCGGGCGGGCGAATGACACCCCCGCGCGGGCGGGCTGAGGCTCAGGTCTTCGGCGGCGGCTGGAGGGAGGGGCAGGCCGCCTGGAGGGTCGAGCGGATCGGCCAGCCGACGGGGTCCGAGGACGGCAGCGGGGTGTTGGTGGCGTCGGTGTAGTAGCCACCGCCCCACTCGCCCCAGATGTGCTGCCGGCACCAGGAGTCGACGCGCATCCAGTCGACCTCACCCACCGGGCGGTCAGGCGGGGGCTGGCGGCCGAAGAGCACGCCGTACAGGCGCTGCTCGAACGTCGCCTGGAAGAGGTCCGGCCCGTCCAGCAGGCCCCGATATGTGCCGTGGCCCTCGGTGGCGAAGCGCGAGTCGGCGATCGCCACCGGCACGCTGATGATTCCGGTCACGCCGTCCTCGAAGTAGCCCTTGGTGGGAGTCGCCCCGTGGTACAGCGCGTAGCGCAGCTCCAGCGCGGTCAGCTGCCCGTCGCCCATCGCGCAGTCGGCGATCGCGGCGCCGCAGGCCTGCGGCGGGCCGGTCGCGACCACGCCGCCCTCCTGCACCCTCGAAGGTCCGCCGAGGTCCTGCCGGGCGCGGTACAGGGCGTGCGCGTAGATCCCGGCGACCTCCGGGGTGGCGTTGGACGTGCCGCTGAAGTCATCGCCGTCGGAGACCGTGCTGGAGCCGTAGGCGGACGGGTAGCCGTAACCGATGCCCGCCACCTTCGCCGGCTTGCCGGTGCCGGTGAAGTCGTTGTCGGCGGGGCTGGTGGCGCCCACGGTGACCACCCAGTCGGGGCCCTCCTGGGACGACAGCAGCGTGCTGTTGGGGATCGTGAACGCGTTCTCCAGCCCGTTGCCGGCCGAGAAGAACACGACCTGGCCGCGGTCGCTGGCGGCCTTCTCGGTGGCCACGTCCGTGCCGTTGTAGATCCGGTCGCGCAGCTCGATGGAGGAGGAGAAGCCGTAGGAGTTGGTGATGACGTCGATCCACGGCTGGCTCATGGCCCACGTCAGGGCGTCCTCGGCGGTGTTGCTGTTGGTGTACTGGATGAACACCAGTAGGCACTCCGGGCAGGTGCCGTGGATGTTGCCGGTGGACACGCTGGAGGTGCCCATGCCGTGGGCACCGGCGGAGTAGACCTGCGGCGATGCGCCGCCAAAGCCGAGGATCCCGATCAGCTTGGTCCCGGGCACCCATCGGTAGTGGACCGTTCCGCTGTTGGACTGCTGCATCGTGTCCCACTGGGCGGCATCGGCGTCGAACAGGTCCTGCTGCGCCTGGTCGGGGTCATCGCCGGGCAATGTCAGGTTGAGCGGGCCGTAGTCGGCGAAGGTGGACGGTGCCGGAAAACCGGCCAGGTACGTGTCGGGCGGCTGGTCAAGCGGCAGCGCATCCGCCGTACCCGCCTGCGGCATCCGCGAGGCAAGGAAGTCGTAGTGGTACGGCGAGTTGCCGTTGTCGATCACCGCCACCACCACGGCGCGGTCGCCGGCGGTCCCGACCGGGGCAGGCGCCGGCGTGTCGTCACACTCAACGGCCGCAGCGGGAAGCGACATCAGCGCCAGCAGGGCCAGCCCCGGCAGCACCACCGCGGGCCACCACGCCGGCCGGCGGCGCCGCAGGACGGCCACCGCGACGACAAGCCCGACGGCCATGAACGCCAGCCCGGTCAGCCCCGCCCCAGCCGCCGTGTCAGGCAGCGTCGTCGGCACGCCGCAGATCATGGGGTTCACGACGTCAATCCAGCTGCCAAGCCAATCACCTCACTCCCCCGCCCAGTGCTGGCAGGATCGTACGCCGCGGGGCTAGCGCTTGTCGATCGAGGCGATCTTCTTCGCCTCGGGCTCCTCCGTGTCGGCTTCGGTTTCCATGTCGTGCACCGAGGCGACCCGGTTGCGGCCGTTCTGCTTGGCCCAGTACAGCGCCTTGTCGGCCTTGAGGATCACCTGCTCACCGGTCTGGCCGTCGATCGGGAAGGCCGCGATGCCGGCGCTGATCGTCACCTTGAGGGTGACCCCCGGCCGCGACGTGGACTCCATGATCGTGTCGCCGATGGTCTTGCGGAGCTTGTCGGCGACGGTCGCGGCGTCGGCGGCGCGGGTCTCGGGCTGGAGGATCACGAACTCCTCGCCGCCGTAGCGGATGACGAAGTCCGTGGCGCGAACACTGGACAGCATGATCCCGGCCACCTGCTCGAGGACCTCGTCACCGACGTTGTGGCCGTAGGTGTCGTTGACGCCCTTGAAGTGGTCGATGTCCGCGATGATCAGCGACACCGGCTGGTTGGACCGCTGGGCGCGGCGCAGCTCGCGCAGCATGATCTCCTGGAGGAAGCGGCGGTTGGCCAGCCCCGTGAGCGGGTCCGACAGCGACTCGCGCTCCGTGCTCTCGAACATGCGGCCGGCGAATATCACCAGCCCACCGATGATCAGCGCCAGCACCGCGGCGTTGAAGAACTGGGTCCGCGACAGGTCGCTGACGTCGGCGGTGAACACCCTCTGGTCCTCGCTGACCATCACCGTCCAGCGCTGCTGGGGCACCGGGGCCCAGCCGATGACGTCGGTCTGCTCGGCGTTGACGAGGTGGGCCTGGGTGAAGCCGGAGTCGGTGGCGCCGGTGACCTTGTCGGCCAGGTTGTCCTGGCCCAGCGATTCCACCTTGTCAAGGCCGTACTGGAGCTTGACCTGTTCCTGCTGGGTGGTGTCGATCTGCCCCAGCGTCTTGTAGTTCATCGAGGGGCTGACGCTGTTGGCGATGACCACGCCCTGGCGGCTGACCAGGTACCCGTCACTGTGCTGCAGCTCCAGGTCCTTGCTCTTCAGGGGCGCGGCAAGGTGGTCGGGGGCGAGCCGGATGGCGGCCACGCCCAGCACCTTGCCGACGGCGTCGCGCACCGGCGCGGCCACGTAGACGATCTGCGACCGGCGGTCCTCGGCCAGCGTGATGTCAGAGATGTAGGGGTCCGAGGAGGGCGCCACCAGCCCCTTGGTGAAGAACTCCCGCTGGCTGTAGTCCTGCCCCTGGACGCCGACCTCGTCGGAGATCACCACATGCCCGGTATTGTCCAACAGGAGCAGCAGCCGGTAGTCGGGGTCGGAGGTCAGCGCCGGCTTCAGCCGCTTGAGCAGCGCCGCGCCGCTCTGCGCACGCGCAGCGGGGTCCTGGCTCATGTAGGTGATGACCTCGGGGTCGGTGGCCACCTGGGTGGCGTCGCGGCGGTACTGCAGCACCTGGCTCTCCACCTGGATCGCCACCGAGCTGGCCAGCGACGTGAGCAGCTTGCTCTGGGCGTTGGTCAGGGTCTGGGTGGCCTGGGCCTCGCTCTGGCGGGAGAAGAAGAAGATCGCGCCCATGGCCACGACCATGAAGCCGACCATGATCTTGGTGGACAGGCGCCACTCACGGAAGTTCCGGAGCTCTCCGAACCCCCTGCGGACCGCGTCCCGCATCTAGCGCGGACTGGGAGCCGGCTTCAGGGCGGGACAGCTTTCGCCCTGGGCTTCGCACCGGGTGATCAGGGTGACCACCGGGGAGTCGTTGCGCAGCTCCGTGTAGTAGCGGATGTTGCCCCGGATGATCTGGACCTGGTCCTTGGGGCCATAGAGGCCGGAGCCGAGCTTGTTGATGTTCGTCTTGATCTGGTCCGGGGCGGGGTTGACGATCGCCTTGCCCTGGTCGTCCGTGGCCGACAGGGTGAGGTACCAGATGTCGGTCATCTTGATGTACTGGCCGTCGGCGCTGGCGACGTGGCCTATGAAGGCCTCGTTGTTGTTGATGAAGACGCCATACCAGGCGTCCTTGTTGAACGACTCGGCGCCGACCGCGGGGGTGGCGCGACCGAGGATGAGCACCGCCGCGAGAGCGATGTTGGCCGCGATCGAGACGGCCAGCACCATGGCGACGATCGGCAGCGGTGAACGGCCTGTGCGCAGGCCGGCACGGGAGGATGCGGCGGGGCTGTCAGCCATCTCGAACTACTGTACCGCCACCCAGTAAAGCGCCACGCCAGCCGGGGGGACGCCGCCTGTGAAGGTGACCGTGAAGAGGACATTGCTCACCGGCGTGACGTAGTAACCGGTCGCCGGGGTGAGGTCACCACCCGCGGTGACCACGATCGTCTTGGGGGTGCCGGTCAGCGCGATGACGCAGTTCTCGACGGCCACGCCGGTCGTCGCGCAGGTGCCCGCGAACTTCGCGCCGCTGAGGTCGCCGCCGATGTCGGCGTTGTTGAGGTTGCTGTTGCCGGCGACAGTTGCGTTGCCGCCGATGGCGGTGTTGCCGGTGATGTCGGCGTTGCCATTGACCGTCAGGGCGTAGCCCGCGACCGCGGGGCCGGCGATCGCCACCGGGCCAGTGAAGTCGCTGGCGCCGGTGACGGACAGGGTGCCGCCGATCGTGGTGTTGGCCACCACCTGGAGGTCGGCGTCGAGCTTGGTGTTGCCGGCGATCTCCAGGGTGCCGGTCAGGACGCCGCCGGAGAGGACGTTGCCGCCCACGGTCAGGGTGGGGGTGGTGACCCCGCCGCTGCCGGTGAGCAGCCCGCCGATGGTCAGGGCGCCGGCCTTGGCCTGGGCGGTGGCGCTGGTGTCAAGGAAGCCGGCGGGGCTGAAGCCGGTCAGGTTGTCGGCAAACTCGGCGTGGAGGTTGGTCACCAGGGCGCTGCTGCTGACCGACAGCGGCGCGCCGACGGCCTCGGTCGAGACCAGCTGCAGGCCGGTGACGGTGTTGCTGGCACTGAGGTTGTTGGCAGCGGTCAGGTTGCCGGCCGCGGTCAGGTTGCCGGTCGCGTCGAGCGAGACGTTTCCGCCGGTCGGGCTGAACGTCAGCGTCGCAGGCGCCAGGTCGAGCACGCCCGCCGGGTTGATCGAGAGGTTCGGGCTGCCGTTGTTGGTGAGGCTGTTGAAGTGGCCGACGTCGCCGGTGATGTCGCCCGGGACGGCGATCGAGCCGCCGAAGGTGACGCCGCTGGCGCTCACGTTGCCACCCACCGTCAGGTCACCGGTGACCGTCC
>JAXDLV010000113.1:0-20079 GCA_034666445.1 Chloroflexota bacterium | reverse complement strand
ATCCAGGCCAGCCCGACGATCGCAAGAACCCCGCCCCCGCCGAGAAGCCCCACCACCAGCATGACTATCCCGGGCGACGCCACCAGCGCCGCGACCAGGAACACCCCGATGCCGGTCAGGCCGGTCACCAGTCCGAAGACGATCGCGAAGATCACGGTGTCCAGCTTGTTGTTGCGCGTGATCCACGCGCTCGACCGCATCGCGTCCACGGCGCCGACCCCGAGGATGAGCGCGGTTCGCTCCGACCACGCGAGCAGAAGATTGACCACGAGCACCGCGACCAGGAAGAGAAGGAAGAGCACGATGCCGAGCGGGATCAGCGCCACCAGCGAGGCGCTGCCGGCGGCAGAGTAGACCGCCACCCCCAGCAGGCCGAGTACGGATGCCAGGGCAACCAGCCCCAGTGCGATCAGCAGGCGCAGGAGCGAGAGCCGCACGTATACCCAGAATCGCCGCCTCCCCTGTCGCCAGGCGGCGCCCAGGCCGGCGGGCTCCCCGGCATCGAGGGCCAACCCGGCCCACACCGAGGCCGGCAGGGCAACGCAGGTGAACACGAATACCACCAGGGCCAGCACGACGAGCAGCACCACGACAAGGAGGATCAGCCAGGCGTTGTCGCGGATGAAGGCCGCCACCAAACACGCCCAGCAGCCAGAGCCACTTGTGGCGCCAGCAGATCGAGTAGGTGCGGCTGAGGATCCGTCCCAGGTCGAGCGTCACGCCGGCTCGGTGCGGTACATCTCCGGGCGGCGGTCCTCGACCACGTGGTTGCGGGGGTTGCGCTGGCGCTTGCGGGTGGCCTCGGCGAGCTCGATCTCCACGACCAGCAGCGCCTCCTCGTCGCCGGCGGCCGGTCCCGACACGGCAAAGCCATCCCAGCCCGCCACCATGCTCGCCCCGGTGAAACCAAGGTCGCGCTCCTCGCCGATGCGGTTGCTCAGCGCGACGTAGACCTGGTTCTGGGCGGCGATGCCCATGGCCGCGACGTCCGCCTGCGTGAACCCGCGCTCGTCGTAGAGGCGGCGGCGGAAGGCGGTGACGAAGTTGCCCGACGTGCAGATCAGCTCGGCGCCGCCCAGCACAAGCGAGCGGGAGGACTCCGGGAACCAGATGTCGTAGCAGACCATGAGGCCGACGCGGCCGAAGGGCAGGTCGAACACCGGGAAGCCGAGGTCGCCCGGCTGGAACAGGTCCTTCTCGTTGTAGAAGAGGTGGATCTTGCGGAAGTTGCCCACCAGGCCCGACGGTCCGAACAGCGCCGCGCTGTTGTAGAAGGCGCCGTCGGCGGCCTCGGGGTAGCCACCGACGATGTGCATCCCGTGCTTTGCGGCCAGCTCGGCCCAGCCGGTCAGCGCCCGGCCGAGCTCCGTCGCCGTGGCCACCTCCGCGTAGGGCGCCATCTCGGCGGTGTCGGTGAAGGCGTAGCCGGCGGTGCACAGTTCCGGCAGCACGAGCAGGTCCGCGCCTGCGTCGGCCGCCTTCCCGGCCAGCCGCGCCACGCTGGCAAGGTTGGTGTCGACCTCCCCGATCTTGACGTCGAACTGGCCGACCGCGAGCTTCATGGCGTCAATTATCGACGCCTAGTAATCGTCCCCGAAGTCCTCCATGCCGCCGTGGCTGTGGCCCGCGTGGTCACCGCCCCCGGCGCCCACCGGCTCCTCCGGCTTATCCGCGACCAGGGTCTCCGTGGTCAGGAGGATGCCCGCGATGCTGGCGGCGTTCTGCACCGCCGTGCGGGTCACCTTAGCGGGGTCGATGATGCCCGCCTTGAGCATGTCGACGTACTCCCCGGTGGCGGCGTCATAGCCGACGTTGCCCTTGCGGCGAGCGACCTCCTCGACCACGACCGACCCCTCCGCGCCCGCGTTCTCGGCGATCTGGTGCAGCGGCGCCATCAGCGCCCGGCGCACGATCGCGGCGCCCGTGGCGGCGTCGCCCTCGAGGCCGAGGCCGTCGATGCTGTCGGCGGCGCGCACCAGCACGGTGCCCCCGCCGGGGACCACGCCCTCCGCGACCGCGGCACGGGTGGCGGAGAGGGCGTCGTCGATGCGCGCCTTCCGCTCCTTCAGCTCGGTCTCGGTGGCCGCCCCGACCTTGATCACGGCAACGCCGCCCACCAGCTTGGCGATCCGCTCCTCGAGCTTCTCACGGTCCCAGTCGCTGTCCGTCTCGGGCAGCTGGTCACGCAGCTCCTGCACCCGGGCCTTGATCTTGGCGCCGTCGCCCCCGCCCTCCACGATCGTGGTGCTGTCCTTGTCGATGGTCACGCGGCGGGCCGAGCCCAGCTGGTCCAGCCGGGTGTCCTCCAGCCGGAGGCCGATCTCCTCGGTGATCACCTGCGACCCGGTGAGGATCGCGATGTCCTCGAGCACCGCCTTGCGGCGGTCGCCAAATGCCGGCGCCTTGACCGCGACCGCGGTGAACGTGCCGCGCACCTTGTTGACCACCAGGGTGGCCAGGGCCTCGCCCTCGATGTCCTCGGCGATGATCAGCAGCGGCCGGCCGCCCTGCATCGCCTTCTCCAGCACGGGCAGGATCTCCGGGATCGACGCCACCTTCTTGTCGGTGATGAGGATGAAGGGGTCCTCGAGGACGGCCTCCATCTTGTCCTGGTCGGTGACGAAGTAGGCGCTGACGTAGCCGCGGTCGAACTGCATGCCCTCGACGACCTCGATCTCGGTGCCGAAGCTCTGTCCCTCCTCCACCTCGATCACGCCGTCGCTGCTGACGCGGTCCATGGCGTCGGCGATCAGCTGGCCGATCTCGGGGTCTCCGGCAGAGATGCCCGCGACCTGGGCGATCTCGTCATGGCCCTTGATGGGCTTGGCGAGCTCCCCGATGCGCGCCACCACGCGGGCGCTGGCGGCCTCGATGCCCTGCTTCAGGGTCACGGGGCTGGCCCCCGCGGCCACCATCCGCAGCCCGTCGACGATCATGGCGTGGGCCAGGACCACGGACGTCGTGGTGCCGTCGCCGGCGACGTCACCGGTCTTGGTGGCCACCTCCTTAAGGAGGGCGCTGCCCATGTTCTCGAACGCGTCCTCGAGTTCGATCTCGCGCGCGATCGTGACGCCGTCGTTGGTGATCACCGGGGCGCCGAACTTCTTGTCCAGCACCACGTTGCGGCCCTTGGGCCCCAGCGTGATCCTCACCACGTCGGCCAGCTGAGTCGCGCCGTCGCGAAGGTGTTCGCGGGCGGCCTCGTCGAAGAGAAGCTGCTTGGGCATCGTCTACCTTTCCGGGAAGCCGGGCTAGTTCTTGTTCTTGCCGTTGGCGACGATCGCCAGGATGTCCTTCTCGCTGAGAATCAGGTACTCCTGCTCGTCGAGCTTGACTTCGTTGCCGGCGTACTTGGAGTAGATGACGGTGTCGCCGACGGTGACGTCGATGGGCTCACGCTTGCCGGTGGTCTCGTTCAGGCGACCGTTGCCGACGGCCTCGACGATGCCCTCCTGGGGCTTCTCCTTGGCGGTGTCGGGCAGCACGATGCCGCTCTTGGTGACCTCTTCCCTCTCGAGGGGACGGACAACGACGCGGTCGGCCAGTGGACGCAGGTTCATGGGCTCCTCCTCACAGGTCCTTTCTTTAGCACTCAGTAGTTGCGAGTGCTAAGTCTATTACCCGCCCCGAGCCCGTTTCAACCTGGGCTCAATCTGAGCCCCGGTTCCACCTCCAGGCTCGCACCCTCACCACGCTGCCACAGCCGAAACCCGGCGGCCGCGATCATCGCCGCGTTGTCGGTGCACAGCTCCGGCGGAGGAATGACCAGGCGCGTCGCGCTGGCGAACCGTTCCGCCAGCCGCGCCCGCAGTCCGCGGTTCTGGGCCACCCCCCCGGTCACCGCCACGGTCTGCGGGGTTGTCGCGCCGACCGCCAGCTCCAGCTTCTCCAGGAGGTGGTCGATGGCGCGCTCCTGGAACGCCGCCGCCGCGGCGCCGACAAGCTGGGGTGGCATGGCCGCCGCGTCGGCGCGCTCCAGCCCGCCCTGGGGTAGCCCCAGCTCCTTCTCGAGCCGGTAGCGCACCGCCGTCTTGAGCCCGCTGAAGCTGAAGTCGAGGCCATCGACCGTCACGCGGGGCAGCGGGAAGTCCGCCGCCCGGCCGCCGCCCCGCCCGGCGATGCGATCGATCTCAGGCCCGCCCGGGTAGCGCAGCCCCAGCATCCGCGCGACCTTGTCAAACGCCTCGCCCGCGGCGTCGTCCAGCGTCCGGCCAAGCACCCGAGGGGCGCCCTCGGCGTCGACAAGCACCAGCTCGGTGTGCCCCCCCGACACGATCAGCACCAGGACCGGCGCCTCGGCGGCGGCGTCGTGGAGAAAAGCGGAGTTGATGTGGCCGTCGAGGTGGCTGACCCCCACAACCGGCAGCACGCGCTCCATCGCCAGCGCCTGGGCAAACCCCACCCCGACCAGCAGCGGCCCCACCAGCCCGGGCCCGCGGGTCACCGCCACCAAATCGACATCGTCCAGGCTGCGGCCGCCATCGCGCAGCGCGGCGTCCACCACCGGGGCGATCCGTTCGAGGTGAGCCCGCGCCGCGAGCTCTGGCACCACCCCGCCAAATGAGGTGTGCAGCTCGACCTGGGAGCTGACTACGTTGCTGAGTATCCTCCCGCCGTCTTCCACCAGCGCGGCCGACGTCTCGTCACAGGAGGTCTCAATCCCCAGGGTAAGCAGAGAAGGCGATGACCTCGCCAAACCGCTCGCGCAGCTCCTGGTAGTGGGCCTGGAACGAGGGCGCGGCGAGGGAGTCCGACCACATCACCACCGCGTCCTCGCCGTCGTCCGTGTAATAGCCGCGGCGCCGGCCGATCACCTTGAAACCGAGCTTCTCGTACAGCGCCATCGCGCCGTGGTTGGAGGCCCGCACCTCGAGCGTCATCCAGCGCGCGTCCAGCATGTAGGCGCGCTCGATGAGCGCGACCATCAGCGCCATCCCGAAGCCGCGGCCCTGGTCGCGCCGGCGTACGCCGACGGTGGTCACGTGGGCCTCGTCCCGCATCTTCCAGAGGCCGGCGTAGCCGACGATCTCGTCGCCGTCGCGAAGCACGACGTAGCTGGCCATCTTGTTCTGCTGGATCTCGCGCCGATAGGCGTTCCGGGGCCAGGGCGTGAGGAAGATCTCGCGCTCGATTTCCTGCACCGTCGGGATGTCGTCCAGCGTCATCTCCTCGATCACGGTGCGCTGCTTCAGGATCACGTCACATCGTCTCCGTAGTCGCCTCGAAGCTCATCATATGACACGCTCGGACCCGCTTCGAAGGCCTCTCGGGCAGCCGCCGCGAGGGCCGTCTCCGACGCCCGGACCGTTGCCACCGGCAGCCCCGCGGCGACCGCCAGCGCCACCACCGCCGGCTCGGCGACGACCGGCGGTACGCCGTCGAGGACGTCGAGCCCGACGCGCGTCACCGCGCCCGCCTCCCGCCGCGTCGCGGCCTCCCTCAGGAACCTCTGGGAGAACACCTTCCCCCGCCCCGCCGCGACCAGCGCGGTCACCGGTCCGCCGCCGTCCTCGGCGCGGTGCGCCGCCACCACCAGGCTGCGCAGCGGATGAAGTGGGAGGCGGCGACCAAAGGCCACGCCGGCGGCGAAGGCCAGCCCCACACGCAGCCCCGTGTGCGACCCCGGGCCCGCCACCACCGCGACCCCATCGACCACCGCCAAACCACCGTAACCGGCCACCAGGGCCTCGATCGCCGGGCCGATGCGCGCCTGCTGACGCCCACCCGGCTCGGCCAGGCCGGCCACCAGCCCGCTGCCGGCCGGCGCCGACGGATCCACCAGCGCCAGCACCAGCTCGCCGCCGGAGGTGTCGATGGCCAGGATCATGGCGCGGCGTCGACAACCGCGCCCAGGTGGGCGGGCGCCGAGACCACCACGAGCGTGCGCGCGGTCTCCGACGCCGCCGGCGTCAGCACCAGCCGGGCCGCGCCGTCGACGCCCAGCCAGGGCGCCCGGTCGGCCCACTCCACCACCAGCACGCCATCCTCCGCCAGCTCCAGGAGCCCCAGCGCATCGATCTCCGCGCGCGACTCCAGCCGGTAGAGGTCCGCGTGCACCAGCGGCAGCCTGCCCAGATGCTGATGGACTAGCACAAAGGTCGGGCTCGAGACCTCGCCGGCCACGCCCAGGCCACGGGCGATGCCGCGCGCGAGCACCGTCTTGCCCGCCCCGAGGGGACCCTCCAGCAGCAGGACATCGCCTGGCCGCGAGGCCTCCCCGAGCCTGGCGCCAAGCGCCTCGGTGTCCGCCACCGAGCGCAGCCCTCGGACCGGCTCAGCCACCGAAATGGAGATGCCCCACCGCGGGGGCCGGCCGCTCCTCGCCGTCGACCAGGACCCGCTCCCCCAGGCCCTCGTCGAAGGTGCCTATCCGCACCGCCTCGAGGCCCTGGCCGCCAAGCGCCCGGCAGGCGCGGTCCACCATCTCAGGGGGGCCGGCGAAGAGCAGCTCGTAGTCCTCGCCCCCGCCGACCACGTCGAGCCAGGCCCCCGGCCACGCCTCCCGCACACCAACCTCCACAGGTAGCGCGGCGGCGTCGAGCAGCAGGCCGCCGGCGCCGCCCGCCCCCAGCAGGCGGCCCGCGTCGACGTACAGGCCGTCGCTGACATCAAGCGCGACGCGGATGCCGGCGGCGGTCAGTGCCGCGCCGGCAGACAGCCGCGGCTCCGGCCGCCGAAGGCGCGCCCGCCACGCCGCCTGGGCCTCCTCACCCGCGGCGCCGAGGCGCGGCACGGCGTCGGGGTCGTGGGCCAGTCTCAGGGCCGCCGCGGCGCCGCCCAGGCGGCCCGTCACCGCCAGCGCCCAGCCCGGGCGGGCGCCGTCGCGGCGCAGGATGCGCGAGGGTTCGGCCACCCCCAGGCAGGTGCTGGTCAGGACCGCGGCGGCGGCACTGGTGATGTTGCCGCCGGCGATCACCGCGCCGTGCTCCTGGCAGAGGCGAGCCATCTCCCGGTACATCGCGTCCACCCACGCCAGCGGCCACTCTGGCGGCAGCGCCAGGGAGATGAAGGCCGGGCCGGGCAGGGCCGCCATCGCCGCGAGGTCGCTGAACGACACCGCGAGCAGCTTCCAGCCGACGTCGCCCGCGACCCCGGGGTCGGTTGGCCGGTGGAAGTGGACCTCCTCGACGAGGCTGTCGGTGGTGGTGACGATCGCGCGGTCCGACGGGGGCTCCCACGCCGCGGCGTCGTCGCCGGCGCCAATCGTCAGCACGCCACCCGCGACGCCGCCGCTGGTGGCCAGGTAGGGCCGGATCGCGTCCAGCAGGCCCAGCTCGCCCACGTCGCCGACCAGGGGACCACCGCCGGCGGGCATCGAGGTCAGCTCGGCAGGCCCTCCACGGGGCTCGACGCGAGCGCCTGGAGGCTGATCTCGGCGCGGCCCGCGAGGAAGCCGCGGCGGCCGGCCGCGACGGCCTCCGCGAAGGCTCGCGCCATCAGCGGCGGGTCCTGGGCGCGGGCGATGGCGGTGTTCACCAGGACCCCCGCCGCGCCCCACTCCATGCAGCGCGCCGCGTCCGAGGGCACCCCCAGCCCGGCGTCCACGATCACGGGGCAGGACAGCTTCCTGATGATCAGCTGGATGTTGGTGGGGTTGAGAACTCCCATCGTGGTGCCGATCGGCGCCCCCAGCGGCATCACGGCGGCGGCGCCGGCCTCCTGCAGGCGGATGCACTGGACGACGTCGTCGCTGCTGTAGGGCAGCACCGTGAACCCCTCCGCGACCAGCACCCTGGTGGCCTCCAGCGTGGCGCCAGGGTCCGGGAGCAGGGTCTCCTCGTCGCCGATGACCTCGACCTTGACCAGGTCGCTCAGGCCGGCCGCCCGGCCGAGCCGCGCCAGGCGCACCGCCTGCTCCACCGTGGTCGCGCCAGCGGTATTCGGCAGCAGGGCGTAGGCGCCGAGGTCGACGTCAGAGAGCTCGGATGTCGCCCCGTCCGATAGGCCGAGCCGGCGCACCGCCAGCGTGATCATCGACGGCCGGGCGGCCGCCAGGCACTCGGCGAGGACCGCGTTGGAGGTGAACTTGCCCGTGCCGTGGATCAGGCGCGAGCCGAGTGTGACCTCGCCGATGCGCAGGTCATCGGTGGCGGCGCGCACGTCGGTGGCCATCAACCGCCGCCCACGAAATGGACGATCTCGACGACGTCCCCGGCCGCCAGCACGACGTCCAGGCCCTCGCCGCGACGGTGGATGGTGCCGTTGTGCTCCACCACCACCCGGCCCGGGCGAATGTCGAGCCGGGCGAGGAGGTCGCCGATCGTCCGGGTGTCGCCCATCGCGAGCTCGTCGCCGTTGACGGTCAGCGCCGCACCGGTGGCGGTGTCGCTCACAGTCCCACCGCCACGGCCTCGGGCAGCATGGCGAGCAACCTGGCGGCCGCCGCCGCGGGGTCGGGCGCGTCACTGACCGCGCGAACCACCGCCACCCGGCGCGCGCCCGCGGCCAGCACCGAGGGGAGGGTGCGCTCGTCGATGCCGCCGATCGCGAACCAGGGGAGACCCTCGAGGCGCTTCGCGACCTGGACCACCAGGTCGGTGCCGACCGCGGGGCGCCCGGCCTTGGTCGGGGTGGCGAAGACCGGCCCGACGCCGATGTACGTGGCGCCGGCGCCGACCGCGGCGACGGCCTGCTCCAACGAATGGGAGGACTGGCCTACGATTTTCCCCGGCAACGCCGCCAGCGCCTCGGGGACCGGCGTGTCGTCCTGCCCAACGTGGACCCCGTCGGCGTCGACCTCGGCGGCCAGATCCACGTGGTCGTTCACGATGAACAGGGCGCCGGCGGCATGAGCATGCTCGCGTACGATGCGCGCGGCCTCGACCAGCTCCCCAGGGGTGGCGAGCTTGTTACGAAGCTGGACGATGTCCGCGCCACCGTCGATCGCGGCGCAGAGCGTCCGCGCCTGCCGGGCGGGGTCGCCGTCGCTGGACACCACGTAGAGGCGCGCCGCCCGCAGCCGTGCCGTGAGCCCTGGATCAGCCATCGCTCCAAGGCTAACAGCGAAGGTTTACAGGGATTTACCGGACGTTAATCGCTCCCCGACCCGGGGCGTCCCACACTCAGCCCAGGTTAGACGGATGCGATCGCGATAGAGGGGCGATGGTATGAATACGATCTTCGGACGCCTGGGCCGTAAGCCCCGGCTCAGCCTGGTCGAGCGGCAGAAGCTTCTGCAGGCCGCCACGCGCCTGCACTCCGAGGGCGTCACCGAGACCGAGATCGAGGCCTTCCTGGCGGACCACGCCGGCTCGCCCGAGGACGCCGTCGCGATCTGCGCCGAGGCGCGGACCCGGTTCGAACGCGACGTGGCATCGGCGGTGCCGCTGCCGCCAACGGTGCGGCTGCCCATCAACTTCTACTTCGCGCTGGGGGTGACCCCGCGGGCGAGCGTCGACCGGATCAGGGCCGCGTACCGTCGGCGTGCCCGGGAGGTCCACCCCGACAAGCACCGCGCCGAGATGAACGGCGACGACTGGAACCGCCTGATGGCGGTGGTGAGCGACGCCGAGCAGGTGCTGACCGACGCAGCCGCGCGGCGCGCATACGACGTCCACTGGCTGAACCGGAGCCGCCGCGAGACCGCCGCCAACGCGACCCCGAAGGAGCGCCGCGGCGACTGGGCAACCCGCTACCACTGGTACCTTGCCGAGGTCGCCGAGATCGAGGACCGCCTGGAGCTGGCGCTGAGCGACCTGCACAGCGCGATCGACAAGGGCCAGCCGTGGGCCGGGCCGGCGTCGCAGGTGGGCGACCTGCTGGAGGACTACGAAGCGCGCGTCCTCCACATCCGGACCCAGACCTACGCGGCGCCGGACACCCACCAGGAGATCGCCACGCGCGTCCGCCGGGAGCTGCAGCGCAACGACGCCGTCATCAGCGACGCCCGCAGGCTGCTGGGCGAGCTGGCGTCGGGCGCCAACCCGGTCGTGGCCATGACTTCGGTCACCCGCGTGACGGTGCACCTGGCCGCGGCGGGCGCGGCGCACCGGCGTTTTGAGATCGAGGAGCTGCAGGAGGCGATCGCCGCCTGAGCGGTCCCAAAGCTGGGGGGGGCTAGCGCCTGACGACCACCACGACGGTGCCCTCGACCGCAACCCGGGTAACCGCCCCGTCCCGGCCCGCCGCCGCCAGCAGGCCATCGAGCTGGAGCCCGGCGATATCGTCGCGGCCGGCCCCCAGCATCGCGACCGCGGCGGCGTTGGCGTCGGTCACCCGGCCGGTGGCATCGGCGACCACCACCGCGTCGCCGATGGTGTCCATGACCGCGCGGAGCTGCGCCGCCTTCTGGCGCATCGCGAGGTCGGCCACCCGGCGGGCCCGCCCCAGCTCGCGCTCGACCAGGGCGCGTGACACCGCGTGACCCAGGCGTCCCAGCCGGTCCTTCAGGAGGTAGTCCGCGGCACCCGCCCGGATCGCCGCTGCCGCCATGTCCTCGCCGATGGCCCCCGAGACGATGACCACCGGCGCGTCCACCGACTTCTCGCGCACGATCCCGAGCGCCTGGAGAGCGTCGAACTGGGGCAGGTTGTAGTCAGCCAGGATCAGCTCGGGCTGGAGCCGGTCCAGGGCCTCGCGGAAACCGGCCTCGTCCTCGCGCACCTCGGAGTCCGGGAGGTACCCCGCCCGGCGCAGCTCGTACAGCACGAGCTCGGCGTCGGAGGGGCTGTCCTCGAGGACCAGGACGCGGATCGGGGTGGGCATGGGTGCCCTTAGGGTAAAGATATGGTGGAGGCGGCGGGAGTCGAACCCGCGTCCGAAACAGCGTCCCGCGGAACATCTACGAGCGTAGACCGGAATTAGTCTCGCCTCGAGCCTGCCTCCGGTCGGGCCAGCTCGACGCCAGCGATCCTTTGAGAGTCCCCGCTTGGGCGATCACGGTTCCCGTGCGGGCAAGCCCTGTATTTGTGATCCCTTCCCCCTACCAGGACGCTCAGGGGAGGGACCCCGGGCCGATGGCCCGGACCAAGTCCTAGAGGCTTACGCCGCTAGAGCGAGGCTCTGCGTGTTTTTCGCAGTTATGTTTTTGCCCGTTTTAGGAGCCAGGCGCTCCGCTCGCAGTCCCGCAAACCACTGCCCCGTCGAAACCTGGCGCCCCCACGGGATGGCGATGTGCGGCTACGAGTATAGATATACCCCGGTCAGCGCTTGAGCAACCCCAGCCTGCTGGCCTGGGCCACGGCCTCGAGACGCGAGTGCGCGCCGAGCTTTTCCAGCACCGCCTGCACGTGCCACGCTGCTGTGCTTGGCTTGAGCTCCAGCTCCTCCGCGATCGCCCTGGTCCCCAGGCCCACCGCCATCAGCTCGAGGATCTCCGCCTGCCGGCGCGTGAGGTCGGGCTGGCCGGACCGGCGCCGCTCCTGGTCGGACATCAGCCGCGCCACCGTCGCCGCCGGTACCAGCATCTCCCCCGCCGCGACGCGGTGGACGGCGTCGACCAGGCGGCTGCTGCTCTCGCTCTTGTCGAGGTAGCCGCTGGCACCCGCCTTGACGGCCGCCAGCATCGCGCCGTCGGTGTCGTCGGCGCTCAGGAAGAGGACCGCGATGTCCGGGTGCGAGGACTTGATCCGGGTGGCCACCTCGGCGCCGTTCTCGCCCGGCAGGCGGAAGTCCATCAGCACGAGGTCGGGCTGGTGGCGCTCCACCATCTCCACCGCCTCCGCGCCGTTGCCGGCCACCCCGGCGACGACGATCGTGGGGTCGCGCTCGAGCAGCAGGGCTATCCCGTCAGCGATGACCCGGTGGTCATCCACCAGCAGGACGCGCGTCGGCGCGTCGCGCTGCCGATCCGCCTTCCCGCTGGCCGCCCGCTGTCCCCCTCTGCCTTAGGAGGCCGTCTGGGGAACGAAGAACTGTCGCTGCCGGATCATGTCGAGGATCAGGTGGGGGCCCTCGGACGGCGCCTCGCGGAGCCACTCGTCGGTCTCCGGGTCCCGCCAGAAGCCCAGCTCGCGCATCTCCTCGTCGGGCAGAGGGGTGTTGGCGATGGCGATCCAGCCCTCGGTCACCTGGGCCTCGGGGCGGGGCCAGTTGTGGCCATAGTGGTCGAAGCGCCAGGGCCCCGAGCGCACCGCTGTTGGCGCGGGCACCAGGTCGACCCACAGGTTGCCGGCGCTGCCGTCGGGGGCAACGTCGCCCCAGCCGCGGACCAGGGTCCGGCGCGTCTCGCGGATGCCCGGGGGCAGCTTGAGGTGGACGCTGCGCTCCACCAGCCCGGCGCCGGTGCCGTCGCAGTGGCGGCATGACCCCGGCGCGAGGTGGATCCAGCCCCGCCCCTCGCAGTCCGGGCAGGTGAGGGCGTTCTCGCCCCGGCAGGTGCGGCAGAGCTGCTTGGGACCCGACGGCACCGCGCCGAGCCCGGCGCAGAACGTGCAGCTGCCAGGCTCGCGCCGGACGAAGCGGACCGTCCGGCCGCCCCCGTGGAGAGCGTCCATCTCGTCGATGTCCAAGCGAGCCTGGCGGTCGGGGGCGAGCACCGGGACCCCGACCTCGTCCTCGGCAAAGCGGACCTCGAAGACCCGCGAAGGTGGCTTGGTCGGAGGCGGCCGCCGCCAGCTTGCAGCCGGGGGCCGGGTGCCCCCGCCGAGGATCTCCCCGCCCCTGCGGATGTGGTCGCACAGGATGTCGGTGGCCTGGTTGATCAGCCCCATCCGCTCGGCGGAGCCCGAGCGGGGGTTGATGTCCGGGTGCCAGATCTTGGCCTGCGCCCGGCGCGCGGCCATCACCTCGTCGACCGTGGCCCCGCCCTTGACGCCGAGCAGCGAGGTCGCCGTCGCCACCGACAGCGCGGCACCGCGCTTCATCGTCGCCATCGTCCGATTACACCACGCCGGGGGGCCCCTGAAACCCCCTGAAATCAGGGCGCCGCCACCTCAGGGACCGGCCGCCGGCGGCGTCGACCGCGGGGTCCTGGCCCCGGCGCCACAGCCGGACCAGGCCCGGGCCCAGGGCCCGCCAGCCCCCGGCGTACAGCAGGCCGGTGCTTTCGTCGAGGCCGAGGATGTCGCGCCCGCGGGCCTCGCGCCGGGCGGACTCCAGCCAGCCGGGGGCAAAACGGTTGAGGTGCGGGATGAGGACCACGCCGGGGAGCAGGCTCAGGCCCGGCTTCCCGTGGCGCGCCGACGGGCTGGGGTTGGGGCTGCGCAGGAGCAGCGTCTCGCAGACCACCATCGCCCCGGCGCTGCTGCCCGCCAGCGCGCGACCCGCCGCCAATCCGCTGCGGATGGCATCCCACGCGGGAGTGTCGACCAGCGTGTCCAGCAGGTACCCCGGGTCGCCGCCCAGCAGGTACGTCAGCGGAGAGGCCTCCAGGTCGGCCACGACGGCGTCGCGCGAGGCGTCCGACCGACGGTGCACCTTCACCTCCTCGACCCCGGCGCCGAGCCCACCGAAGTAGCGCTCCGCCTGCCGCATCGACCGCGACACCGAGCCGTTGCGGACCACCGCCGTGGCGATGATGCGCACCACCTCGGGGTTGCCCGCGGCCGCGAGCAGGGCGGTGTCGAAGTCACGGCACGGGGGGTTCATCTCCTCCCCGCCCAAAAGACCCAGGACGCCCGGGGCACCCCCGGCTCGCGGCGTCAACGCACCTCTCGGCGGATCGCGCGGTCCATCTCCCGCTTCGATTCCCGCTCGGCGATCGACTGGCGCTTGTCCCAGCTCTTCTTGCCCTTCACGAGCCCGATCTCCACCTTCGCCCGCCCCCGCGAGAAGTAGAGGCGGAGGGGGACCAGGGTGAGGCCCTTCTCGCGGGTCTGGGCGAACAGGTCGAGGATCTCGGCGCGATGCATCAGGAGGCGGCGCGTGCGGGTCGGCTCATGGTTCTGCCGGTTGCCGGCCTCCCACGGCTGGATCGTGACGTTCTCCAGGAACGCCTGGCGGTTCTCGATCCGGACGTACCCGTCCTTGATGTTGACCCTGCCGGCGCGGATCGACTTCACCTCGGTGCCCAGCAGCTCGATGCCGGCCTCGGCGCGGTCGAGGACGAAGTACTCGTGGAACGCCGCCCGGTTGCTGGCGACGGTCTTCTCACCCTCAGCCACTGGCCACCTGCAGGTCGCGCCGCCCGCGCGCGTAGGCGGTGGCGTGCATCGGCTTCTTTCCCGGCGGCTGCAGCCGCTGGACCAGGAACGGCGCGTCCCCGGCCATCACCGCGATGCCGTCGGAGCGAACCTCGACCACGGTGCCGGGCGCCGCCATGCCCTTGCCGTCAACGAACCAGTGGGGCACCGGGCGGCCCAGCACGATACGCACCGCCTCGCCTCCCAGCGGCATGCGCACTCCCGGCCAGGGCTCGTAGGCGCGGATGGCGCGGTCGATCTCGCCGGTGGTGACGTCCCACGCGAGGTCGCCGTCGGACTTCTTCACCAGGGGGGCGTAGGTGACGCCGTCGACCGGCTGCGGCTCGAACGCCGCCGTGCCCGCCTCGACCTCCTGGAGGCCCGCGGCCAGCGCCTCCGCCCCGAGTCCCGCCAGCCGCGCGGTTAGCTCGCCGGCGGTGTCGGTTTCGAAGATCGAGGTGGTGCGCTGCAGCAGCACGGGCCCGCTGTCGAGCCCCACCTCCATCTGCATGATGCTGACGCCCGTGACCTTGTCGCCGGCCAGGATCGCCGCCGCCACCGGGGATGCCCCGCGCCAGCGCGGCAGCAGGGACGCGTGGACGTTGATGCCGCCGTGAGGCGCGGCGCGGAGGAGGTCGACCGGGAGGATGCGGCCGTACGCCGCCACCACCAGCACGTCGGCGCCGGCTTCGCTGATCGCCGCGACCTCCGCCGACCCCAGCCGGGCCGGGGTCTGCACGGCGACACCGGCCTCGTCGGCCAGCACGGCCACCGGCGAGCGACGCAGCGCCATGCCGCGCCCGGCCGGGCGGTCGGGTTGGCTCACCACCAGCGCCACGTCGTGCGCCTCGAGCAGCGTACGCAGGCTGGGGACGGCGAAAGCAGGGGTTCCGAAGAAGACCACGCGCATGGCTGCAACCGTATCCGAACGCCGCGCGCGCCCGGGCGGCGCGGTCAGACCGCCAGCGGCTCCTCGGCGGCCTGCGGCTCCTCGCCCCCCTCGGCGAGGTCCTCCGCCTCCCGCAGCTCGACCTTGCGGAAGGTCTTGGGGTCGGTCAGGCGGTCGGTAAAGAGGACGCCGTCGACGTGGTCGATCTCGTGCTGGAAGCAGCGCGCCAGGAGTCCCTCCGCCTTGATACGCACGTCCTTGCCGTTGCGGTTCTTGCCCTTGACCACCACCTTCATCGCGCGTTTGACCTCGCCCAGGTAGCCGGGGATGGAGAGGCAACCCTCGTCCGCCACCTGCTCGCCCTCGGCGCGCACGATCTCGGGGTTGACCAGGACGTGCAGGTTCTCGTCGACCTCGCACACGATCACCCGCAGCAGCACCCCGACCTGCGGCGCGGCGAGCCCGATGCCCGGGGCGTCACGCATGGTGTCGACCATGTCGTCGATGAGGTGGCGCACGAAGTCGTCGATCCTGGGCACCCGCGGACACTTGGTGCGCAGACGGGCGTCTTCGACGACGACGATGTCTCTGACCACGATCTAAGTCTAGGGAGCGCCGGGCCCTTGGTTAGGCGGCTGCCCTACTTGCCGTAGATGAAGCCGTAGAGGGGCCCGGCGTTGCCGTACGACACGAAGCGAGTGTCGTAGTGGTTCCACCCGTACGTGTAGTTGTACTCCGAGACGGTGAAGCCGTCGGCCTGGACGCTCTCGACGTAGGCCACGTGGCCGACGCCACCGTAGCCGCCGCCCGAGCCCCAGACCGCGACGGCGCCGACGCGCGCCTCCTTACCGGTGGGGTAACCGTAGGAGCGGGCATTGGCGTACCACTCCTCGGCGTTGCCGAACCAGGGGATGCAGCGGCGGTTGGCGACGTACCAGGTGCAGTAGCCGTAGGTGAAGTGGTTGCCGCAGGAGCTTCCGCTGCCACCGTTGCCTGAGCCGGAGGAGAAGGTCCGCGGCGCCTGGGCGGCGGCGATCTGCTTGTTGATCTTCGCGATCTGCCCGGCCAGCGACCTCTGGTCGGCGTCGAGCTTCTTCACCCTGGCGTCGTGGTCGGCGACGAGCGCGAGCTGGCGGCCGTTCTCCTGCTCCAGCTGGGCCTGGACCTGGGCGGCGAGGTCCTGCTTGTCGCGGAGGTCGGACGACAGGCCCTCCAGCTCGGCCTCCTGCTGGCGAAGCTTGCGGGCGGTGTCGGAGATGCGGCGGTTGATGCTCTGCGACGCCATGACGTTGTTGACGAGCTCGCCGAAGCTGCCGGAGCTGAAGATCATGGCCACCTGGTCGTCCGAGCTGAGCTTCTTGTACTGCCCACGGGTGAGCTCCTCGAGCAGGGCGCGCTGCTGGGCGATGTCGGCCCGGGTGGTGTCGATCTTGGCCTGGAGGGCGGCCTGCTGACGCTGGAGGTCCGCCAGGTACGCGGCGTTGTGCTCCAGCTCGTTCTGGAGGTTCTGCAGCGCCTCCTCCGCGTCGAGGAGCTCGGCCAGCGCCTGCGCGCGCTGGGGTCCCAATGCGGAGGACTGCTGCTGCAGCTGCTGGCGCTGCGCCTGGAGGCTACCGACCTGGTCCGCGTCGACCGACAGCGACATCAGCGGGGTCGCAAAAACGACCATGCAGGCTGTCAGCAGGCGGACTTTGAATCCCAGGACGAGTTCCTCCAGAGGGGAGCTGCCTATCGAAGTGGCTGTGACGTAGTGGTGTGTCCCGCCGTACCTACCCACTTGTTCCCGAAGGTGGGTCGCGAAGCCCGACCCGGGCACGGCTTTCGGCTACCCTACCAGACCCTCTCCCGGGTCAGTCAACCCCCCGGACGGGCTCACATGGGGTCGACGTCGATGCTCACACCCCGGCCTTCCGGCAGCAGCCCGACCACCCTGCCGAGATCCTCTCCCTTGATCGTCAGCGACCACCGGTACTCCCCGCGCATGCGATGGATGAACGCGGGGCTCGGCCCGAGCAGCGTCACGCCATCGATCGCCTGCGCCGCAACCTCCCGCCGCAGCGCCCCCGCGTAGCCCTCGGCGGCGCGCCGGGCGTCCTCGTCCTCGGCGGCCGTGAACGTCACCACCGCCAGGCGCGTGAACGGCGGAAAGTTGAGCGCCTCGCGCACCGACAGCTCCTCGGAGAAGAAGGAGTGGTAGTCGTGGTCGACCGCCATGCGGATGGCGTAGTGGTGCGGGTTGAGCGTCTGGACCGCGGCGCGGGCATCGCTGCGCCGGGCCCGGCCCGCGACCTGCACCAGCGACGCGAAGGTGTCCTCGGCCGCGCGGAAGTCGGGGTAGCTGAGGGCCTGGTCGGCGTCGACCACGCCGACCGCCCCGACGTTGGGCAGGTCCCAGCCCTTGGCCACCAGGCTGGTGCCCACGAGGATGTCTGCCCTGCCCCGCGCGAAGTCCTCCCAGATGCCGTAGTAGGAGTCGCGCGTCCGGGCGGTGTCGCGGTCGAGGCGCAGCGTACGGGCGCCGGGGAACAGGCGCACCGCCTCGGACTGGATCCGCTCCGTGCCGAACCCCACCGTCCGCAGGTCCCGGGCCTCGCACTTGGGGCACCGCTGCGGCAGCGGCTGGCGATGGCCGCAGTAGTGGCAGGCAAGCGTCTTGGTGACCCCGTGGTACACCAGCGACACGCTGCAGTTGGGACAGCCGACGGCCTCGCCGCACTTCCGGCAGCGCGCGAACCACGCCAGCCCGCGGCGGTTGAGGTAGAGGATCACCTGCCCACCGGCGTCGAGCTCCTCCTGGCAGACCTGGACCAGCCGCTCGCCGAGGGGACGGGTCATGCTCCAGCCGTCGTCCGTGCTCATGTCGATGATCTCCATCGCCGGCAGGGGCTCACCGCTGTACCGCTCGGGCAGCTCGAGGATGCGACCTCCCGGGAGGTACCCCCGCCCGTGGGCGTAGTAGCTGGTGACGCTTGGCGTGGCGCTGCCCAGCAGGACCACGGCGCCGGCAAGCTCCGCGAGCTTTCCCGCAACCGTCACCGCGTTGTAGCGCGGCACCCGCAGCTGCTTGTAGGTCACGGAGTGTTCCTCGTCGACGATCACCAGGCCGAGGTTCGGCACCGGCGCAAAGATCGCCGCCCGCGGCCCGATCGCGACCGCGGCCTCACCGCTGCGCAGCCGCCGCCACTCGAACGATTTCTCCGCCGCCGTCAGGCGTGAGTGCAGCACTGCGATCTTCCCCGCGAACCGCTCCGCGAACCGCCCCGTCACCTGCGGCGTCAGCGACACCTCGGGCACCAGCACGATCACCCCGAGCCCCCGGTCGAGCGCCGCCGCGATCGCCTCCAGGTACACCTCGGTCTTGCCACTGCCCGTCACCCCGTGCAGCAGCACATGCGCCGGGCGGTCGTCAAGCGCCGCACGGACCGCCTCCGCCGCCGCCGCCTGCGCCCCGGTCAGCACCGCCGGCGGCCGCGCCGCGCTGACGTCGCCGGCGAGAGTGCGGTCACGGCTCTCGACCTTCGGCCCCCGCGGCCTCTTGCTCCCGGCCTTCAGCGACCGGACCCCGGGCGGGATCATCGCGCGCACCGTCTCCGGCAGCGGCGCCGCGTAGTAGGCGGAGATCCAACGCGCCAGCTCGACCTGGTACGGCAGCAGCAGCGACGGCTCCTCCGCGAGCGACTCGATCGGCCGCGGCGACGGGTGCGCCGACTCAGGACTCAACCCCAGGACGTACCCCGTGACCGTGCGCTTGCCGAACGGCACGACCACCCGGGCGCCCTCGATCACGTCCGCCTGCAGCTCCTCCGGCACCTCGTACGTGAACGTTCCCAGCGACGGCCCCGTGCGTCGATCGACCACCACCTCGGCGTACATCGGCATGGTCTAGAAGCTACGCGACGGGCGCGAACCTCAGGCCACCATCCACCGGTCGGGCCCGCGAACCCATTCGGACAGGTGGGGAGGCGGCGGCAGCGTACGCACCTCGCCATCCACCCGGACGACCTGCCAGCCCCCGCCGTGGACCATCCAGTGGTGGCGGTGGCAGAGGAGAAGGATGTTCTCCTTCTCCGTCCTCCCTCCCCGGATCCAGTGTTCAAGGTGGTGCCCCTGGCAGAAGGAGGGAGGCCGGTCACAGCCGGGCCACTGGCAGTGCTTCTGCTCGGCCACCAGCGCCCGCCGCAGCGACGGTGAGATCACGCGGGTGGCCCGACCGACGTCGATGACGGTGGAGTCGGGGCCCAGCAGGATCCTGCAGACCGACGAGTCGCAGGCCACCTGCTCCAGCCAGCGGGATGACATCGGCAGGCCCCACTCCAGCTCCGCCGCCGGCGCCCCGGGCAACCCGAGCAGCGTCTCCAGGGTGGCGGTGACCTGCAGGTGCGGCTTCTGCCCGCCCTGTTGCGGCAGGTCGCCGGAGTCCAGCCCGTGCATCGCCAGCTCCACCAGGGCGTCGGCCATCCGCCATGCCTTCGTGCGGGGATCGTCAGCCCCCTGCCTGCGGGCCAGCGGCTCCAGTGCCGAGCGAACCGCCGCCCCGCCGGCCGCATCGAGGATGCCGGAGAGAAAGACGTAGCCCTCCTCAGTCGCCGCCGAGATCTCGAGGGCCCGGTGGAGCGCCTTCTCTTTCTCGTGCTTCTCGGCTCCCCTGGGATCCTGCTGGTGGCGGGTGTGGATGCAAACACGGATGAACTGCCGCAGCGTGGTCTTGACCGCCTGGCGCAGCAGCGGCAGCTCGTCGAACTCCTCTCCGGTGGACTCCGTCACGGCGCGCTCCGTGCGAGCGATGGCGGCCAGGTGCCCGAACCCGATGCCCCCCACCTCCAGCGCCTCGACTGACAGCGGGATCCTGGATGCCTCCTCGCCCACGGTTACACGATCCGCGGCGGCCCCGGACCCCATCTTCAGGTTCCGCGACATCCATTGCACCGCGCTGTCGCACCCCTCGCCCTCGTACTCCTCAGAGGCGGCGAACTCGGCGGCGACCCGCGAGAACCGCAGCTCCATGCAGTCGATCTCCCGCCGCATCCTGGCCAGTCGCGCCGCCAGCGGCGGCAGCCCGTCCTCCTGCCCGAACGCCCCCGGGACCAGCTCCTCGAGCAGACTCCCCCCTACCCCCAACATCCTCCTATT
>JAXDLV010000112.1:0-2763 GCA_034666445.1 Chloroflexota bacterium | reverse complement strand
CTCCTAGCTGACCCTGCTCGACGAGGACCAGGAGCTCGCGCTCGAGGCGATGATGCGGCAGCGCCGCGTCACCGAAGCACGCCTCAACCGGGCCCTCGGCGAGCTGCTCGGCAGCGGCAACAAGCCGAAGGAGGCGCTCGAGGCGATCGAGGAGATGGAGACGCTGCTCCGCAAGCTGGCGTCGCTGGTCCAGGGCCTGGATGCCTGAGACCCCGCCCCCGGAGACGCCGGTGTCCGCGCCGAGGGAGCAGAAGAGCGTCGTCCTGATCCTGGCCCGCGAGCTGGCGGCCAACATCGCCACCCCCACGCTGGTCACGGACGCCGTGGGCACGATGGTCTACTACAACGAGGCCGCCGAGAAGCTGCTGGGCCAGTCCTTCCGCAAGTCAGGCGAGCTGCCGGCCGAAAGCTGGCGGGAGATGGTCTCGCCGTCCGGCGTGGACGGCTCCGAGATCCCCTACGAGGAGCTTCCCCTGGTGGTGGCGCTGACCGATCGCAGGCCGAGCCACCGGCCGGTGATGATCACGGGCTTCGACGGCGTGAAGCGCAAGCTGGCGGTGACGTCGTTCCCGCTGATCGGCAACGGCGGTCGCCTGGCGGGCGCGGTGACGATCTTCTGGGACCTCGACTGACGGACCCGGGGGCGATCCTGTGCGGGTGACGATCTGGGGCTGCCGCGGGTCGGTGGCCTCCCCTGGCCCCGAAACGGTGCGCTACGGCGGCAACACTCCCTGCGTCGAGGTGCGCCTGGCGGATGGCACCCCGGTGATCCTCGACGCCGGCACCGGCATCCGCTCGCTGGGCGCGCGCCTGCTGGCGGAGCGGCCCGCCGAGATCCACCTCCTGCTCTCGCACCTCCACCTCGATCACCTCGTCGGGCTGGGCTTCTTCCAGCCGCTGTTCGCGCCCGGCATGACGATCCACCTGTGGGGGCCGCAGTCCCCGGTGGAGAGCCTGGAGGCGCGGATCTCGCGCTACATGTCCCCTCCCCTGTTCCCCGTGCAGCTGGCCGACGTCCGCGCCGACGTGGTGATGCACGACGTCCCCGAGGAGCCCTGGCAGATCGGCGCCGCCACGGTCACCGCCGACCCGGTTTCGCACCAGGGGCCGACGCTCGGTTACCGCCTCGAGGAGGGCGGCCGCACCCTGACCTACATCCCCGACCACGAGCCGGCGATCGGCGTCGACCTGGAGCACGTCGAGCAGGACTGGATCTCGGGATTCAGGTTGGCCGACCGCGCGGACATCCTCCTCCACGACGCCCAGTATTCCGCCGAGGAGTACGCCGACCATGTCGGCTGGGGCCACTCCAGCATCAACCAGGTGGTGACGCTCGCCAAGCGCGCCAACGCGCGAGAGCTGGTCCTCTTCCACCACGACCCGTTCCACAACGACGCCGAGCTGGAGGCCCTGGAAGTGGAGGCACGCCGGCTGTGGGGCGGCAGCGGGACCGCCCCGGTGCTGGCCTACGAGGGGATGGAGCTGGACCTGAGCTGACTCACCTCGAGGTCCAGGCCTCCGGTTTGCCCGAGAGGCTGGTCACCGCCTCCGGGAGCCTGCCGCTGGCTATGTCCGCCAGGCTGACGTTCTCGAGCACCGCCCTGAGGCTGCCGCGGACCGCGATCCAGACCTCGCGAAGCGCCTGGCTGGACTCTGGGTAGCGCACCTCCTCCGGGCGGAGCTCGTGGACGTTGGCCAGCGGGCCCTCCACGGCGCGGATCACCTCGGCAAGGGTTATCTCCGCCGCCGGGCGCGCCAGCTGATAGCCACCATGGATCCCCCGGGACGCCTGCACCACCCGCGCCCGCTTGAGGTCGGCGAGGATGTTGAGGAGGAACTTCAGGGGGATGTCCTCGGCCTCCGCGATGCGCTGGGCCTTGACCGGGCCGTCGTTGCCCATGGTCGCCAGCTCGGCCGCCGCGCGGATGGCGTAGTCGGTCTTGACGCTGATGCGCACCGGCATATTCTCCCTTCTAGTCCTTCTCCCAGGCGGCAAGCACGTCGGCGATGCCGGCCCGGTAGTCGGCAAACGCGGGTTTCCAGCCGGGCACCTGGGGGGTCGCCGGGCCGTGCACCGCCAGTGCCGTCATCTGCTGGTGCTCGCGCTTCACCACGAACTGCGCCATCAGTCCGCCGATCCGGGGGATGTGCAGCGGGACGGGGTTGCCGATGCGCCTGGCGAAGTGGTCCATGAACGATGAGAACGATGCGGGGTGGGCGTCCGCGGCGTAGAGCACCTCCCCGGCAGGCCGCGCGGTCGCGGTCGTCAGCAGCGCGCTGGCGGCGTCGGCGACGTGGAGGTGGTGCTGCAGGTTGCGCCGCGGGCCGGCCCAGTAGGGTCGCCCGATGCTGAACGCCAGCTCATACGCCTTGAGGTCCTCGGAGGTCGGGCCGTAGAGGTAGCCCAGCCGAACGACGCAGGCGGGGCGGCCGCTGCTGAGGACCGCCTGCTCCGCGGCGAGGGCGGCCTCGACGATGCCCTCGAGCGTGTCCCCGACCTTGCCGCCGGCCTCGGCCGCGCGCAGGAACGCGTAGCTGGCGTGGACGAAGAAGGCCTTCTCACGGCTGGGCTGCGCCAACGCCTTGAGCGTGTCCCCCAGCAGCCGTGCCGGGGAGTGGGCCTTCCATGCGCGGCCGTCGTGGAGCAGCGTGTTGGGCGCCTGGTTGGCGATGTTGATGAAGGCCGGGCCGGGCGCATCCTTCGCGCCCTTGAGCTGGCGCGCCAGCGCCCTGCCGAGCTCGCTGCCACGAGCGTTGTAGTCG
>JAXDLV010000111.1:0-3724 GCA_034666445.1 Chloroflexota bacterium | reverse complement strand
GTCACTCAGCAGCACGGTTACCATGCGGGCGGCCGCGTCGGTGTCCGACGCGTCCCAGCCCAGCGGCGCCCGTCGCCGCCAGCCCTCCTCGAACTGGTTGAAGCCCGGGATGCTCTTGGCGGCCACGGTGGCCTGGGGGCCGGCGGCCACGGCGTTGACGCGTATCCCCATCGGCCCCAGGTCGCGCGCGAGGTAGCGCACCACCGACTCCAGCCCCGCCTTGGCGACGCCCATCCAGTCGTAGACCGGCCAGGCGAAGTTGTCGTTGTCGAAGTCCAGGGTCACGATGCCGGCGCCGCGGTCCATCAGCGGCACCACCGCCCGGGCCAGCTCGCGGAGAGAGAAGGCGGACGTCTGAAACGTGGTGGCGACGCTCTCCCACGGCGTGGTCATGAAGTTGCCCCCCAGCGCGTCCGGGGGCGCGAACGCGATCGCGTGCAGGGCACCGTCGACACGGCCCCATCGCTCGCGCAGCGTCTCGGTCAGCCCCGTGACGTGCTCGGGGTTGTTGATGTCCAGCTCCAGCACGTCCGGCACGGGGTCGAGGCGACGCGCGGTCTTCTGGGTCAGGCTCATCACCCTGCCGAAGCTCGTCAGCAGCACCTCCGCGCCCTCGCGCTGGGCGACCTGGGCGCAGCGGAACGCGATGCTCTGCCTGCTGAGCACACCCGTCACCAGCACCCTCTTCCCCTCCAGGAGCATCTGCCGAGTATTCCAGAACGACAGCCTCGGCGCGCGGACCGGTTGCGCTCCGTAACCGTGGGGGGTATCAATCGACTAGCCCATGGATGCCAGAGGGCGCTCGCGCCCAGAGCTCTCAGTCGTCCCCCCGGCGGGGGAGCGAACGCTCGTGCCCAGCAGGCAGGAGTGGGAGTCGATCTATCGCGAGACCGTGGTCCCGGTGTACCGCTTCATCTATGCGCGCGCAGGCAACCGCGCCGATGCCGAGGACCTCACCACCCAGGTGTTCATGCGGGCGCTGCCCCGCCTGCGCCTGCCGGCGGCGATCGAGGAGATCCGTGCCTACCTGTTCACGACGGCGCGGACCGTGCTGGCCGACCATTGGCGCGATCACTACGACATGCGACTGGCCGAGTTGCGCGAGGACCTGCAGCCGCCGACCCCGCGCGACGACGACCCCGCCCGGGCGGAGGCTGGGGCGCGGCGGGCCAACGACCTCCTCGCCGCCCTGCCCGAGAACTACCGCCGGGTGCTGGAGCTCCGTTTCCTGCGCGGCTACACGCTCCGGGAGACGGCGTCGGAGCTGGACCTCTCGCTGGCCAACGTGAAGGTCCTCCAGTTCCGCGCCCTGCGCCGCGCCGCCCGCGACGTCGAGGGCGGGTCATGAGCTCCGCCGCCGACCGCGTGGCCGCCTTCGTCGACGCGATCCTGCGCGACCGCCGGCCACGGCGCTTCCCGGCCGAGCCGGAGGAGGGCGAGGCGCTGCAGGCCGCCGCCGCCCTGCGCTCCGCCCGCCCCGCGGCCGACCTGCCGTCGCCGGAGTTCGTCGCCGGCCTTGAGCGCCGGCTGGCGGCGGAGGCCGGCGGCGCCGCGCCACTTAGCCGCCGCGGCCTGCTCCAGGCTGCTGGGGTCACCGCCGCCGCCGCCGCGGTGGCGGGCGTCGCCATCCGGCTGGTCGACCCCAACGCTCACCACGAGCAGTCCGCCGACCGCGACACCCTCACCGTCCGCGACCCCGCGTGGGTGGCGGTGGCGGCGCTGTCCGCGGTGCCCGCGGGGCAGGCCGTGCGCTTCACGGCGGGCGCGGTCGAGGGGTTCGTGATCAACCATGGCGACCGCGTGGAGGCGATGTCGGCCGTGTGCACCCACATGGGCTGCATCCTCAAGTTCAACGCCGCCAAGGGCCAGATCGACTGCCCCTGCCACGGCGCCTCTTTCCGGCTCGACGGCACCCCATTCAACCGCGAATACCTGGCGGCGCTGCCGCTGGTCAGGAGCCGGGTGCGGGACGGCATGGTCGAGGTGGAGGTCAGCCCGGCGTAACCCCGCCCGGTATTTCCCTGCGAACCGAATGGAGGGTGTTTCGATGAGTGGAAGGCTCCTGGCGATGTCAACGACCGTCGTGCTGGTGGGGGCGCTGGCGGGGTGCGGCAGCACCTCCGGCACGGCGTCGAGCAGCCCCTCGGTCTCCGACGCCGGCACTACGATCACGATCACCGCCGCGGACTTCATGTTCACCCCGGCGACGGTGGACCTCGCGGCGGGCAAGGCGGTTACCTTCAAGTTCGTGAACACCGGCGCGGCCGAGCACTCCCTGACCGTCGGCGACAGCGACATCACCGAGGCCGAACCCGGCGAGACCAAGACCGGCACCTACACGCCGACGGCGTCAGGACAGATCCAGTTCTTCTGCAAGTACCACAAGACCAGCAAGAGCATGGTCGGCAGCTTCAACGTCACCGGAGCAGCCTCGGGCGCCTCCGCCCCGGCCAGTTCGCCGCCATCGTCGAGCGAGGCAAACCCGTACCCTTATTGACCGTGGGGCGGACAACAGTGCATAGGCGATGGCGCGCGGCCTCGGTCGTCTTCGTGTTGACGACGTTGGCGGCCGCGGTAAGTCTTGGCTCTAACCCAGCGCCGGCCTCAGCCGCGTTGACTACGCCGGTGGAGATCAAGGCTTGGAGTGCCCCTGAAAGCGCAGCGCACTGCGGTGCCTCTTCCAGCCTCTGCTGGGACCCGCCGAACGTCAACGTCGGGACAGGCCAAGTAGTTCGCTGGTCCCAGGGAAGCGGAACGCACGGGCTTCAGAAACTTGGTAACAACTGGCCTGGTGCCTGTACTGCAGAGGGGGACTATGGCCGGTGCTCCTTCGACTCCCCGGGCACGTACAACTTCCAATGCTCCGTCCACGGACCCAGCATGCCGGGCTCGGTCAGGGTGACGGGGCAGGCGCAGACGACCCCCACACCTCCAAAGGCCAGCCCGAGCCCGACACAATCCCAGAGCCATCCGCCAACTCCATCCGCGTCACCAAAGAGCTCGCCCACTCCGTCGGCGAGCCCATCGCCCTCACCCTCCCCTGACGAGGCGCTCCTAGCCAGCCCGACCCCCGAGGAGCCAACCCCGTCACCCTCCGCTGTGATCAACGCCACCGGTTCCCGCAGCGACAACGGCTTTCCATGGGTGCCGGTGATCATCGCCTGGGTGGTGCTCGTCGGCGGTGGGATCTTCGCCTTCTGGTGGTTCCGGATGCGTCCACGAGGAACAGTCACCTAGCCGAACCCGGGTCTGCGCCGGCCGCGACCGGCGTCCGATACTGGAGGCGTGCGACGTAGGCGGCTGACGCGCGGCACCTGGCGCCGGCTCGGAGCGCTCGGCCTCCCGGCCTTCTTCGCCGTCGGGGCCGCGCTTGCTCTGCAGGGACAGGCACCTGTCTCCGCCGCTGAGACTGGGGTCACAGCTGCAGGTGGCACTTGCCCAGGCGACAGCGCCCAGTGGAAGCCCAGCGCCGTTCTGATCGAGACTGGCCAGACGATCAGGTTCTACAACTGCACGAACCTCCAGGGCGACCAGGTCGGCGACCACGGCCTGAACGTCGGCGCCTTGGCACCAGCCACCTGTTCAAACACTGGCGCCTGGAGCCCCGGCGTTCCGGGCCAGGACCAGTCCACCGACTGCACCTTTCCCAGCGCGGGCGATTACACCTACCTCTGCACCCTGCACACGGACATGACTGGCACGGTGACGGTGAACGATCCACCGC
>JAXDLV010000110.1:0-21379 GCA_034666445.1 Chloroflexota bacterium | reverse complement strand
GGGGCGGCGGCTGGTCACCGGGGCGCCCGCCTCGGAGTCGCTGAAATCGGACGGGCGGTCGAAGCTCGGCGCCGGCGCCGGCTCGACGCGCTCCAGCGCCCGCCCCGACTCGTACTCCCCGAGCGTCAGGAAGACCGGGAACCCGGTCTCCAGCGCGGCCCCCTGGGTGCGCGGGTCGGTGCTGATGACCGAGGTCTTCTTGCCCAGCGAGTTGCTGTACTGCATCAGCAGCCGGGCATTCAGCGCCGAGTGCATGACGCGCGAGGCCGCGGGGATGATGAAGACCAGGTCGGTCTCGTCCTTCTCGCCCCGCAGACGGTCGACGAGGTTCGTGATCTCGTCGTCGGGCTCGGCGTAGATGAACTTCGCCAACTCAGACCTTCATCGCGCGCATGATCCGGCGCATGGTGCTGTAGAGCATGTCGCTCTCGCCTTCGTCCTCCTGGATCGCCTGGTAGCCCAGGCCCATGGGGGTGATGTCCTGCTGGTTCAGCAGCAGGCCCGTGGAATCGTAGATGTTGCGAACGTCCGCCGGCGCCAGCAGCTTGACCGCCGGCTTGCGGGGGAAGGGCAGCCGCTCCATCCAAGGATATGCGGAGAGGTACTCGGCGATCTCAGGGAGGGCGCTGCCGCCGCCGGCGAGGTAGATGCTCGGCGGCAGGCGATCGTGGCGGGAGAGCTGCTGCAGGGTGAGGGCGACGCCGTTGACCAGCACCTCGGCGTCCGGCGCCAGCAGGGCGCGCAGCTGGGCGGCGCGGTCGGCCGACACGTCGCCGCGGGAGTAGCGCACCTTGAGCTCCTCGGCGTCGGTGAAGCTGAGGCCGAGGTGGCCCGCGATCTTCTTGGTGAACACCCGGCCGCCGATGGTGAACATCTTGGTGCCCTCGATGCCGCCGTTGCGCACCAGCGCGACATCGGTGGTGCCGCCGCCGACGTCGACGAAGATGCCGCCGAACTCGTAGACCTCGTCGGTGGCGCAGCAGCGGGCCATGGCAAACGGCTCAGCGACGGTAGCGATCAGCTCGAGGTCCAACTCCGCGGCGATTGTCTGCAGGGCGCCGATGTGGGTCAGCGGGGCGAAGGTGTTGAACACGGTGATCTCCATGGCCTTGCCCTGGAAGTCCAGCGGGTTGGTGACCATGTAGCCGTCGATCCGGACGGTTGTGATCGTGCTATGGATGAGTTTTAGATTCACCTCGGGGATGCCGAGCTCCTCACCCATGGCGTGGGTGGCCTCGCGCATCGCCCGCTTCTGCACCATCTCCAGGGTGTTCTGCAGCTCCACGCGGTTGATCCGCTGAGCGGGGTCGTGGCGGGGCACGGTCACCGCGGTGCTGAAGCCCTTCACCTGCTCGCCGGCGATCCCGATCACGGCCCGGCCGGGGATGGCCTCGGCCATGTCCTCCGCCTGCTCCAGGGCGACGTTGCAGTTATCGATGACCGCCTGGATGTCGGCGACGGCGCCGGAGACCATGTCGGAGTAGGACTGCTGCTGACGGCCGACGCCGAGGACGATGCCGTTGTCGCCCTCGCGGCGGATGACGAGCGCCTTGATGTACTCCGTGCCGATGTCGAGCGCGGTGTAGTGGTCCTTCAGCTCCTTCCGCTTGCCGAGGAGGTTTCTCATGCCGATGGACTCAAGGCAGCGGCGGCATCGATGAAGGCATCGGCAATGGCCGTCTTCTCGAAGCCACCGCCCTGAGCCATGAGCTCAGAGCCACCACCTTTTCCACCTCTCCCATCAGCAGCTCGTTCAAAGATTCTGCGGGCATCGAGTCCACTTCCTCGGCGAACCTTTACGACTGCCACGGCCGTATCGTCGGCCCCTCGGCCAAAGGCAATAGCAGCTGAAGCGTCTGGTTCCTGCTCCAGCGCCCGAGCTGCCGCATCCCGAACCGTATCCAAATCGGTCGTTTCGACGACTCGACAAGCCAAAGCCCCAATTCGCTCTTGCTGACTCATGCTTTCCAGAACCTGGCGCTTTTTAATATCCGCCAGCTCTTGCGCCAAAATCCGTGAGGTCGAATACAGTTGCTCCACGCGAGCGTCAATGACCATCGGGTCGGCTTTGAGCGTCTCCGCAATGCGTAGCGCTGCTTTCACTAGCGCTGAGTCTCTGAGCAGGGCGGGTTCGCCAGCTAAGAATTCGATGCGCCGAACGCCGGCTCCGACGCTCGTCTCTGACGAGAGGGTGACCAAGCCAACCTCGCCGGTCCGAGCCACATGCGTTCCGCCGCAAAGCTCCGATGAGAAATCCCCGAAGCTAACGACGCGAACAACGTCTCCGTACTTCTCGCCAAAAAGCATCATCGCTCCACTTCTCCGGGCATCGTCGATCGACATCACTCGACTGACTTGTGGCAGATCCTGCAAGACGGCCCCATTCACGGACCGGAAAACCCTATCTCGTTCGTCTTCGGTAAGCGGCCGATCGAAGGTGAAATCAAACGTGCTGTTGGCGGGACCTACGAAAGAGCCCGCCTGCTCCACCGAGCTCCCCAGAGCGAGTCTGAGGGACTGGTGCAAGAGGTGTGTGGCTGAGTGATGTCGCATCGTCGCCAGCCTGCGGCGGCGGTCAACTTCGGCCCGCACCACATCCCCGGTGCCGATGTACCCGGAGGTTACCTTGCCGTAGTGGCCGTAGACGTCTCCCGTTCTCTGAACGTCGCCGATTTCGACAATCCCTTCAGGACCTTCGAGGTGACCGAGGTCCGCGACCTGACCTCCGCCCGCTGCGTAGAAGGGGGAACGGGCGAGATAGACCTCGACATCGCGCCCCTCGCCCGCTACCTCAATAGCTCCCGACTGATCAAATAAGTGCGTGACGACGCTCTCGGCCGAGAGGCTGTCATAACCCACGAACTGCGTGGGGTGCAGGCCAGTGCGCTGAATGAACGCCTTCTTCGTCGATCTCCGGGAGCGTTCGCGTGCTTCCTGCATGAGAGATTCAAAGCCGATCCGGTCGACTTCAAGATTGGCCTCCGTAGCGAGCTCTTCGGTCAGTTCGACCGGGAAGCCAAATGTGTCATGTAGACGAAAGGCGTCGCCGCCAGAGATGCGTCCATGACTCTGTGCCCCGACTGCCTCGAACTCTGCCAACCCTTGTTCGAGCGTACGGTAAAACAGCCTCTCCTCAGCTTCAATGGTGGCGACGATGACGTCTCGCCTCTCCGCGAGTTCGAGGTACGAGTCGCCCATAAGCTCAACAAGAAGCGGTGCCGACGTCGAGAGCGGGTTCTCTAGCGCGAGGGCGCGCCGACCCTGGAGGGAGGCCCGGCGTATCATCCGGCGGAGAACGTACCCGCGGCCTTCGTTGCTGGGTCGAACTCCGTCCGCGACGAGAAACGACACTCCGCGCGTGTGGTCTGAAAGGAGACGCGACACCCGCAGTTGAGTGAATGGGATTGGGTGCAGCGTAGTACCGCCGATTGCCGCCCATGCCGACGGCCCAGAGGTCATGAAATGCTCTTGGAGAGCGTGCAGGACGTCGGTCTCGTACACGCTCACCGGCGCGCTGCGTCCCTGCGGCGCCTCAACCTCCGCCATCACGGCGGCGAGGCGCTCCACGCCCATGCCGGTGTCCACGCCGGCGCCCGCCAGGGGTGGCAGCGACCCGTCGGGCTGGCGGTCGTACTGCATGAACACCAGGTTCCAGACCTCCAGGTAGCGGTCGCAGTGACTCGGGTAGCAGCCGGGTCGGCGGCAGCCCACGGACGGTCCCCAGTCGAAGTAGATCTCGGAGTCCGGTCCGCAGGGCCCGGTTGCACCGGCGGCCCAGAAGTTGTCGGTGAGCTTGTACGGGGTCTTGGCGCTGGTCTTCGGCCACAGCTCGGCCGACTCGGCGTCGTCGGGGTGGATCGTCGGCTGGAGGCGCTCCGCCGGGATGCCCAGCTCCACTGTGAGGTAGCGCCAGGCCATCTCGATCGCCTCGGCCTTGAAGTAATCGCCGAAAGAGAAGTTGCCCAGCATCTCGAAGAAGGTGAGGTGGCTGAGGTCGCCGACCTCCTCGAGGTCCACGGTGCGGAAGCACTTCTGCACGCTGGTGGCCCGCGGGGAGGGGGGCTCGGCCAGGCCCATGAAGTACGGCTTGAACTGCTGCATCCCCGCGGTCGTGAGCAGGACCGAATTGTCTTCGTGCGGGATCAGGGACGAACTCGGGACTACTCGGTGATCCTGCCCTGCGAAGAAGTTGAGGAACGACTGGCGGATCTGGGCGCTGAGCATTAGCCGGTTGAGAGCATCCTAACAGAGGCAGGGCGCCTCTCCGAGATCAAAATCGGGCTACAGCGGCAGGTCCTGGGGAAGGTGGCTGCGAAGGTGCTCGACCGCCGCCCGCTGCAGCCGGGAGACGTGCATCTGCGAGATGCCCAGGCGGCGGGCGACCTCGCTCTGAGGCAGCTCCTCGATGAAGCGCAGGTACATGATCTGGCGCTCGCGCGGGTCGAGGTTGGCCATCGCCGCGTCGAGGATGCCCTGGAGCTCCACCCGCTCGAGGTTCTCGTCCTCGATACCGAGGCGGTCCGCCAGGGTCCCGCCCTCCGCCTCTCCCGCCGTCGACAGGGGCGAATCCAGGGAGACCGCCTGGTGGGCGGGGCTGGCCTCGTTGGCGGCCAGCACCTCCTCCTCCGTCACCCCCAGCGCCACCGCCAGCTCCTGGACGCTGGGTACGCGGCCCAGCTCGGCCTGCAGGCGCTCGGCCTCGCGACGGCTGCGAGCGTTCAGCTCCTGGAGACGGCGCGGCACGCGCACGGCCCAGCTCTTGTCGCGGAAGTAGCGCTTGATCTCGCCGACGATCGTGGGGGTGGCAAACGTCGTGAACTCGAGGCCCCGCTCGGGCTCGAACCGCTCGATCGCCATCAGCAGCCCGACAAAGCCCACCTGGACCACGTCCTCCAGGGGTTCCCCGCGGTTCACGAACTTGCGGGCGAGGAAGTACACGAGGTTGCTGAACTCCTCCACCAGCCGCTGCCGGGTGGCGGGGTCGTGGGTCTCCCGGTACCTGCGGAACAGCTCGCGCTGGAGCCCATGGTCGCGGCTCTGCGCGGCCCGCGCAGGCGCCTCAGGGGGTGCGGTGCCGGCTTTCGATCGCGGCGCGGGCGGGCTCAGTCGACGCGGTACTTGACCATGCGCATCCGCATCGAGCCGCGGGCGTCAACCTTGTAGCGGAGCTCGTCGACGAACAGGCTGATCATGTTAAAGGCGACATCCTCCAGGTCGACGTCGCCGGCTTCCGCTGCCATTTGGGCATGGCGCTCGGCAAGCTGGTTCTCCTGCTTAAGGCGGCGTACCTCGCGCTCGGCGCGCACGCGCTCCTGGCGCTCGGCGGTGACCTGGCGGGAGAGGCGCGCCGCGGTCTCGCGGTAGCCCTCGGCGGCCCTGGCGAGCTCCGCCACGTGGACCTGGTTCGGCGCGTCGGCGACAGCGTGGGCGCGGTCGGGCAGGCTGCGAACCTCGACCTCGATGCCGCCGTCAACCAGCCGGAACACCAGCTTGAGCACACCCCTGCCGGAGCCCCATGCGCTGTCCCCGGCGACGATCGCCTTCTCGCACGCCTGGGCGACAGCGATGTTGAGGTCGTCGATGCCCTCCAGGGAGAATCCCGCGGCGGTGCCGAGCGCGCCGGCAGCGCGCTTGGCGACGATGATGAACTCCGGCCGGGCCGGGATCTTGAGCTCCGAGACCGTGCCGGCCACAGGCTGGTGGGCCATCACGTCACCCCGGCGCAGGACCACTGGTCAGCCGGGGGGCGCCTCGACAGGTTCGCTGCCGCGCGCGTTGCCCGCCGGTTCCCTGAGCTCGATGGCGGGCGTGAGGTCGATGCTCCCAGCCGATGACGGGTCGCTGCCGTTTTCAACATTCCTGTACAGCAGGTACCCCATCGCGAGGCCGCCCAAACTTCCGATCACGAGACCCGCCGCGAAGCCGCTGCGCTCCATCTGCTCCTCCTAGTCCCCTGTCGCCCGGGACCGGGCGCGAACTGGGCTTGATGATACCTGCGCGTCGGGCGGCGCAAGGTTGCTACTCGCGGCCCTGGCGCGCCCCCATGATCAGGCCCATCACCCAGGCGACCAGGCCGAAGCCGAGGATGGCGCCGAGGGGGGCCGCGATCGCGGTCGTCGGCGCCGCCGCCGCCACCGCGGTGGCCTTGGCCCCGGGCACCGCCGACGTGCTGCCGGCCGGCCGCGCGCCGCTGGTCTTCGCCCGCTTCCTCGCCTTTTTATCGACACCCTCCGCCTCCGGCGCGTCGGGGTCCTCCTCGTCGACATGGGCCAGGACCGAGTTCAGCTCGGCGCCCGCCATGGTCATCAGGCCAAGGAAGAAGAAGTACGTCATCAGGATGAAGAACAGGCCGAACGTCGGACCGTAGCCGGTAAGGCCCTTGTTGAGCTCGAGGTAGAGCGGGAATATCAGGGTGACGGCTTCGAACAGCACGCCCGCGAGCACGGCGCCGGGCCACACGTCGTGGATCGGGATCTTCCGGTTGGGGACCACGTAGTAGATGGTGGCGAACAGCACGGTGCCCGTGAGCACGCCCAGCAGGACCTGGACGACCAGCCCGCCGGGGCCGCTGGAGATCGAGATCGGCAGTGGCAGCGCGGCCAGCAGCGGCAGCAGCGCCGAGCTGGCGACGGCGGCGCCGGCGAGGACGGCGAAGACCAGGATCATCAGGAAGCCCACGATCTTCTGCCGGACGAAGCCGCGTGGAGGGCACTTGAAGATCACGGCGAAGCCCTGCTCCATCGCGCCGAATAGGGCCGCGCCACTGACGAACATGCCGGCAAGACCGACCAGGCCGAAGATGCCGCTCTTGGTCTTCACATCGAGCACCGCTTTGGCCATGTCTTCGCGGGCCTTGGGGTCAGGGATGCCGGAGAGGACGCTGTTGACCAGGTTGTCAGTGCCCACCCCCGCCATCCCCAGCACCAGGCCGAGCACGGCGGCCAGCGCGAGGATGATCGGGAAGATCGACAGCAGCGCCTGCCAGGCGACCACGACCGACCAGGTCGGGGCCTTGTCGGCGATGAACTTCATCACCACGCGGCCGGGTACCGAGGCTTTCAGGGCGTCGAGGTTCACGTCGGCAGTCGCCTCCCACATACCATCATCGCTATCACTTTACATCCTACCGACCACTACAGCTACGCCGGTAGAGCCGCGCCGGCGTCAGCGGAGAAAGCGGTTGGCCAGCAGCTGGAAGACCAGCGTCAGGAGCAGGTCCCAGGCCGGGTGCAGGTCGCCGATCCGGGGGCCCGGGGGCAGGATGTAGCTGCCCGCCAGCTCCCCCAGGAGGACCGCCGCCGCGGTCAGGCCGAGCCGCTTCCAGTAGCGCACCCGGCGCGGAAAGAGGAGGTGGAACAGCTGGGTGAGGACCAGGACCAGCGCGACCGCGAGGACGACGGCCGGCGCCACGGCTAGCCGCGAATCAGGGCTGAGCCCCGGGCTCACCAGGCGACGGCGGCGCGCCTGCGCCGGTCGCGTCGGGCGCCGCGAGGCCAGGGGCCTGCCGCCGCGCGGCCAGGGTGAGGCCGAGCTCGCGGAGCTGGGCGCCATCCACCGCCGACGGCGTCTCCGCCATGAGGTCCTGGCCCTGCTGGGTCTTGGGGAAGGCGATGACCTGGCGGATGTCGTCCTCGCCGCAGAGCAGCCGCACGATGCGATCGATGCCGGGCGCAAACCCGCCGTGAGGCGGCGTCCCGTACTGCAGAGCCTCCAGGAAGAAGCCGAAGCGTGCCTGGGCTTCCTCGGGGGTGATGCCGAGCGCCGCAAACACGCGCGACTGAACGTCGCTGTCGTGGATCCGGAGGCTGCCGCTGCTGAGCTCGAGACCGTTGCAAACGATGTCGTATGCGATCGACCGGACCTTCAGCGGGTCCGTCTCTAGCAGCGGCAGGTCCTCGTCGTACGGGCGCGTAAACGGGTGATGCATCGCGCTGGTGCGCTCCTCGGCCGGGTCCCATTCAAACATCGGAAACTCGGTCACCCAGAACATGTCCCACTCGCGGTCCGGCTTGATGCCGATCCGTCGCGCGATCTCCACGCGCATGAAGCCCAGCAGCGTGGCGGCCGCCTTCTCCGCGCCGGCCGCGAAGATGATGATGTCGCCCTCCTTCGCGCCGGTCCTCGCTGCGGCCGCCGCGCGCTCTTCGGCAGACGTGTTGTTGGCCACCGGCCCCGTCGGCTCAGCGGTGACCGGCAGCCAGGCCAGGCCCCGGGCGCCCAGCCCCTGGGCGTACTCCACCCAGGCGTCGATCTCTCGTCGGGGCTGAGAGGCGCCCCCGGGGACGGCCAGGCCGCGGACCACGCCACCACCGGCGATCGCGCCAGAGAACACCTTGAACCCCGAATCGCGAAAAACCTCACTGAGGTCGGCGATCTCCATGCCGATGCGACGGTCAGGCTTGTCGCTGCCGTAGCGTGCCATCGAATCCTGGTAGGTGATGCGATCAAAGGGGGTCGGCAGCTGCGCGCCGATGAGTTCCCACAGTCGTACGAACATTGGCTCCATCAGGGCAAAGATCTCGTCCTGGCTCGTGAAGGAGATCTCGAAGTCGAGCTGGGTGAACTCCAGCTGGCGGTCGGCGCGGAGGTCCTCATCGCGGAAGCAGCGCGCGATCTGGTAGTAGCGCTCGATACCGGCGATCATCAGCAGCTGCTTCAGGGTCTGGGGCGACTGGGGCAGGGCGTAGAACTCGCCCGGGTGCAGCCGGCTCGGCACCAGGAAGTCGCGCGCGCCCTCAGGGGTGGTCTTGTACAGGATCGGGGTCTCGACTTCGAGGAAATCGTTGGCGTCCATGTAGTCGCGGATGGTCTTGTTGACCTGGTGGCGGAGGCGAAGGTTGCGCTGCATCCGCTCGCGGCGAAGGTCGAGGTAGCGGTACTTCAGCCGGATGCGCTCGTCAACCGTCGACTCTTCGTTGACCGGGAACGGCGGCGTCTTCGCGGTGGAGAGTGTGCGCGCCGACGCGGCCACCACCTCGACCTCGCCGGTGGCCATGTCGGGGTTGATCTTGTCCGCCGGGCGCTCCCGGACCTCGCCCTGGATCTCAACGACATACTCCAGGCGCCAGCTGTCGGCGGTCCGGTGGGTCTCGGTGTCGACCTCGGGGTTGAAGACCACCTGGACGATCCCACCGCGGTCGCGCAGGTCGACAAACAGCACGCCGCCGTGGTCGCGCCGGCGATCGACCCAGCCCAGCAGGCGAACCGTTTCGCCCGCGTTCTCGGCGCGGAGCGCGCCGCCCAGCGTGCGGTCGGCGGTCACTGCTCGGCCCCGGGGACCGGGCCGACCGCGGCGGTTTCGCCGCTGGCGTCGGTCGCCGCCAGGATGGTTCGCAGCGCGTCGACCAGGCCCGCCGACTGGGTGCCCAGCGGTACGCGGGCCTGGGCGCCATCGGCCATGTCGCGAACGGTCGCCTCGCCCCGGTCCAGCTCCTCCTCGCCGATGATGACCACCGCCGGGGCGTCGAGCTTGGTGGCCTGGCGCATCTGCGCCTTCAGGCTGCGGCCCGGGACGGCGGACACGGTGGCGATTCCCACCCGGCGGAGGTCGCGCGCCACCTCCAGCCCCAACGAGACGGCGGCGTCGGCGGCCGCGATCACCACCACGTCAGGGCGGTCGGGCGGCGACCCGGCACCCCGCTCCTGGACGGCGAGGACAACCCGGTCGAGGCCCATCGCGAACCCCACGGCCGGCGTCGCCTGGAAGCCCAGGACCTCGGCCAGGCCGTCGTAACGGCCGCCGCCACCGAGCGCATTCTGGGCGCCGTCGATGCCGGGGTCCCAGAACTCGAACGCGGTGCGCGTGTAGTAATCCAGGCCGCGCACCAGGCGCGGGTTCTCCTCGAACTCGATGCCCAGGCCGGTCAGCTCGTCGCGCACCCGCCCGTGGTGAGCGCGGCAGTCGTCGCAGAGGTGGTCCACCGGGCTCGGCGCACCGGCCTGGAGCGGCTCGTCCGCCGGCTTCTTGCAGTCCAGCAGCCGCAGCGGGTTGGTGTCGAAGCGCCGCCGGCAGTCCTCGCAGAGGTTGGGGAGGTGGGGCCGGTAGTAGTCCTGCAGCGCCCTGCGGAACCCCGGCCGGCAGACGGCGTCGCCGATGCTGTTCAGCTGCAGGGTGGCGTCATCGATGCCGCAGGCCCGCAGCCAGGCGTCGGCCAGCTCGATCACCTCCACGTCCAGCTCCGGGGCGGCGTCGCCGATGGCCTCCACCCCGAACTGCTGGAAGGTGCGGTAGCGGCCCTTCTGGGGCCGGTCGTATCGGAACATCGGGCCGAGGTAGTGCAGCCGGGCGGGCTGCGGGCCCTGGTGGAGGCCGCCCTCGAAGTACGCCCGAACCACGGAGGCGGTGGCCTCCGGCCGCAGGGTCAGGGAGCGGCCGCCCCGATCCTCGAACGTGTACATCTCCTTGTCCACGATGTCGGTGCCGGCGCCGACGCCGTGGGCGAACACCTCGGTGTGCTCCAGGATCGGGGTCACCACCCGGCGGTAGCCGCGCCGGGCGCTGAGGTCCTCGGCGAGGCGCTCGACGCGGGACCACGTCGCGGTCTCCTCGGGCAGGAGGTCGCGCATGCCGGGAACGGAGCGCGCGGCGGCAGGGGGCGGAGGCATCCGTGGATTATGCCCGAGGCCTGCGCGGCGGCTTGATCGCCACCGGTCGCTCCGGGACGCCGTCCTGGAGGAGCGTTCGGAGGTGCCCGGCGAGCCCTGTCGGGTAGATGCGGTCGGGGCTGGCCTCGATCTCGTCGGCCGCCCACCAGCGGTGCTCCACCATCGTCTCGGCCTCGATGCTGTCGAGGCCCGAGGTGCGGACCTCGGGGTGGTCGACGCGGAGGAGGAAGTAGCGGTCCTCCTGGTGGACCAGGTCATCCGCGGTTCGGAACCAGTGGTCGTCACGCCACACCGGGCCGGCTAGCTCGTCCGCCTCGATGCCGGTTTCCTCGCGCAGCTCGCGGCGGGCCGCGTCGACGCTCTTCTCTCCCTGCTCCACCCCGCCCCCGGGGGTCGACCACCACGTGTTGCCATTGGCGGGGTTCACCAGCCGGAACAGCAGGATGCGGTCATCCCGGTCCAGCAGCAGGACCCGCGCGCCGTAGCGGTGGGTGGCCACCGGTCAGGCGGCAGCCACCGCACCGCTTCGCCGCCGCACCAGCGCGACGGCGACGAGCGCGAGAAAGCCGACGTCGATGAGGACGCAGCCGATCACCCAAGGGCCCTGGCCGGCCATGAGGTCCATCCCCGGCGGAGGGGCCGCCGGGAGCAGCAGGCTCAGCAGCATCCGCGCCACGGCGATCACTACCAGCACGACGGTGCCCACCCAGCCGATCCTGAACCCGGCCGCCAGCAGCCCGACCGCCACCGCCAGCACGACGAACGACACCGCCATGATCCCAAGGAGGGCGAACCCCGCCCCCATCACGTCCGACGTCGGACTGTCCGACATGGGATCGCTGAAGGCCCGCGATGCCGCCAGCGTCGCCGCCAACGCGACGCTGAACCCGTACGCCGTGGGCAGCACGATCACGACGGCGGCGATCTTGGTGAGCCGGCTCATGGCCACCCGGGCTTCAGCTGTCCCGGGCGACGGTGTGGACGTCCTTCACCGCCTCGATCCTCTCCAACAGCCGCGACAGCTCGGACAGGCTGGTCACCTCCACGCCGGTGGAGATGACGGCGGTCTTGTCGTCGTAGACCTGGACCTCGAGCCCTGTGAGGTTCACGTTCTGGTTGGCGATCACGGTGGCGATGTCGCGCAGCAGCCCGGTGCGATCCCACGCCTCGATCTTCAGCTGCACCGGGAAGACCTCCCGCGCGGAGCGGTCCCACTCCACCTCCACGATCCGCTCGGGGTGCTGGGCATTGCGGATGTTGACGCAGTCGACCCGGTGGACGCTGACCCCCTTGCCACGCGTGATGTAGCCCGAGATGGGGTCACCCGGGACCGGCTTGCAGCACTGCCCCAGGGTGGTGAGCAGGTTGCGGGTGCCGTGCACGCGCACGTTGCCGGTGGCCGCAGTTCGCGGCGTCGGGGGGATGAGCGTGAGCGCGGCGTCGGGTTGGGGATCGCTGGCGGCGAGCTTCAGCAGCACCGACTGGGAGCTGATGTCGCCGTAGCCGACGGCGGCGTAGAAGTCGCTGAGCTCGTTGTATTGGAAGTCGTGGGCGATGGATTTGAGCACGGTGTCGTCGACGCTGCCGAGGCTGCGCCGCTGCACCCGCGTCAGCTCCTTGTCCAGCAGCTCCTTGCCCCGGACGACGTTCTCGTCGCGGCGCTCGCGCTTGAACCATTGGCGGATCTTTTCCCGCGCCGACGAGCTCTTGGCGAAGGTCAGCCAGTCGCGGCTGGGGCCGTGGGCCGACTTCGTCGTCAGGACTTCCACGATGTCCCCGTTCTCCAGCGGGGTGTCGAGGCTGGTCATGCGCCCGTTGACCTTGGCGCCGATGCAGTGGTGGCCTACCTCGGTGTGGATCCGGTAGGCGAAGTCGATGGGCGTGCTGCCCGCCGGCAGGCTGCGCACCTCACCCTTGGGGGTGAAGACGAACACCTCCTCCTGGAAGATGTCGACGCGGAGGTGGTCGACGAACTTCTCGGCGTCGAGGAGGTCCTTCTGCCACTCCATCAGCAGGCGCAGCCAGCCGAACTTCTCATCGCTCTTGGCGTCGGCCTTGCCACCCTCCTTGTAGTGCCAGTGGGCGGCCACGCCGACCTCCGCGGTCTCATGCATGTCGAAGGTGCGGATCTGTATCTCCATGGGATCGCCCGAATGCGACACGACGGTGGTGTGGAGCGACTGGTAGCCGTTGGACTTAGGCATCGCGATGTAGTCCTTGAAGCGTCCCGGCACAGGCTTCCACAGCGAGTGGATGACGCCCAGGACGCCGTAGCAGTCCTTGATCGACTCCACCGCCACCCGGATGGCGATCAGGTCGTAGATCTCGTCGAAGCTCTTGCCGGTGTCCTGGATCTTCTTGAAGATCGAGTACACGTGCTTCGGCCGGCCGCTGATGTCGGCGTGGATGTCGACGCGCTCCAGCTCGCGGGCGAGGATCTCGGTGACCTCGCCGACGAACGCCTCCCGCTCCTTGCGCTTGCGCTTGAGGTGGCTGACGATCTCCTCGTAGTCCTCGGGGTTGGTGACTGAGAACGCCAGGTCCTCGAGCTCCCATTTGAGCTGCCACATCCCGAGGCGGTGGGCCAGCGGCGCGTAGATGTCGACGGTCTCGCGGGCCATCCGCAGGCGGCGGTCGGTCGGCAGGGCATCGACGGTGCGCATGTTGTGGAGTCGGTCGGCCAGCTTGATGAGGACCACCCGGATGTCCTCCGCCATGGCGACCAGCATCTTGCGCAGGTTCTCGGCCTGGGCCTGCTCGGCCGAGTACATCGAGATCTTGTCGAGCTTGGTGACGCCCGCGACCAGCTTGGCGATCTCGGTGCCGAAGTCGCGCTCCAAGTCCTTGAGCGTGATCGACGTGTCCTCGACGACGTCATGGAGCATCGCGGTGGCCAGCGTCTCGGAGTCCAGCCGCAGGTCGGCGAGGATGTCGGCGACGTTCAGGGGGTGCTGGATGTACTTCTCGCCGGACAGCCGGTTCTGGTCGAGGTGGGCCCTGCTGGCCGTCTCGTAGGCCTTTGTGAGCAGCGCGAGGTCGGACTCGTTCAGGTAGTCGGCCTTGCGCGCCAGGTCCGCGAACTGCATACCGCGATTATCGGGGGGCCCCGCGGAGTCCCGGCGTCGCGGGCTATCTGGAGGTCAGTAGGCCCTCGCCCAGTAGACCGTGTGCTTCGCCGGCTTGCCGCAGGCGGCGCACTCGCCGGTCGTGGATGCCTCGCCCTCAACGATCGCCCTGATGGTCACGCCCTTCGTATGGTCCTTGATCTCCGCCTCGCAGTCAGCGTCACCGCACCACGGCCCGTGGGCCAGCGCGTTGCGGCCGTCGAAGGCGGCGTCCAGGTCGGCCCTGCTGCTGACCTCGACGGTGAAGTACTCACGCAGGGCGAGCGCGCGGTCGAGCAGGCGCGCATGGAAGGCGTCCAGCAGCGCCGGCAGGCGCCCCGGCAGCTCGCCGATCGGCACCTGCGTCTTCTCCCGGGTCAGCCGGTCGACCACCACGGCGGTGCCGGCCTCGATGTCGCGCGGCCCGATCTCCACCCGCAGGGGCACGCCTTTCAGCTCCCAGTCGTTGTACTTGTAGCCGGGCTTCTCGTCCCGCTCGTCGACGTGGACCCGCGCGCCGCCCTCGATCGCCTGCTTTAGGTCGCGCGCCGCGGCCCGCACCGTGGCCTCCTGCTCGGGGCCGCGGAAGATCGGGATCACCACCACCTGTATGGGCGCCACCTTGGGTGGCAGGATGAGGCCGGCCTCGTCGCCGTGGGCCATGATGATGCCCCCGATGACGCGGGTGGAGAGGCCCCAGCTGGTGCCGTGCGGGTGCCGGCGCTGGTTGTCGCGGTCGGCGAACGTGATGTCGTAGGCGCGGGTGAAGTTCTGTCCCAGGTGGTGGCTGGTTCCCGCCTGCAGCGCCTTGCCGTCTGACATCAGCGCCTCGATCGACAGCGTGTAGTCGGCGCCGGCGAACTTCTCAGACTCCGTCTTGCGGCCGCGTATCACCGGCATCGCGCACCAGTCCTCCGCCAGCACCCGGTAGCAGTCCAGCATCCGCTCCACCTCGGCGGCGGCCTCCTCCGACGTTTCGTGGAAGGTGTGGCCCTCCTGCCAGAGGAACTCCGTGGTGCGCAGGAACAGCCGCGTTCGCATCTCCCAGCGGACCACGTTGGCCCACTGGTTGACCAGCACCGGGAGGTCGCGGTGGCTGCGGATCCACTTCTTGTAGAGCGGCCCGATGATCGCCTCGCTGGTCGGCCGGATGGCCAGCGGCTCGTCCAGGTCGGCCTTCCCGCCGCGCGTTACCCAGGCCACCTCCGGCGCGAAGCCCTCGACGTGCTCGGCCTCGCGGAGCAGGTAGCTCTCCGGGATCAGCAGCGGGAAGTACATGTTCTGGTGACCGGTGGCCTTGATCATCCCGTCGAGCGCGTCGCGAATGTTCTCCCAGAGCGCGAAGCCGTAGGGACGGATGACCATGCAGCCCCTGACCGGCGCGTAGTCGGCCAGCTCCGCCTTGCGAACGACGTCGACGTACCACTGGTTGAAGTCCTCCGACTTCTTCGTGATGTGCTCGACGTACTCCGGCTGCGGCCTGTCGTCAGCCTCGTCGTCGGGGGTCGCGCCCGCCTCGGTGCTCATGGGCCGCAAGCTTATCGGCTAGGCGGGAACCCCGGCCGCGGCGGCGGCGTCCTCGGCGGCGATCTTCTCCAGCTCCTCGATGATTGCGGGGAGGAGCTCGCTCTCGTCCATGCTCTTCACCACCTGGCCCTTCTTGTAGAGGATGCCGCGGCCCTTGCCGCCGGCGATGCCGAGGTCGGCGTGGGCGCCCTCGCCGGGGCCGTTGACGACGCAGCCCATCACCGACACCGTCATCGAGCGCTTGATCTTCGCCAGGTACGGCTCGATCGCCTTGGTCATCGCAAAGAGGTCGATCTCCAGCCGGCCGCAGGTGGGACAGGCGACCAGGTTGGGCCCGATGGGGTTGGCGGAGAGGGACTTGATGATCTCCTTGCCGCAGAGGATTTCGTCGACGGGGTCGGCCGTGAGGCTCACCCGGATTGTGTCGCCAATGCCCTCCTGGAGGAGCGTTCCGAGGGCGACGGAGCTCTTGATGGTGCCCGCCGGCGGCGGTCCCGCCTCGGTTAGGCCGAGGTGCAGCGGGTAGGGGTTGCCGAGGGCCGCGAACTTGCGATAGGCGAGCAGTGTCGTCGGCACGTCCGAGGCCTTGAGGCTGACCTTGATCATGCCCATCCCGAAGTCGCACTCCTCCAGGATCTTGATGTGGCCCATGGCCGCGCGGACCATGCGGTCGGAGGTCTCCTCGGGCGGCCGCGGCGGCGCGGTCTCCATCGCCATGAGGTCCTCGATGCCGTCCTCATCGCCCTGCCCGGTCGCCGCCTGGCCGGCCTCGGTACGGCGATTCACCGCGTCCCTCCCGCCATATCCCGCGCCCGTCATCTCGTCGGGGGGCAGGGAGCCGGCGTTGACCCCGATGCGGATGCTGACCCCGCGCTCCTTCGCGGCGCCCACGACCTCCACCACCTTGTCGCGGTCGCGGATGTTGCCAGGGTTCAGTCGCAGGCCGTGGACGCCAGCCTCCAGCGCCATCAGCGCCAGCCGGTGGTCGAAGTGGATGTCGGCGATGATCGGCAGCCGGGTGCGCTTGACGATGTCCGCCATCGCCTCCCCGGCTTCGCGGTTGTTGCAGGTGACCCGCACGACGTCGCCGCCCGCGTCGGCCATGCGGGCGATCTGGTCGACGGTGCCATCGACGTCGCGGGTGTCGGTCTTGGTCATCGACTGCACGGCAATGGGGGCGGCCCCGCCGATGACCACGTCCCCCACGCGCACCGGCGCCGTCTTGCGCCGCGGCACAAGCCCAGTGATCGCCATCACGTCGCCGGCGTGGTGCTCGCCCCAGCCCGCCGGCACGACGGGCAGCTCCTCGCTCAACCCGCGCACCCGCTGATCAGGTCGGCAAAGGGGGTGCCCAGCCGGGCGACGTCGTTGATGCTGATCAGGACCATCAGAGACAGCAGCGCGATCAGGCCGGTGTAGTGGACGCGCTGCTCGTAGAGCGGGTTGATCGGCCGCCTGCGCACGCCCTCGAGGAGGATGAAGACGAGCCTGCCACCATCGAGCGCCGGCAACGGCATCAGGTTGAGGATACCGAGGTTGAACGAGATGAAGGCCGCGATCCCCAGCAGGGTGGCCACGCCCCCCGACGCGGCCTCAGCGGTGGCCCGGACGATGCCCACCGGCCCGGACGGACCACATGGCCCGGTCAGACCGCCGGGGATGCGGCCGCTGGCCAGGCTGGCGAGGCCGTCGAGCGTCCCTGTGACCATCTGGCCGTAGCGGGTGCCGGCATCCGAAGCCTCGCCGACGAGGTCGAACCCCCCGCCCCGGGTGGAGATCCCGATGCGCCACTGCCCGTCGACCTGGTAGGGACTCAGTGCCTTGGTGTCGACCGCACCGGTCTGGGGGTCGCGGTAGCGCACGGTGACCGTCCGCCCACCACTGCCGTTGATCAGCTGTCGCATGCGGTACGGCGACTGCAGGTCCTGGCCGTCGACGCTGAGGATCTCGGCATTCAGGGGCATGCCGGAGACATCCGCGGGCTTGCCCGGTGAGTAGCTGACCACGCGCAGCGGGCCGCCGATCTCGAGCACCCCGGCCCCGAACAGGAGGAAGAATGGCAGCACCAGGTTGGTGACCGACCCTGCGACGATGATCAGGGCCCGGCGCCAGACCGGCTTGGAGGTGAAGGCCCGCGGCCCGGTCTCGCCGTCGTCTATGCCCGCCAGGCGCACGTAACCACCCAGGGGGATCACCCGCAGGCCGTACCTGGTTTCGCCCTTACCCCACTGCAGCAGCGGCGGCCCGAACCCGACGTTGAACTCGAGCACCTTCACGCCCAGGGCCTTGGCCACCAGCAGGTGGCCCATTTCGTGGAACGTGATGAGCAGGCCGAAGACGAGGGCAACGGCGACGACGACCAGCAGCGGATTCATCCAGGCCCTGAGATCACAACGGGTTAAACCGCCAGCGCCCCCACCCTGTTCCGCGCCCAGGCGTCGGCCTCCATCAGGGTTTCCACGGAGTCGACATCGCTGGGAGTGTGGGCCTCCAGGGCCTCGGCCACCGCGGGCACGATCTGGTTGAACGCCAGCCTCCCGTCGAGGAAGCCCTGGACCGCCACCTCGTTGGCGGCGTTGAGGACCGCCGGGTACGTCTTGCCCTTGCGGCCGGCCTCGAAGCCCAGGCCGATGGCCGGGTAGCGCCGGTGGTCGGGCTCCTCGAACTCCAGCTTCTTGACCTCGTCGAGGCGCAGCTGCGGTGGGTGGCGGAACAGGCGCTCGGGGTAACCGAGGGTGATGGAGATCGGTACCCGCATGTCGGGCAGCCCGAGCACCGCCTTGGTCGAGCCGTCGACGAAGTCGACCATGCTGTGGACGATCGACTGGGGGTGGATCAGGACGCGCATCTGGTCGTAGGGGATGTCGAACAAGTGATGCAGCTCGATCACCTCCAGCGCCTTGTTCATCATCGTCGCGGAGTCGATCGTGATCTTCTGGCCCATCTTCCAGGTCGGGTGCTTGAGCGCCTGCTCGACCGTCACCTGGCCCATCTGGTCCAGGGGGGTCTTGCGGAACGGGCCGCCGGAGCCGGTCAGCGTGATGCCGCTGATCGTGGTGAGGTCCTCGCCCCAGCGGCACTGCCAGATGGCGGAGTGCTCGCTGTCGATGGGCAGGATCCAGCGGCCCTTCTCGCGGGCGGCTGCCATGACCAGCTCGCCGGCGACCACCAGCGCCTCCTTGCTGGCCAGAGCCACGTCCTTGTTCGCCTCCAGCGCGGCCAGCGTCGGGCGCAGGGACGCCGCCCCCGAGATCGCCACCACCACGAGGTCGGCCAGCGGGTGGGTGGCCGCCTGCATCACCGCCTCCTCGCCGACGTGGATGCCCTTGGGCGCGGCATTGCGGCCCGGGGGCAGCTCGGCCGCCGCCGCAAACGTCTTGTTGTGGCGCATGAGGATCTTGGCCAGTCCCGCGACGTCGCTGCCAGCCGAGACCGCGACCAGCTCGAGTCGATCCGAGAACTCCTCGATGACCTCGATCACCTGCTGGCCGATCGAGCCCGTGGCTCCCAGCAACGCCACCGACCGGAAGTTCACTGGGGCAGGCTCACGTGCAGCACCAAGATCAGGTAATAGTAGGCAACCCCCGGTATCAAGATCAGGCTGTCCATGCGGTCGAGCATCCCGCCGTGGCCGGGCACAAAGGTGCTGGCGTCCTTGAGGTCGGCGGAGCGCTTGAACTGCGACTCCACGAGGTCCCCCGCCTGGGCCGCGACCGCCACCAGCGCGCCGAGCGCGAAGCCGTGGACCAGCGGGACGTCAGCCAGCAGGGCGAGGCCGGCGAACGTCGCCGTCTGCACGACGAAGCCACCGATGGCGCCCTCGACGCTCTTCTTGGGGCTGATGCGGGGGAAGAAGCGGTGCCGTCCGTAGCGGGTGCCCACCAGCAGCGCCGCCGTGTCGCCCAGCATCGTCGACCCCGCCAGTGCCACCAGCCAGGCCAGCCCCACGCGGCCCGGGTCGGGGTCGTGGAGCGTGTAGATCGTCAGGTAAAAGCCCAGGCTCCAGCCCAGGTAGAGGCTGCCGCCCACGGCCAGCGCCCAGCGCACCATCGCGTTCTCGTTGCGGGGGACGAAGAGGTAGCCGACCAGCCCTGCGACGATCGCGAGTGAGATCGCCGCCGGCACCACCCAGTCCCCCACCGGGGCCAGCATCTGGCGGTAGAACAGCACCAGCGTCAGGGGGAACAGCACCCACGGCGCCGCGGCGTAGCCCATCTTTCGGGTGATCAGGTAGAACTCGCTGATCCCGACCAGCAGGAGGGCGCCCAGGGCGATCGCCACCCAGAGCGTGCCCGCCGCCAGGGCGCCGAGGAGAACGCCCAGCAGCACGGCGGCGCTCACGACCCTGATCACCAGCGCGCTCGCGGTCCGCCGCGCCGGCATCACCGCGGTCCCCACCTCAGGAGCTGCCATCGGCGCCTGCGCCTGCCCCAGCGGCCGCCGCCAGCCCCCCGAACTTGCGCTCCCGCTCCTGGAAGGCCGCCAGGGCGAGCTCGACGTCGGGCATGTCGAAGTCCGGCCACAGGGTGTCGGTGACGTGGAACTCGGAGTAGGCGGTCTCCCAGACCAGGAAATTGGAGATGCGCTGCTCCCCGGCCGTGCGGATCACGAGCTCGGGGTCGGGCAGGTCGGGACGGTACATCGCCTGGCTGAGCCGCCGCTCGTCGATATCCTCGGCCGCCACCCCCTCGCGCACCAGGCTGGCCACGGCGTCGACGATCTCGGCGCGGCCGCCGTAGTTGATGAGGAGGTTGAGGATGCGCCGGTCGTGGCGCCGGGTGCGCTCCTCGGCCCACTCGATCTTGCGCACCAGCGACGGGTCGAGGCCCTCGCGCCGGCCGGTGATGCGGAGCTGGACGCCGCGGCGATCGATCTCGTCGACCTCGCGGTCGAGGGTCTGCGAGAACAGGCGCATCAACCCCTGCACCTCGCTGCGAGGCCGGGTCCAGTTCTCGGTTGAGAACGCGTAGAGGCTCAGGATTGGGATCCCGAGGTCGTCACACGCCTCCAGCACGCGACGGATCGCCTTGAGACCCGCGCGGTGTCCCTCGAGCCGCGGCCGGTGACGGCGCCGCGCCCAGCGGCCGTTGCCGTCCATGATGATCGCGACGTGGGTTGGGACGCTCATGTCAGCCCATTATCGTTTGGGCGCACCCGCGCCCCGGCGCCCCCAAGCGGGCCTTGGGTCAGACCTCCAGGATCTCGTGCTCCTTCCTTGTCCCGGTCTCGTCGGCGATGTGCACGAAGCGGTCCGTCACCTTCTGGAGCTGCTCCTGGCCGCGCTTCGCGTCGTCCTGGGAGATCAGCCCCTCCTTCTCGAACTCCTGGATGCCGTGCTGCTCATCGCGCCGGATGTTGCGGATCGCCACCCGGGCCTCCTCGACACGGTGCTTGACGACCTTGACCAGCTCCTTGCGCCGCTCCTCGGTCAGCGGCGGGAAGGGGATCCGGATCACCTGCCCGTCGTTGGCAGGGTTGAGCCCCAGCTCCGACTTCTGGAGCGCCTTCTCGATGTTGCCGATGGCGGTGCGGTCATACGGCTGGATCACCAGCAGCCGCGCCTCGGGGGCATGCACCTGGGCCAGCTGCTGCAGCGGGGTCATCGCCCCGTAGTAGTCGACCTGGACGCGCTCGAGGAGCGCCGGGGTGGCCCGGCCGGTGCGGATCGTCGCCATCTCACGCTGCATCGCGTCGAGCGACTTCTGCATCTTGACCTCGGCTTCCTTGAGGAGGTCGTCGATCACGTCGGCATTCTAGGAGAACCCGCCTCAGCGGCCGTAGACCAGGGTGCCTATCTCCTCCCCCAGCACCACCTTCTCCACGTTGCCCTCGTGCATGAGGTCGAACACGATTATCGGCAGGTTGTTGTCCATGCACATCGTGATCGCGGTGGAGTCCATGACCGTCAGGCCGCGGTTGAGCACGTCCAGGTAGCTCAGGGTGCGGTAGCGCTCCGCCCTGGGATCGAGCACGGGGTCGGCGCTGTAGATGCCGTCGACCTTGGTGGCCTTGAGGATGACCTCCGCGCCCAGCTCCACCCCTCGCAGGGCGGCGGTGGTGTCGGTGGTGAAGTAGGGGTTGCCGGTGCCGGCGGCCAGGATCACGACGCGGCCCTTCTCGAGATGGCGGACCGCGCGCAGGGC
>JAXDLV010000109.1:0-8062 GCA_034666445.1 Chloroflexota bacterium | reverse complement strand
GCTGAGCTCCGCGGCTCCCTGAGCCCGCGGCCGCCGGCCGTGGCCGTGGGCGGCAGTACCAGGCGCTGGCCGACAAGGCCAACGAGCGCGTCGAGCGGGCCTCCTGCCCGCCGGCGGCGGGACACATAAAGGAAAATTTGATAAAGTATCGTTTGATAAACGATCCTTTATGAATGCACTAGCCAACAACCGCGAGCTCAAGGCCCACTTCATCGGTTTGGCCAATCCCACCCGCCTGGCGATCGTATCGCTGCTGGCGCGGTCGGAGATGACCGCCGCCGACGTGGCCCGCAAGCTCAAGCTCAGCCAGCCGCTGCTCTCCTGGCACCTCCGGGTGATGAGCAAGGCGGGCTTGGTCGAGACCCGCAGGACGGGCCGCGAAGTGCGCGTGTCCCTGGATCGAAAGGCGATCCGTGAATACCAGCAGAGGTTCAACCAGTACATCGGCGAGTCTCCTCAGCCCCCGCCGGCAGCCGTCACTGACGATGCCGAACCACTCGTGGAGAAGCCGGAAGTGAAGGAGATTGCCAGTGCCATCTAAGAAGCCCGGGGGAACCACCCCCGCGAAGAACACAGGTCGCAAGAAGGTCAGGGTCGGCATCATCGGCGTCGGCAACTGCGCCAGCTCGCTGGTGCAGGGCGTGCACTACTACCGGAAGGCGAAGGACACCGACGACGTGCCCGGCCTCATGCACGTCGACCTTGGCGGATACCACATCAGCGACATCGAGTTCGTGGCCGCCTTCGACATCGACCGCGACAAGGTCGGTCGCGACCTCAGCGAGGCGATCTTCCGCGGCCAGAACAACACCGTGAAGTTCTCCGACGTCCCCCACCTGGGCGTCAAGGTCAACCGCGGCATGACCCACGACGGCCTCGGCAAGTACCTCAAGGAGGTCATCCACAAGGCCCCCGGGCACACCGACGACATCGTCAAGGTGCTCAAGGACACGAAGACCGACGTGCTGATCAACTATCTCCCGGTCGGCTCCGAGGCGGCCACCCGCTGGTACATCGAGCAGGCTCTCCAGGCCGGCGTGGCGGTGGTGAACTGCATGCCGGTCTTCATCGCCCGCGAGGTCTACTGGCAGGAGCGGTTCATCGAGAAGGGGCTGCCGATCATCGGTGACGACATCAAGTCCCAGGTCGGCGCCACCATCGTCCACCGCGTCCTCACGCGCCTCTTCGAGGACCGTGGGGTGCAGCTCGAGAACACCTACCAGCTGAACTTCGGAGGCAACACCGACTTCCTCAACATGCTCGAGCGCGAGCGGCTGGAGTCCAAGAAGATCTCCAAGACCAACGCCGTCACCAGCCAGCTCGACACCCCCATCGACGCGAAGCGGGTCCACGTCGGGCCGTCGGACTACGTGCCGTGGCTGGCCGACCGCAAATGGGCGTTCATCCGCCTGGAGGGCAAGTCCTTTGGCGACGTTCCCCTCAACGTCGAGCTGAAGCTCGAGGTCCACGACAGCCCCAACAGCGCCGGCATCGTCATCGACGCCGTTCGCTTCTGCAAGCTGGCCCTGGACCATGGCATCTCGGGGGCGCTGTATGGCCCCAGCTCGTGGCTGATGAAGTCGCCGCCGGTGCAGTACCACGACGACGTCGCCCGGACGCTGGCCGAGGGTTTCATCGCCCACCCGGCCGCCACGCACTCCCCGGCGGAGAACGCCGCCACCCTGCAGACCGGCGAGCTGAGCAACGGCCAGGTCCAGCGCGGCGCCCTCAAGGCCCGCAGGGTGTCGGCGGCTGCCCGCACCGAGGCCGCTCGGCCCACGGGCACGGCGAAGGTCGACGCTGCCCCCGCCGAACCCCCCCTCAACGGCAAGGCGCCCAGCACCAGGGGATCCAACGGCAAGGGCACCAGCGGCAAGGCCACGAACGGCAAGGCCAAGGCCAAGGCCGGGACCACCCGGGTCGTGGCCCGCTCCCGCGCTGGTTCGGCGCGCTAGCGGATGTGAGACCTCGGCCGGGGTGAGGCTCCAGGGGTGAGGAGTGTGAGCGCGGCGGTGTTCCAGGCGGGCAACGCCCTGGCCGCGCGCGTCCCCGCCCGGGTGCGTCACGGCGCCTCGCGCGCCGGGGGTGACGCCGTGTACTACCTCGCCCCGGGGCTGCGCCGCCAGGCCCTCGAGAACTACGCCGGCATCCTCCACCAGCCCGCCGGCTCCGCCCGCGTCCGGCGCGTGGCGCGGGAGTCGCTGGTCGGCTACGCCAAGCTGATGACGGAGTTCGTGCTGCTGCCGACGCTGACGGCGGAGCAGATCCTGGCGATGGTGGACTGGGTCGGCTGGGACAACATCGCCCACGCGGTCGAGGCGGGCCGGGGCGCGATCGTCGTCACCCCGCACTTTGGCAACTGGGACCTCGCCGCCGCCGCCGCCGTGGCCCGCGGCCTCCCCCTGACGGCCGTCACGGAGCACTTCGGCGACGAGGCGATGAACCAGCGCGTGGTGGCGGCGCGGGAGCGGCTGGGGATGAAGGTCGTGCCCCTGGGCGTGTCCGCGGGCAAGGCGGTCCTCAACGCGCTGCGCCGCGGCGAGGTGGTGGCGCTGGTCTGCGACCTGCCCCCGAAGGAGGGCCGCGCCATCCCGGTCCGGGTCTGCGGCCAGGCCACGCGCGTCCCCGCCGGCCCGGCGCTGCTGGCGCTGCGCACCGGGGCGCCGGTGGTGCCGATCACCTGCCTGCGCCGCCCCGACAACCGCTACCGGCTCGAGGTCCAGGCGCCGATCGAGTTCAGCCCTGGCAGCGACCAGGACGCGGACGTGGCCCGCCTCAGCCAGGCCATCATGGACCGCTTCGAGCCCATCCTCAGCGCCGTGCCAGAGCAGTGGTACCTGTACTCGCCGATGTGGGCCAGCCCCGGCGCCGCCGCCCCCGCGCAGTCGGGGCGACGGCCGGTCGAGGACGACGCCCTGGTGGCGGGCTCCCGGTGACCCGCATCGAGTCAGCCCGGCGCCTGGCGGCATTCGTCCTCGCGGACGCCGTGATGGGACACCTGCCTCGCCGCGTCTCGTACGCGGCGATGACCGTGATCGGGTGGATCGTGGCCACGGTGTTCCCCGGCCGGGTCCGCGGCCTGGCGTCCAACCTGCGCCAGGTCTTCCCCGAGTACTCGGACGCCCAGGTCACCGACCTGATGCAGCGCAATGCCAAGAACTACGGCAAGTTCTGGGTCGACCTGTTCAAGATGCCGCGCATCCCGGCGGTGCGGCGCAACGCGCTGGCGGTCGTGGAGAACCAGGCCAGCCTCGAAAGCGTGATGGCCGCCGGCAGGGGCGTGGTGATCGTGTCCATCCACATGGGTGGCTGGGAGGGCTGCGCCTCCCTCTGGGGCAGCAAGATGGCGCACATCCGGTCGGGGCTGATCGCCGAGGTCCTGGAGCCGCCCGCGCTGTGGCGGCGGATCCTCCGCCTGCGGGAGTCGACCGGCCTCGAGATCATCCCCCTGTCCCGCACCGCGCCGCGCGACATCATCCGCCGCCTGCGCGCCAACGGCCTGGTCTGCGGCGCCATCGACCGTGACCTCCTGGGCTCGGGCAAGCCGTTCCAGTTCTTCGGCCGCCCCGCCTCGATCCCCACCGGCCTGTTCGAGGTCGCCCAGCGAACCGGCGCCGGCGTGCTGCCCGTGGTCTGCCTCCGGCACCCCGGCGACACCTACAGCCTGGTGGGCATGGAGCCCATCTGGATCGGCCCCGAGGACGGCGCCGTCGACGCCGCGGTCAACCAGGCTCTGCGTGTCTTCGAGGACTGCATCCGGCGCTACCCCGACCAGTGGCACGTGATGGAGCCGATCTGGGCGCCGGCGGAGGCCGCCGATGAGGCTGCCGCGGCCCCCAGCGCGGCGGTGCGGGTCTTCCCCGCGGGTGCCGGTGAGGGCGCCGACGCCGAGCTCGGCCGGGAGGCCGGCGTTGGGTAAAGCCGACATGCACATCCACACGTCGTGCAACGACGGCACGGCGTCGGTGGTCGAGATCCTCGACCACGTGCGCGACAACACCGACCTTGACGTCATAGCGATCACCGACCACGACCGGCTGCGCGGGGCGCAGGAGGCGGTCCAGCTGCAGGGCGACTACCCGTTCGAGGTGGTCCCGGGGATGGAGATGACCACCCTGGAGGGCCACTGTCTCTGCCTCTTCGTCGACCAGCCGATCAAGATGTGGCGCTCGCTGGAGTGGACCATCGGCCGGGCCCACGAGCAGGGCGGCGTGGTGATCGCCCCCCACCCGATGTCGATCCTCACGCGCAGCATCGGCCGGTGGTCGTTCGAGCGGATCATGAGCAACCCGAGCCCGGAGATCTACTTCGACGCCGTGGAGACGCTCAACCCGAGCTACGCCGGCCGCGTCGCCGAGGTCAAGGTCCGCCGCCTCAACGCCGAGCGCTACCAACTGCCCGAGGTGGGCAACTCCGACGCCCACCACGTCGAGGGGGTCGGCAGTGCCTACACGGAGTTCGAAGGGTCCACCGGCGCCGACTACCGCCGCGCGCTGACCGAGCAGGCCACCCGGCCGGAGGGGGTCCACTGGACGTTCGCCGACCACGCCCTGGTGGCGAAGCGCAAGTTCGCCTCCTTCCGCGGCAACCTGCGCCGCGGCCCGCGGCACATGCTCGGCCGGCTGAGGACCGAGGCGTGAGCGTTCATCCGAGCGGCGGCCTGCGCATCGCCCTGGTGTCGCCATACGACTTCTCTCACCCCGGCGGCGTCACCGAGCACATCAGCCACCTCGCCCGCGAGCTCCGTCGACGGGGCGCGACGGTCAAGCTGATGGCGCCCGCCTCCGGCGACCTGCCCGAGCAGATGGATGACTTCGCGGAGGAGGACTTCTACCGCATCGGCCGGCCCATCCCCATCCCCGTCAACGGCTCGATTGCGCGGATCACCATGAGCTTCCACCTGTCCCGTTCGATCAGCCGCATCCTCGAGCGCGAGCGCTTCGACGTGATCCACTGCCACGAGCCGCTCCTCCCGCTCCCGGTCACCACCCTGCGCTCGTCGAAGGTCTGCAACGTCGGTACCTTCCATGCCTACGCCGAGTCAAGCAGCGCGTACTACTACGGCAAGCCGTTCGTGCGGCGCTACTTCCGCAAGCTCCACGGCCGGATAGCCGTCAGCACGCCGGCGCGCGACTTCGTCAGCCAGTACTTCCCGGCCACGTACTCCGTGGTGCCCAACGGTGTCGACGTGCCCTACTTCGCGAGCGGCGCAACACCCCTGCCGGAGTTCCAGGACGGCAAGCTCAACCTCCTCTTCGTCGGCAGGCTGGAGAAGCGCAAGGGCCTCGGCACCCTCCTGCGCGCCTACCTGACGCTGAAGGAGACGCTGCCGGCGCTGCGCCTTGTGGTCGTCGGCGACGGCCGCATGCGCGAGGGCTACGAGCGCTACATCGAGGCCCATCGCATCCCCGACATCGTCATGGCCGGGTACGTCAGCCGCGAGGACCTGCCCCGGTACCACGCCAGCGCCGACATCTTCGTGGCCCCCAACACCGGCAAGGAGAGCTTTGGCATCGTGCTCCTGGAGGCGATGGCCGCCGGCCTGCCCGTGGTCGCCACCGACATCCCCGGCTTCGCCCACGTCGTCAGCCCCGGGCGGGAGGGGATCCTGGTGCGCCAGAGCGACCCCGTGAACATGTCCTCGGCGATCCACCTGCTTGCCTCCGACCCGTCGCTCCGCGCCCGTCTCGGCGCCGCCGGCCGGCGCACCGCCGCCGGCTACTCCTGGGACCGGGTCGTCGACCAGGTCGTCGACGTCTACGACAACGCGCTTCGCCGCTGGCACCGAACCCCGTTCAACTCCGGGACGCCGGCACAGCTGGCCAGGGTTGCCGACCTGAGGCGCGATGGCGCGCCCACCTACATTGAGGAACTGGAAATTGTTCACGACGCGATTCCAGGCCTGGGTTAGGCGGCTGGCCCTGCGGGCCGCGGCCCGGATGCAGCGGCTGCCGGTGACGCCTAACCAGCTGACCCTGATGGGGCTGTTCATCACCTGCTGCGCGGCGGTCCTGGTCGCCCTCGACCACCCGTTCTACGGCGGCCTCGTGCTCCTGTTCGCGGGCGTGTTCGACATCTTCGACGGCGCCCTGGCGCGCGCCTCCAACCGCTCCTACCCGTACGGCGCTTTCCTCGACTCCACCACCGACCGGATGTCCGAGGGCGTGGTGATGGTGGCGCTCCTTGTCCTCTTCCAGCGCCGCGACATCCCGGCTGGGCCGGTGCTGGTGATCATGGCCACCGCCGGCTCCTTCCTCGTCAGCTACGTGCGCGCCAGGGCGCAGAGCCTCGGCTTCACGTGCGACGGCGGGCTGCTGGCCCGCCCCGAGCGGGTGCTCCTCACGGTGGTCGGCCTGCTGCTGACGCCGGCCCACATCGGGGGCCTGCTCACCGTCGTCGCGATCCTCGCGGTGTTCACCAACTTCACCGCCGTCCAGCGCGTCTGGTTCGTGTGGCGCCAGTCGCGCCAGTCGGGCCGGCCCGAGGTCGCGGTGGCGCCCGGCGCCGCCCCGCCGCCGGTCAAGGAGGACCGCGAGGTCCGCGCCGGCCCGGAACCGGCCGGTGGCTGAGACTGAGCTGAAGCCCGGCCAGGGCGCCAACCGGCGCTGGAGCGAGCTGCTCTGGGCCGACATGCATCGCCGCATCGAGGATCGCGGCTTCGTGATCTGGTACCTGATCATCGAGCGCGGGGTGAAGGGCCTGGTGCTGGTCGCGGCGGCCATATTCATCTACACCCACGTGCGCAGCGGCCTCGACCCGTTCGTTTCGGAGCTGATCGACGCCCTCAACCTCGACGCCGGTCGGGGCTTCTTCCGCGGCCTCGTCTTTGACGCGCTCGAGAAGGTCGCGGGGCTCGGCTCCGGCACCCTGGTCGCGCTTGCGACCGGCGCGCTGATCTACGGGCTGATCGAGGCGGCCGAGTCAGTTGGGCTGATCCTGCGGCGACGCTGGGCGGAGTACCTGGTCGTCCTGGCCACCGCCTTCTTCATCCCGCTGGAGGTGCGCGAGGTGATCCTGCGGCAGAGCCCGGTGCGCATCACCAGCCTGTTGATCAACATCGCGATCGTCGCCTACCTCGTGCGCCAGAAGCGGCTGTTCCAGTTGGACGAGCCGGCCGCCACGACGGCGGCTCCCGCGGACTCCGCACGGGAGACGCCGGATTGAGCGACGGGGTGGTCCGCAAGCCGCGGTTGGAGGCCCGCTCGGTGGCCGCCTCGCGGGTGCTGATGAGCGTGCAGATGAACCCCGCCGACGCCAACCCGACGGGCGATGTCCACGGCGGCACGATCATGAAGCTGGTCGACACTGCCGCCGGCGTGTGCGCAATGCGCCACTGCCGTTCTCGGGTGGTGACCGCCTCCGTCGACTCCATGAGCTTCCTGCACCCGGTGCACGTCGGCAACGTCGTCAGCCTGTTTGCCAGCGTCAACGATGTCGGCTCCACCTCGGTGGAGGTCGGTGTCCGGGTGGAGGCGGAGAACATCGCCACCGGCGAGGTTCGCCACACCAGCAGCGCCTACCTGGTCTTCGTGGCGCTGGACGACGAGGGCCGTCCCACCCAGGCCCCGCCGCTGCTGGTGGAGACCGATGACGAGCGGCGCCGCCAGGCCCACGCCAAGATCCGGCGCGAGAGCCGCAAGGCGCGCCAGGAGGCGATCAAGCGCACCATGGACCCAGGCTTCGACCCCCGGGGCGCCGCCTCCGGCTAGAGCTTTCCCAGCACGGCGCGGGCGAGGTCGATCGCGCGGCCGCGGATGGTGTCGTCGGGGAGCTTTGGGTTGACCAGCTGCACGGTGACCGCGTAGTCGGGCCGGCGCACCCACACGAGCCGCAGGCGGGGGTTCCACAGTGCCTCATCGCCGAGGTCCGCCACCGGCTGCGAGCCTGCTTCGGTGTAGGCCTTCCGGCCGTCGTCGATGCCGTTGCGGTCGTCGACGTCAAGGGTCAGGGTCACCCCCTCGGCGCTGTAGCGGCACTCCGCGCCGTTGACCCGCCGCTGGTCGAGTGGGGCGTGCTCGAACGTGGTCCCGGCGGTGGCCTCGGCGATGAGGCACTGTGGAAC
>JAXDLV010000108.1:0-13198 GCA_034666445.1 Chloroflexota bacterium | reverse complement strand
GTCGTCGACCACCTGGTCGCCGCCCAGGGGGTGCGCCAGGCGGTCCGCCTGGCCGCCGAATTGGGGCCTGACGGTTGCCGGGCGGGGGCCTCGTGCAACCCGACCAGCACCGACCTCAAGATCGCCAACCGCGTGCTGTCGATCACCGGCATCGGCTGTGGCGCGGGGACCTACCTGCCGACCCCCGGCGGTGGCACGGGCGGGATGCGTGACTTCGAGGTATTCGAGATCCAGGTCAGGGATGCCCGGACGGGCCACACCAGCAGCTACCGGCCCTGCGGCGGGAGCTACACCGGTGCCTACCCCCTGAACGAGCGCGGCAACAAGCCCCCAACCGTGGGCCGAATCGAGGTGGGCTTCATCGGGCTGTATCGTCCCGCCATGGCGCCGGGGATCACGTTCCCCATCGAGGAGCGGGCGATCATGGACATCCAGCAGGACCTCTGATGTCGCTGCTCTCGATCCGCCGCCGGGTTGACGCCGTCGCCTACCGCAAGCGCGGCCAGGTGCTGCTGATCTTCGCCTTCCTCTGCCCGGTCCTGATCGGGGCGATCGCGATCGCCATGGACCTGACCGTGGGGTACTACTACAGCGTCCTGTGCGAGAAGTCCGCGGCCGCCGGCGCCCTGGCCGGCGTGCTCTCCATGCCCCAGAACTTCGCCCAGGCCAAGGCCACCGCGACGGAGCTCGTCATGGCGAATGGTGGCTGCAACGGCGCCACGTTCGTGGCCCCACCGGCCAAGGACGGCACATCGATCGACGTGCAGCCGGTGGCCGGCTTCCCCACCAGGCTGTCGGTCAAGACATCGCGCCAGGTGCCGGCCTTTTTCGCACGCCTCTTCGGCAGCACCTCGATCATCGTGAGCCGGACCGCGGTGGCGGAATACCTCCCACCAATCGGCCTGGGCCAGCCGGGCCAGCAGGTGGGCTCGGCCGTGTCGGAGCTGGGGACGCCGGGCAGCTACGCCCTCAACCTAAACGGCTGGAACTACCAGCGCTTTCAGGGCGACGCGTTCACCCCCGACCCCGCCGGGACGTCGGACGTCCACCGCCTGAGCGCGGTCACCGGGATCGACACCGTCGACCCGGCGCTTCCAGACCGCGGCGGTTGGAACTACCTGGTCAACCTGCCGCAGGGCGGCCAGGTGCAGGTCTTCAATGCCGCGGGGTCCAGCGGGGTGGACAGCACCTGCGACAACCGCGCCCCCGGGTCTGCGAATAGGTGCAACACATCCGGCCTGGGCCTGGGTGATTCGTATTCCTTCGGGCTGCGGTACACCCTGTTCTCGATAACGGACCCCAACACCCGTGGCAATGACGTCGAGCTGAGCCAGTACAAGGTCTACCCGCTCACGGCGAACCCCAATGCCGCCGGGTTTGCGTACAACGCCGGTCCTCGAGGCGGAATCTACAACGAGGCCTACAACGGTGCCGGCGAGCCGACGGTGATGCCGCTCTATCGATGGTGGGCGAACATCGGGAACCTGGCGTCGTTGGGACCGAAGGTCCAGCAGCTGGTCGACCCGGTCCTCGGGCCTGCTTCGCCTGACCTGCCGCCGGGGTTCTACCGGCTCCGCATCGATATCGCCGACGTGAACGGATCCGGCTTCAAGACGACCAGCGGCAACCATCGGTGGGCGGTCCGGGTGCGCGGCCCTGGCGGGCAGGCGTCGTGCAAGAACCCCAGCCCCGACCTGAACTGCACCGTGAACGCGTGGGAGGACATCGACTTCGCCCCGCTGCTCCGGGGAAGCACGACGGTGCCGCTCTTCCAGCTGGGGCGCGAGTACGCGGGCCTCCCCGTCAACGTGTACCTCTGGGACCTCGGCGACGCCGGCAGCTCCCTGAACGACGTGGTCGTGGACATCCTCGACCCGACCGGCGTGCCGTACGCCGGGGCGGGGGGTGTGCCCCTGTTCGACCTTCGAGACCAGCTCAGCAACGCGGCGACCCTGGTGCAGAACACCCCGACAGCCACCGTCTCCGCCGGTGGGGGGCGGTTCAACGGCAAGTGGGTGCAGTTCCAGATCCTCGTGCGCCCGGACTACACGGCCACCGCCCCCAACGACGTCTGGTCCCTGCGCTACCGGTCCACGGTTCAGGGCGGTGACGTCCTGTCTGTCGTCGTGCGGGCCGCGGGCAGCGCCGTGCGCCTGGTGAGCAGCTAGCCCGAGGCCCCCCTCCCGGGCTTTACAACAGAATCCACAGGCGGCTGTGGACAACTCCCGTTTGCCACTCCAGAGGCCAGCTTGCGAGTTGGCAGGCGAACGCGTATCGTTCAGAGGCCTTGGCTATACCGTTGGTGGGACGGGCACAGGGGTCGCTGTTTGGGCTGGGAGAGTTCTTTCTCATGCTCCGTGCCGTGCTGCGCGGAATCTTCCGGCGTCCTTTCTACTTCGACGAGTTCCTCGACCAGTGCAAGTTCATCCTCACCGCCTGCTTCATCCCTCTGCTGCTCACCGGCGTGGGGTGGGGGACGATCGTGTCACTCCAGGCCGGCCACTTCTTCAAGGTGGTCCAGGGTGGCTTCCGCCTCGGCGGCTTCTCGGTCATGGCCTCGATCCGCGAGTTCGCGCCGACCGCGACGGCGCTGATGGTCGCGGCGGTGGCGGGAACGGCGATCACCGCCGACCTCGGCGCCCGGCAGGTGCGCCAGGAGCTCGAGGCGCTCTCGGTCATGGGCATGTCCAACATCTCGTTCATCGTCGTGCCCCGCTTCCTGGCGATGATCGTGATGACCGCGCTCTACAACATCCCGATGGTGGCGTTCTGCGTCGGGATGGGCTACGTGGTGGCCGTCTACCTCGTGGGGGTCAACCCGGGGGCGTTCTTATCCACCTTCTGGACCCAGGGCACGTTGCTCGACCTCTACGGGGGTGAGATCAAATGCATGCTGTTCGGGGCCATCGTGAGCTCCGTCAGCTGCTACAAGGGCATCACCGCCCGCGGCGGCGCCGAGGGCGTGGCCAAGGCGGTCCACAGTTCGGTGGTCGTCAACTTCGTCTGCATCCTGGCCGGCAACTACGTCTACACCGGGACGATCCTGGCGGCCTCCCACCACCTCAACGTGCTCAAGTAATGGCCCAGGCAGCGGTCCCGGCCCCCCCGAAGTCGGCCACTCCCAAGCCCAAGACCGGGAGGTCGATCGGCGACTCCAGGATCCTCGGCCCCTTCACCTCGATCGGCAAGATCATGGTGTTCGGCGGCGACGTGCTCGGCCAGACGCCGCTCATGCTCGCCCGCTACATCGGCGAGGTCTGGTGGTACGCGGCGTTCCTGGCGATCGGCTCCACCCCGGTCATCCTGCTCCTGGTCGCGTTCACCGGGCTGCAGTGCTCGGTGGAGGCGTATTACTCACTCTCGCAGATCGGGGCCCAGGGCCTGGTGGGCGTATTCAACGCGCTCTGCGACATGCGCGAGATCACGCCTCTCTTCTTCGGCTTCGCGCTCGGCGCCAAGATCGGCTGCGGCCTGGTGGCGGAGCTCGGCACGATGCGCGTGAACGAGGAGATCGACGCCCTCGACGTCATGGGTATGCCCACCGTCCGCTACGTCGTCACCAGCCGGGTGATCGCGGCGCTCCTGATCATGCCGTTCATGTACTTCCTGGCCCTCGCCTCGAGCTTCACCGCCAGCTGGGCCGTGCAGCACTTCCAGGTGGGCCAGATCTCGGACGGCGCGTACTTCGACTACTTCTGGCGTTTCCTGAACATCAAGGACCTGGTCTTCTCGATGATCAAGGCGATCTCGTTTGCCTTCCTGATCATCCTGGTCGCGATCTACTACGGCTTCCATGTCACCGGCGGGGCGGTGGGCATCGGTAAGGCGGTCGCCAAGACCATGGCGGTCAGCCTCGTCATGACCGTCCTCGTCAACGCTTTCATGACCCAGCTGTTCTGGGGCGTGGACGCTAACCTGCCGATCCCGGGCGGCTGATCTCGGAACCCCGCGACTTAGAGGACTTGTGATGGCGAAAGCTAAGAGCACTCCACCCGCGAGCGGCAAGCCGAAGGCGCCGGCGTCCAAGGCCGCACCCGCGGCCCCCAAGGCGGCCGCGGCGGCACCGGCCAAGGCCGCCCCGGCGCCCAAGGCCGCCCCGGCGCAGGACGCGGACGCGACCCTGGTCCAGAAGCAGGCCGCCAAGGCCCCCGAGCACGAGCAGCAGCCCCAGCCCCAGAGGTCGCCCGCGCAGGCCTCAGGCCAGCCGTCGCTCCATGGCCAGGACGTCGCCACCAAGGACAAGAAGATGGCGATCGAGGCATTCGAGCTGAAGAAGCACTTCGGCAAGCAGAAGGTGCTCGACGGCGTCACCCTGAGCATCCCCGAGGGTGAGATCACCATGATCATGGGCCCCTCCGGGACGGGCAAGTCGGTCTTCCTGCGCCACGTGGTCGGCCTGATGTTCCCCGACGCCGGCGACATCAAGGTCGACGGCAACAGCGTGCCCCACCTCTCCACCGAGAAGCTCCTCGAGCTGCGCCAGAACGTGGGCATGCTGTTCCAGGACGGGGCCCTGTTCAGCTCCATGAACCTGTACGACAACGTCGCCTTCCCGCTGCGCCAGCACACCGGCAAATCGGAGAAGGAGGTCCACGACATCGTGTACGCCCGCCTCAAGGAGGTTGGCCTCGCCGGTGCCGACAAGAAGTACCCCAACGAGCTGTCGGGCGGGATGCGCAAGCGCGCCGGTTTTGCCCGAGCGCTGGTGATGGAACCCAAGATCCTGCTCTTCGACGAGCCCGACTCCGGCCTCGACCCGGTCCGGACCGCGCTCCTCTCGCAGCTGATCCGTGAGATCAGCGAGCGCTACAAGTGCACCTCGATCATCATCAGCCACGACGTGAACCACGTCCGCACCGTGGCGGACAACCTGGCCGTTCTGTACGCCGGCAAGTGCGTGGCCTTTGGGTCTCAGAAGGAGATCAAGGAGAACCCCGACCCGTTCATCCAGCAGTTCCTGGTCGGCTCGGCGCAGGGACCCCTGGGGATGGACTAGACGGACACCGAAGATGGCGGGAATTGAGTGAGAGGTAGCGCCGGCGCGGGGCCGCGCAACGAGGCGATCTTCTCCGGCGAGCTGGGCCGGTCGTCGAAGCGCGCCTCGGTCACGCTTGGCGTGGCGATGTTGGTCGCCATCTTCTCGGTCGTCAGCGCCTCGGTAGGCCTCAGCCTCAACTTTGGGCGCGCCGACGTGTACACCGTCAAGGCCCACTTCCCGACGGTCAACGGTGTCATCGAGAACAGCGACGTGTTTTTTGGCGGCGTGCGGGTCGGCTTCGTCTCCGGCCTGGAGGTGGACAAGGACTCCCACGGGGCGACGCTGACCCTCAACATTGAGAAGGCGTATGCGCCCCTGCACGAGGGCGCCACCGCCCAGGTCCGGCCCAAGTCACTGCTGGGGGAGAAGTACATCGCCGCCACCGTGGGCGATCCCTCCAAGCCCGCGATCGAGGACGGGAGCACCCTGCCGGACTCGGCCACCAACGTGAACGTCGAGCTCGACGAGCTCATCAACATCCTCGACCAGCCGACCCGTGACGAGCTGCAGAAGCTGCTCCACAACCTCGGCCTGGGGCTGGCGGGGCAGGGGCTCAATACCAACGAGACCTTCCAGACCGGCCGCCGCAACCTGGACGACCTCGCCGCGGTGACCGACGTCCTGCAGCAGCGCGACACGTCGCTTAAGCGCATCATCGTGGCCCTCGACAAGCTCACCGCCACGCTGTCGACCGACCCCAACCGCCAGACCTACGTCAACCTCCTCAAGCACTCCGACCAGGTGCTGAAGATTCTCAAGGAGGAGGACGCGAGTGTCGAGCAGGGCATCGAGCGGATGAACACCTTCTTCGGCCAGCTGGACTCCGGCCTCAACGGCCGCGAGGGCGACCTCCGCGCCATCTTCGGCGACATCCCGGAGACCGTGACCGACCTCGACGCGCTGAGCCAGTCGCTGGCCCACCAGGGCCACGTCGGCAAGCCGGTGATCCAGGAGGCGGGGGCCGCCGCGGTCGAGGGCCCGATCATTTTCGGCTCCCAGCCGGCCCATGGAACCTCGGCCTTCACCAATGACGTGTTCACCCGGGTCATGCCCGCCCAGGGCTGCTTCGATGTCAACGGGCGGAAAGTGAACGACCAGGGCCTGTACGAAGACACCCCGCCGCCCCCGATCCGGCCGGGGCCGGCCAATGCCACCCCGCTGTGCACCCTGCCCGGTATCCAGGGCCTGGCGTGCAGCACCACCGACGCGCTCACGTGCCTGAACGCGATCGGCGCCGGGCTCTGCACCATCGTCCACCCGCCGACGTGCCCGTTCATGGCAGCCAACCAGAACAGCGCCCTGCAGCCTGGCACGCCGACGATCCCGACCCCGTCGGCTCCGGCCGGTGGCGGCACGCCGTCGCCCAGCGTACCGGCGCCATCACCCAGCCAGGCCTCCGGCCTGCTGGACTACCTGCTCAAGCGATGAGAAGCCGCTGGAACCTCCTCATCGTCGCCGTGTACATGGCGATCTCGGGCACGGTCCTGGGCTTCATGGCGTTCAACATGATCGGCCCCTGCCGGCCGCTGGCCGGCTGCGCCGTCTTCACCGTCGAGTTCAAGAACGCCTCCGGCCTGCTCCACAGCAACGACCTGCGGGTGGCGGGCGTGAAGGCCGGCCAGGTGACCACGGTCTCCAACCGCGAGAACCTGGCGGTGGTCACGATCCAGGTGCAGCCGCAGTTCCTCCCGGTCTACAAGGACGCGCACGCCATCGTCCGGCCGAAGAACCTGCTGGGTGAGACGTACGTCGAGATCGACCGCGGCAGCCCGTCGGCGGGAGAGATGGCCCCCGGCGACACAATCCCGCTGAAGAACACGATCACCCCCGTCCAGGTGGACGAGGTGCTCAACGCCCTCGACCCGGACACCCGGACCAAGCTGCAGATCGTCATCAACACGCTGGGTGAGGCCAGCGCCAGCCGTGGCAAGGACCTCAACCTCAGCGGCGCCGACCTCAAGCGCATCTCGGCCGACCTCGCCGTGACCTCGGCGTCGCTCGACCAGGAGCGCGACAACATCGACGCCATCCTGGTGCAGCTGGACCTGATCCAGCAGACGGTGGCCGACTACCACGACCAGCTCACCCAGACGCTCAACGACTGGAACGACGTCAGCATCATGACCCAGCGCCACGAGGTCGCCCTGGGCGACGCCCTCGGCCACCTCAACCACGTGCTGGGCGACCTGGACTACGCGATCACGCCGAACGCCCCGGCGCTGGCGGGGGCCGTCAACAACCTGCCGCCCACGATCGACCACGCGCAGGACTTCCTCGGCATCTCGACCGAGATCCAGGACCTGTTCCTGAAGCAGAACCCGGCCGGCGGCAACCCCACCATCCGTGACGGGATCAATCTCTTCCCTCGCCTGGCGCAGACGATGCTCGGCGTCAACACATGCGACTACCACATCTACGCCAGCGGCTACTACAACGTCCCCGGGGTGACGGAGCCGGATACCTGCACGTCGCCGATCGACGCCAATGGCAACCCCGTGGACCCGACCCTCAGCAGCGAGCAGTTCACCGGCAAGCCAGCGCCCGGCGTGAAGCCCGACGACCGCCACCTGTGGCGGGTCATGGGCATGATCGAGCCGGGCAGCAGTCAGTGCGCCCTGGTTAACCCCACCACGGCCGATAACAAGACGTGCTACCCGGGCGACGCCGGGCTGGCGCCGTGGGGTGGGGCGGGCAGCAACGGCTGGTCCGCCACGAGTCTTGGCACCGGCAACCCGTCGCCGGGCCTGGCCGGCACCTCGAACAGCGACGCGCCGGGCTTCTGGCAGAGCTTCTGGGCCGACCTGACGGGGGGTGGGCGTGCCTAGCACCCATATCGGTCGCAACCTGTTCTACTTCGCGATCTTCGCCGTGTTCTCCCTGAGCGGCCTGCTCTGGATGGCCATCAACACGGGACAACGCATCGGCCCGCTGCCGCCGCAGTTCCTCGTGAGCTTCGACGTCCGCGACGCCGATGGCCTGGTCGAGGGGTCGGAGGTGCGCATCGCGGGCGTCCAGGTGGGCAAGGTCAACACCGTGACCACGACCGACCGCGGCGCCAGGGTGCAGATGGGCATCGACCCCGCCTACAACAAGATCTACACCGACGCCACCGTGCTGATCCGGCCGAAGTCGCTGCTTGGCGAGAAGTACGTCGACATGAACCGCGGCCAGTCGAACGTCCTGGTGCCGGAGGGCGGGTCGCTGCCGGAATCCCAGGCCTTCACCCAGGTGGAGGTCGACCAGGTCCTGAACAACTCGGACGAGGCCACCCGCAAGGCGCTCTCCGTCAACATCATCAGCCTCGGTGAGGCCACCAAGGACCGCGGCGCCGACGTCAACGCCACCATCCCCGAGCTGCGCAAGATCGCCGAGCACCTGACGCCGGTGTCGGCGCGCTTCAAGGACCGCACCGCCCAGATCGACCACATCCTGGTCGACACCGACATCATCCTCACCACCCTGGCGGATGAGCACCAGCAGCTGGCGACCCTGCTCCAGAGCGCCGACTCGGTGACCGGCACGATCGCCCGGAACGACGCTCACCTGGCCAACATCATCAACCACGGCGGGAACGTGATTGTCGAGATCAACACCGCGGTGGGGCAGCAGAACAACGACGCCAACATCCACACCGCGATCGCCCAGGCGCCGCCGGTGCTGGGCCACCTCAACGAGTTCCTCGACCTCACCAACGAGAACATCAACACCCTGGTGCCAAGCCTCCTGCTGGGCCAGCAGTACACGTACCCGAACGACCAGCTGACCGTCGCCCAGCCCTCGGCCATCCAGATCTCGAAGGAGTGGGACTCCGCGACGCGGATGTACGACTCCGGGGTCAACGGCTACCACGGCTTCACCGCCATCGGGCTGATGTGCGCCATGAGCAGCGGCGACGACTGCCCTGGCACCAACCCCGGATACGGTCCCCGCCCCGGCACGGCCCAGTCCGCGGGAGGGACCCCGCTCATCACTCCGCTGAAGCCCACCGGCCCGAAGGTCACCGTGGTTGACCCGTCCGTTACGAGCGCCCTGCTCGACTACCTCCTCGGCAAATGACGGGCTGGATCAAGCGCCTCACCGCCATCGCCGTGCTCGGCACCCTGGTTGCCGGGGGCCTGGCCTTCGGGCCGTTCGGCAACGCGGGCTACCACCTCAAGCTGGACTTCACCAACTCCGACGGCGTGGTGAAGGGCAACAAGGTGACCATCGACGGCGTCGACGCCGGCTCGGTTGACGCGCTGGAGCTGCGCGACAACGTCGCCGTCATCAGCGTCACGCTCGACTCCAAGTTCACGCCGCTGCGGGCGGGGACGAAGGCGCTGATCCGCTCGCTGGGCCTCCTGGGCAACCACTACGTCGAGATCATCCCCGGGCCGGCCAGCGGCGCCGAGCTGCCCACCGACAGCGAACTGACGATCGACAGCACGACGTCACCCACCGACCTGGACCAGATCAACGCGATCTTTGACGCCCCGACGCGGGACAAGATCAAGGCCATGACCCTGCAGGGCGAGATCGCGCTCGGTGGGCGCGCCACGGCACTGAACGCCGACCTCCGCCAGCTGCGCAACCTCGCGGTGGCGGCGGAGCCCGTGACGGGCATCATCGACGACCACCAGGTGGCGCTCGACCGGGCCACCATCGCCTTCGACACGCTCACCCAGAACCTCGTGCGCGAGGACGCCTCCCTGCGCGGCCTCGTGGAGCACGGCGGCAGCCTGCTGAGCGCGGTGGAGGTGAACAACGCCCAGCTCGCCGGCCTCCTGCAGCACGGCGACACCAGCCTCACCCGCCTCGACCACGTCCTCGCCGGCAATGAGAACAACCTGGCCGGCTTCTTCGCCCGCCAGCCCTCCGGCCTGCAGAGCACCGACTACCAGCTGGTGGCGGCCATCCCCGCCACGAGGGAGTCGGGCAAGCTCATCCCGTCGCTGTTCGACCTCCTTTACGACATGGCCGACTCGACCACCGGGCGCGACGGCTCCGGCAATCCTGACGATCCGAACTCGGGGACCCAGTACGCGCTCAGGGCGATGAGCGCCGTTTGTGTCCAGGCGAACCAAAACCCATGCTGAAGGACCTCCTCCGCTACAAGGCCAACGCCGTCTGGGTCGGCACCGTGACGCTGACGATCTTCCTGGTGCTGCTCGGAATCGCCTTCGCCATCAACCGCAGCTTCAGCCTCACCTTCTGGGACAAGGGCTACACGCTGAAGGCCGACTTCGTGGACGCCGACGGTCTCGCCAACGCGTCGGACGTGCGCATCGCCGGCGTGTACGTCGGGCAGGTCACGGACATCCGCAGCGTCCCCGGTGGCCTCGCCGAGGTCACCTTCCGGGTGGACAAGGCGCACGCGCCGCTGAAGGAGGGGACCAAGGTCAACCTCCGCCTCCAGACGCTGCTGGGGACCAAGTTCCTGGAGCTGGAGCCGGGACCGGGCGGCAACTCCGACCTGGCCGCCGACACCGTGATCCCGGCCAACAAGACCGCCAGCCCGGTCGACTTCGACCAGCTGCTCTCCTCGTTCAACAAGCCCACCCGGGACAGCCTCAGCAGCCTGATCAAGGAGGCCGGCGCCGCAACCGACAACCGTGGCGAGGACATCAACGGCCTGCTGGGCAGCCTCCACCAGCTGTCGGTCAACTCGCAGCCCGACCTGGAGACGTTCGCTGACCGCGGCGACCACCTTGACGGCATCGTGAAGAACCTCGACGACGTCTCGGTCAACCTCGCCGACAACCGCGAGCACCTCGCCGGCACGTTCACCAACCTGGACGCCGTCCTCGGCACGCTGGCCGACAACGACAAGGGCTTCCGAACTTTCCTCGTGCAGGGCAACGTCGGCCTCGGCCACGGCATCAACCAGTTCCAGGGCAACGAGGCCAACTTCAACAAGGACATCGCCCTGCTGCGGCCGGCGCTGGACAAGCTGAACCCCGAGCTCGCCAGCATCATCGAGGTCGATCGCCAGTTCGACACCTTCATCCAGATCGTGCAGCCGTTCGTTCACAACCTGTTCACCGCGGTGCACGGCTACAACACGAACAGCCAGAACGCCACGTGCAACACCGACGGCAACATCCAGGGCTGTGGCGGCTTCTACCTGCGCCAGCCCACGATCCTCTCCAACGGTGCCTGCGACCCCGGTGCGGGGTGTCTCCAGGAGCAGGCCACGCCCGGGACGGCCGCCCGCGCCCGCACCAGCGGCGGCACCGCCCAGTCCCCGGTGGCGCCGTCCGGCACAGGGTCCAACCTGGACAACCTGCTGACCCCGGTCCTGAACGGCGGCCCCCAGGGCCAGGCCCCGGCCCCCGCCGCCAGCCCTGACGTCACCAGCGCACTGCTGCGCTACCTGCTGGGGAATTAGCGATGCCGAATCGAGGTCCTCGCGTCAACCCGGCCCTGGTGGGCATCATCTGCGCCGCGGTCATGTTCGGCCTGCTGTTCTTCGCCTTCACCAACGTGACCCTCTTCCAGTCGACGCTGAGGATGAAGGCGCAGGTGGCCTCAGGTGACACCCTGGCGCCGGGTGGCGACGTCGAGGTGGCCGGTGTCAAGGTGGGCACCGTCAAGGCGATCGAGCAGGGCAACGGCGGCGGCGCCCTGGTCCTGATGAGCGTCGACACCAAGAAGGTGACGATGTACAAGGACGCCAGTCTCGAGATCCGCCCCCACGGCGTCTTCGGCCCGAAATTCGTCGAGGTCAACCCCGGCACGCAGCAGGCCGGCCAGTTCGAGGACGGCTCCACGATCGACCAGAAGAACACCTCGGTCTCGGTGGACTTCGAGCAGGTCCTCAACTCCCTGAACGCCGACACGCGGATGAGCCTGCAGACCTTCTTCTATGAGTTCGGCACCGGCTCCGAAAACCGCGGCCAGGACATCGGCGAATTCATCGACAGCTTCCAGACCGTCAGCCGCGAGCTGACCCCGGTGCTCCAGGTGGTCGCCAACCGGCGCACCGAGACCGGTCGCCTCTTCGAGAACAACGCCGTGGTCACCGAGACCTACGCGGCCTCCCCGATCGACAAGATCATCGCCTCCAACGCCGACATCCTGGCCCACCTCGACGCCCACCGGGCCGACATCCAGGGCGTGGTCGTCCATGGCAACAACGTGTTCAACGACCTCGACATCATCACCGCCAACAGCAACGAGGTGCAGCTGCGAACCACCATCCAGAAGCTGCCCGTGCTGCTCGACTACCTGCAGGCGTTCAACAATGACCTGGGCCAGGGCGTGTACGCGCTCACCCCGGTGCTGCTGCCGCAGCACGGCCAGTCGATGGGCGACATCGAGGTGGCCATCCGCCGCACCCAGGACGCCTTCGGGCAGTGCGACATGGTCGACACCAGCGACCCCGCCAACCAGCCGAACAACGACACCGTGCACGCCAACAACGTCGTGATCGTCCCGTGCTACGGCGCCGACGGGAAGCCGTACGTGGACCCGGCCACTGGCAAGGTCGCCCACCACCATGTCAACGTCCTCCTGGGCCTCCACCTCAGCCCCCCGATCTGTCCGGCCGGGACCCCGGCCCCCGTCTGCGCGGCCTTCAGCCAGCTGACCGCGAACACGCTGGAGGAGGAGGGCACGACGCTCTGCGGCCCGGACAGCTCCAACACCGACCGCGGCGGCGCCAATGCCGCCTTCGGGTGCAAGTACGACGCAATCCAGAGTGCCCCCATCCCGCCGGCCGGCGGCCCGCCGCCGGCGCTGTTCAGCCCCGTCTCGAACTCGAGCCTTTCGAGCTTTGGACCTGCGGTCTCCAGCCAGTCCCGCCCGGTCACCTTCAGCGACCTCCTGCTCGGGCGCTGACCCAGCGCCGCCGGCCCGGTAACTAGAGTCCTCGCATGCGCTCGCAGCTGACCTGGCCGCGACCCTGGCCGTTGAAGAAGCCGCGGGTCTCCCTCCTGGTGCTGCTCCTGCTGGCGCTGGGCCTCGGATATGTCGCCAGCCGCTTCGTGAGCCCCGACACGGCGCCTGACACGATCGTCGACCCGGGGTCGGCGGCCTTCCGCCACGAGATCGAGTTCGAGAACGTCTTCGGCGCAGACCCGATCATCGTGCTGCTGACAACGGACGTTCGCGGGATGTTCGCCGGCAACGGCCTGCAGCAGCTCGAGCTGACGGAGGCCAACCTGGCCACCCAGGACAACC
>JAXDLV010000107.1:0-9909 GCA_034666445.1 Chloroflexota bacterium | reverse complement strand
CCCGCCGCGGTCAGGACCACGGCGAACTCGGACTGCTCCTCGGCCGGGGCGGCGTCGCCACCTCCACCGCCGGCGGCGGGCGCCGCGGCTACCGCGACGGGCGCGGCGGCGGTGATGCCGAGCTTCTCCTCCATCAGCTTGACCGCGTTGACCACGTCAAGCACCGTCCACTCCTCGAGGGCGGCGACGAAATCCTCTGGGGTTACCTTTGCCATCTCTTCTCCTTGATCCTTTTTATGCGCTCGCGGTCTCGAGCTTCTGGCGGTATGCGTCCAGCCCGTTGGCCAGCTTCTGCACCACGCTCTGCATGGCGCCGGCCAGCTGGGCGACGCTGTGGTTGAGGCTGCCTGCCAGCTGCCCCAGGAGGACCTCGCGGCTGGGCAGGTCGCCCAGCTGCTTGACCTCTTCGGCGGACAGCAGGCGATCGCCCAGCAGCCCGCTGGTGATCGTCAGTAGCCGTGTCTGGCGGATGTACTCGTTGACCAGCTTGGCGGGCGCGACGGCCTCGTCATAGCCGATCGCCATCCCCACCGGGCCCACCAGCGCCGGCTTCAGCGCCTCGAGGCCGTTCTCGTCCGCGGCGCGCCGCGCGAGGGTGTTCTTGACCACCACGTACTCCACGCCCGCGGCCCGCAGCTTGCGCCGCAGGTCCTGGAGCTGGGCGACGCTGAGGCCGCGATAGTCGGTGATCACCAGGGCCTGGGCGCGCTTCAGCTTGTCGCTGACCTGCTCGACCGCCTCTGCCTTCTTGGGGGTTGCCATTGATCCTCCATGAACAACGAAGACCTCCCCCGCACACGCGGAGAAGGTCCCTTGGGAGGATCCCTCGCCTGCGTTGGAGATTAAGGCCCCGGGGGGCCACCGACGGTCTTCGGCTCTTCAGTTTGCTGTGAGTATATCGGAGGCCTTGTGGGCCTCCTACGCGTGGGTCAGCTTGCCCGCGGCCGCCGGGTCCACCCGCGTTGAGGGGCTCATCGTCCCCGCCAGGAAGACGCTCTTGACGTACACACCCTTGGCGGTCGACGGCTTGGCCTTGACGATCGACTCCATCAGGGCCGAGAAGTTGTCGAGGAGCTGGTCTTCGCTGAAGGACGCCTTGCCGATCACGCTGTGGACGACGCCGGTCTTGTCGACGCGGTACTCGACGCGGCCCGCCTGCACGTCCTTGATGGCGCGGGCGAGGTCGAAGGTCACGGTGTTGGACTTGGGGTTGGGCATCAGGCCGCGCGGGCCGAGCACCTTCCCGAGCCGGCCGACCACGCCCATCATGTCGGGCGTCGCCAGGGCCACGTCGAAGTCCAGCCAGCCGTCCTGGATGCGCTTGGCGAGGTCATCCCCGCCGACCTCGTCGGCGCCGGCGTCACGGGCCTCGCGCTGCTTCTCGCCCTGGGCGAACACCACGATGCGCTGCTTCTTGCCGGTGCCATGGGGCAGCACCACGGTGCCACGCACCATCTGGTCGGCGTGACGGGGGTCGACGCCGAGACGCACATGGGCCTCGATCGTCGAATCGAACTTGGTGGCCGACGTCTCCTTGGCCAGCGCCACGGCCTCTGTGGGCGCGTAGTCGCGGTCGGGATCGATCTTGTCGGCTGCCTCGCGGTACCTACGGCTGTGGGGCATGTCTTCCTCCTGGTGGTCCGTGCGGGCCATGGGCCCTCCCACCGAAATGCCCCTTCCGGGGCGTCCTGTTAACCGACCTCGATGCCCATGGAACGCGCCGTCCCCGCCACCATCTTCATGGCGGCCTCGACGTCGTTGGCGTTCAGGTCGGGCATCTTGGCCTCGGCGATCTCGCGCAGCTGCGCCTGGGTGAGCCTGCCCACCTTGTCGCGGTTGGGCACACCGGACCCACTCTCGATCCCGGCGGCCTTTTTGATCATGTCGACCGCGGGTGGGGTCTTGGTGATGAAGGTGAAGCTGCGGTCCTCGAGGATCGTGATCTCCACCGGGATGACCTGCCCGGCCTGGGCCTGGGTCTTCTCGTTGTAGGCCTTGCAGAAGTCCATGATGCTGATCCCGTGGGGGCCCAGCGCGGTGCCGACGGGGGGCGCCGGGGTGGCCGCCCCCGCGGGCAGCTGGATCTTTACGACGGCGCGGACCTTCTTCTTACCCACGGCCTAATGCAGCCTCTCGACCTGGAGCAGGTCGAGCTCGACCGGCGTCTCGCGGCCGAACATGTTGACCAGCACCTTGAGCTTGCCCTTGTCGGGCATGATCTCGTCGACCTTGCCGTGGAAGTCGCTGAACGGCCCGTCCACCACGCGGACGTTCTCGCCCACCTGGTACTCGACCTTGACCTTGGGGGCCTCGGCCTTGGTCTGCTTGACGATCGCCTTGATCTCGTGCGGCTGCAGCGGGATCGGCTTGTTGCCGCTGCCCACGAACGAGGTGACGCCGGGGGTGTTGCGGACCACGTACCAGGACTCGTCGCTCATGTGCATGTTGACCAGGATGTAGCCGGGGAAGATCCGCTTCTGGACGTGCCGGCGCTGGCCGTCCTTGATCTCGATGACCTCCTCGGTGGGCACCAGCACGTCAAAGATCTTGTCGTGCATGTCCATCGAGTCGACGCGCTTGAGGAGGTTGTTGCGGACCTTCTCCTCGTGGCCGGAGTACGCGTGGACCACGTACCACTCGGCATCCTGGTCGGCTACCTGCTGGGCTTCGCTCATGTGCTACTCCCGTATAGGAACGTGGTGACCCTGAAGAGAAGGGCGTCGATGCCGGCGATGAACAGGGAGATGACCACCACGGTGCCCACCACGATCCCGGTCATGCGCAGGAGCTCCTGGCGGGTCGGCCAGACCACGCGACGGAGCTCATACCAGGTGGCCCGCAGCCCTGTGCCGCGGACGACCTCGGCGTAATTGCTTGACTCGTTTTCTACTGCCATGTGTTGTCGTGTGTCCTCAAATCGACCATCCGGCGCCGGCGTCGCGGTTGGCAGGGGCGGAGAGACTCGAACTCCCGACTCACGGTTTTGGAGACCGTTGCTCTACCAACTGAGCTACGCCCCTCCGTCAACCGGCCGCCGCTTAGCGGAGAAGGGTCAATCGTCTACTTGGTCTCCCGGTGTTCGGTGTGCTTGCGACACCGGCGGCAGAACTTCTGCAGCTCCAGCCGATCGGGGTCGTTCTTCTTGTTCTTGGTCGTCGAGTAGTTGCGTTCCTTGCAGACGGTGCACTGCAGGGTGATGATCGTGGCGGGCATGGGGTCCCCGTGAAAACGCCGGATAAAAAAAGGACCTGGGCCGTGCCCAGGTGCGGAGCAGAGTATAGCTCAGCCGTGACCCCGCTTCCAGCCCCAGCAGCGGGCCACCAGGAGCAGCAGCAGCATTGCCGCACCGCCAAGCAGGCCGGCGGCCGCGCCTGACGGGGCCGGGGCGGCGCTGTTGGGCAGGCCGGCGGGCGACGGGTCGCCCGGCTGCGTACCCAGGGCCGTGGTATCCGTGAATGTCGGGCAGCCGCCGGCCTCGAAGTCGGCCACCGACATGTACTCCGCGGCGGGGAAGTAGGCGCCCAGCCCGGCCTGCTCGTCGCCCTCGGTGGCGGCCTGGATCGAGTTGGGGAAGCCGGCGTCGGGAAGCATGTTGCGCATGATCAGCACGTTGTCGTGGAGCGCCGGGATGGTGCCGTAGGGCAGCCAGTTGACATGGTGGGCGGCGTCGGCGTTGCGGGGCCGGTCGGAGGTCCGGCTCAACGCGAGGCAGTAGTCGCCGTCCGCGTCGAGGCGGACGGCATTGTCATCCATCACGCAGGCGAAGAAGCGGGTGGTGACGCCCTCGTTGGAGCACATCGACCAGTACCGCAGCTGCTTGCCCCCTGGCATGAAGGTGACACCGTGGTCGGTGCCCGTCTCCTGGTAGGTGTCGGGCGTCGTCGGGATGCGAGAGCGGACCACCAGGACCGCCCCGAAGGCGTCGACGTTGAGGATCGCGGCGACGTACTTGTTGTCAGGGTTCTCGAGGAAGCCGCCCCTGGGGATGGTGGTGTCGGTGACCTCCGTGATGCTGTCCTGCGGGTTGTTGTCCATCAGGCAGGTGTTGTCGGTGCCCTGCAGCTCGGCGGTGGCGACGTTGGTGTACTTGTGCCACGCCGGCGGGTTGAGCCCGGGGTAGCAGCCGGCGGCGCCGACCGGGACGACGGGCACCACCCCGTTGGTCAGGAGGTCGTTGACGCCGAGGTCGGGGTCGTTCTGGGAGGTGCAGCCCGACTCGTCCAACTGCTGCGGGGGGCCGGAGGCGTGGTTGACGAACACACTGGGTAGCGGCTCTCCGCCGCCGTTGTCCAGCCCCACGTCGGGGCGGTACGTACGGTAGATCACGATGAAGGACGTCCGGTTGCTATGGCTGCCGTCGGCGTCGGTTGTATATATGGTGTTCGCCGGGACCGGGCCCGACGCCGGTCGCTGGCCGTTGATCACCGTGACGGTGTAGTCGCGGGCGTCGTCGGGGGTGGCCCGCAGACTGCCCGGGAGGAAGGGGTTGTCGGCCATCCCGGGGTCGGGCTGGACGTCGGTGTCGTGGATGTTGTCCACCGCCTGGGTCTGGCCGGTGTAGCTGGTGAAGGACATGTAGCGGGTGTGGGGGAAGCGGCCGCGGATGGTCAGGCTGGTGATCATCCCGCCGCCGTCGACGAACGGCTTGATCATCGTGAAGTAGTTGGCGTACTGGTCCGGGAACGCCACGTTAGTGGTGTTGGGGTCCAGCTTCGTCTGCCAGGGGCAGTTCGGCGTGAGCACCAGGGCCCGCGCGGGCTGGGCGCCGGCCAGCGCCAGCAGCCCGGTCGCGACCAGCGCCACCGCCACCACAGCGGTCGGGATCGCGCGCCCCCCAACGCTCCGCGACATGGTTGCGATGTTACCCGCGCGCCGGATCCCGGCTAACCCCCGGCGACGGGTCATAATGGCGCGACGATGGCGTCAGCCGACGTCTACCTCGAGGCGGAGAAGAAGTACAGGGCGCTGCGCGCCCAGTTCGACGCCGGCGAGATCAGCCCCGAGTACCTCACCGCCGAGGTGCACCGGCTGATGATCACCGACGACGCCGGCAACGCCTGGAACCTGGCCCTCGACACGGGCCGCTGGAATGTCTTCCGAGACGGCGCCTGGTCCGAGGCGAACCCGTACATGGAGCACCAGGCGCCGGCCGCGGCGGCACCCGAGCCCGAGCCTGGGCCGGTGGGGCAGCCCCAACTGGAGCCGGTAGCCGACCCCGTGCCGAGCCCCGAGCCGGAGCCGGCAGCGCCCGCGGCCCCGCCGGCCTACACACCTCCACCTCCACCCGCGTACACGCCGCCACCGCCCGCGTACACGCCGCCTCCGCCAGCGCCCTACACTCCCCCGCCGCCCGCACCGGTCGCTGTCGCGGGGCCCGCGCCCGCGAGGAAGCGCGGCCGCGGTCGCGGTTGCCTGTTCGGCTGCCTGGGCGTGGTCGCGCTGGTGATCGTGGTCGCGGTGGGCCTCTTCATCGCGATCCGCACCAACACGATCACCCAGGGCGACATCCTCAACGTCGCCGGCCTCGGCCCCGCCACCGTGGAGGTGGACAACCTGCGCGACGACGCGGTGTCGGTGTCGATCGAGCCCATCGGGGGCTCGTCGGGCTCCACCACGACGGCTCCGTCCCCAGGCGGCGGTGGGATCAGCTTCTCCGGTGAGAGCCTCGCGCTAAACCCCTACGACATCAAGATCAAACGGCTGGACAACCCCGGGAAGTACCGCGTCATGTTCCAGAGCAGCAAGGACGGCAAGGCCCTCGGCACCTGCGTCCTGAACGTCCGGGGGGGGGACACGATGCAGTTCGTCACCCTCGCCAACAACATCACCATCAACCGGGTGAACAACCCCCTGAGCAGCGGCAGCGACCTGGTCATCACCACGTCATCCCTCTGCAAGAACTGATGAGGAGCACCACATGAGACGCCAATGGACCCGTTCCCTGCTGGTGGTCCTGGCGGGCAGCCTGCTCGCCGGGTGCGCCCCCACCGTCAGCGTCGTCAACCACACCAAGGTCGGGGTGACGGCCATCATCAGCGGCAAGGGGGTCCGGGAGGCGTTCTCACCGACGCCCGGTGAGTCCTCGACCGGCGACGTGAAGCCCGGCGCTTTCAGCGTCTACGTCTCCCCTTCCCAGGACTGGATAAACCACGCCGACGACACCAAGAACTTCCTGTACAACCAGCTCCTCGACCCGTCGAAGCTGACCCCGGCCCAGGTCAAGGACATTCACAAGAAGCTCGAGGACCTCCACAACGCGATGCAGCAGGTGGAGGGCAACCGCCTGGGTGAGGGCTGCGCCGGCATGGCGGAGGAGGACGGGAGCTACACCGCGACCGTCGTGCTCGACGGCGAAGGCAGGCTCAAAGTGACCTGCAAGTAGCCGGTACGCTCTGAAACCCACCCCGCGGTGGGGTAACTTTCTCTCAGCCAGCGCGAAGGGAGGAACCAATGGCGACCAGCACGACAACAGCGACGCCCGACCACCAGCTGTACCACGAGTACACGGTGGCGGAGGACCAGGAGCGGACCAACGTCCACTACGAACAGCCGCCCGAGTTCTTCTACATCTTCACCGGCGGTGAGTGGAACGTTTACTCCTGCAACATCTGGGATGGCGCGACGACCGACACCGAGTCGCAGGAAGCCAAGCTCGACATGACAGCGAGCCTTGCCGGGCTGAAGCCGGGGATGCGCATCCTCGACGTCGGCTGCGGCTGGGCCGGCCCGCTCACCTACCTCTGCAAGAAGTACGGCGTCTCAGGCGTCGGCCTGACCCTGTCGCCCACCCAGAAGACCGCCGCCGACGAGCGCATCGCCCGCCACGGCGTCGACGCCGAGGTCAAGATCTGCCACTGGCAGGACTACGAGGACGACCGGCCCTTCGACGCGATCCTCACAGACGAGGTGATCGTCCATTTCTTCGACCTCGGCGGGTTCTTCAAGCGCTGCCACCAGCTGCTCGCCCCCGAGGGGGTGATGGTCAACAAGGAGCTGCACCTGTCGCACCCGCGCCACGCCGTACTGGAACGCGGCGGTGAGTTCGTCAGCAAGATCTACGGCGACACCGGCAACTACCGGCTGCTGTCGGAGGAGCTGGCCCTGGCCAACGAGGCGGGGTTCGACGTCTCGGTGCACCACATCCCCCGCCGCCACTACGAGACGACCATCGACCACTGGCTCTCGAACATGTACGAGAAGCGCGACCGCGTGAAGGAGCTGCTCGGCGACGAGGGCTACCGCAACTGGCGGATCTACCTGAAGCTGGCCCGCCGAATCCAGCGCAACATGACCCTCGACTACGTCGTGGGCCGGAAGTTCGTCCCGCCTAGCTGAGCTCCTGCGTCTTCCCCTGCCAGAAGTCGCGACGCTTTTTCAGCCGCTCGAGCTCGGCGTTGAGCAGGACCAGGTCGGTGCCCGTCAGCTCCTCGCGGGCAGACGCCGTGAGGTGGACGATGCGCTCCTTGGTCACGCCGATCAGCTCGTGCTTGAAGTCGATCAGCTCGCCGTAGACCCCGAGCCAGTGGGTGGCGTCCTCGAGGTAGGGCGTATCGGGGTCCTCGCCTGACATCAGGCGCTCGGGGTCGGCGGCGCGTTCACCGGCAGCGCTGCCCTCCTGCTTCTCGGGGGTCTCGCCGCCGGGCTGCTCCTTGTCTGGCACGGCGACGATGCTAGCTCATAGGCTCCGCCGCGATGCCCTGATCGCGACCACCAGGACCACCATCACGGACAGCTCGACAATCGCGATCACCGCCTCGACGTGCTGCTCGCGGACCTGGGAGTCGAGCAGGTAGCCCAGCGGCAGGGCCAGCAGGACGCCGATCACAAGGACGAGGGCGACCACCTTCGTGATCGCCCTGCGGAGCCGGTATCGGGGGTACTCCTCCGGCTCGTCCCAGTAGGGCTCGTCCCAGTCGGGCGCCTCGTCCGTGGGGAGGTCGACCCGGTCGTCGTCGTCGTTCAGACCAGGTCGGCCTCGGTCGGCTTGTACCCGGCGGGGATCGCGGTCCGCTCGACAATGCGGAGGTGGTTGCCGAACGGGTCGCGCAGGCCCATGTCGGTGCCGTAGAAGCGCTCGACCGGCTCCTGGGTGAACTCGACGCCCTGGGCGACGAGGCGCTCATAGGTCGCCCTGCAGTCATCGGTGACGAAGCCGGCGCAGAAGCCGGTGGCGCCCTTGGTGACGATCTCGCGGACCTGCTCCCCCGTGGCCTCGTCCATCGACGGCGGGCCCGGGAGCTCGAGCAGGATCTCGCGCTCGGGGTCGTCGGGGGTGGCCACCGTGAGCCAGCGCATGCCACCGAGGTCCATGTCCTGGGTGACTACCAGGCCGAGCTTGCCGACGTAGAAATCGAGCGCCTGCTCGTGGTCGAGAACGAAGATCGAGGTGATGTTGATCTTGGTCAGCATTGTCCTTCTCCTTACCTTTTTCGCCGCCTGATTGCGGTCGGTGACGTGATGCTAGACAGCCTCGCGCGTCCTGGCTTCTCCGAAACTGCTGGGTCGCGTGTAGGCCATTCCGAAGCAGGTGGGGACCGCATAGACATCTGTGCGGCGGCGGTACGTGCTGGGTGACTGACCCATGATTTCGCGGAACGTGCGGCTGAAGGTGCCGAGGCTGGTGAAGCCCACGTCAAGGCAGATCTCGGTAACCGGGCGGTCGGTTTCGCGGAGCAGGAACATCGATCGCTCGATCCTGCGCCGCTGCAGGTACCGGTGGGGCGTCTCGCCGAACGTCTCCTTGAACGCGCGGGTGAAATGGGCCTCTGAGAAGTGCGCATAGCGGGCGACGGCGGCAACGTCGAGGGGCTCCGCGTAGGTCCTGTCCATGGCGTCCCGCGCTCGCAGCAGCCTGCGGTTGTTCTCCTCGACGGCCCGGCTCATGGGTCGATCAAACCACGACCACTCAGGAGCGCATGCGACGCGGCGCCATCGCGGCCAGCCTGAGCAGCACCGGGACCGCGAACAGCGCGAGCGTGATGGGCACCTTGAGGGGCTGGATGAGGTCGATCAGCTCGGTCGGGGGCGCGACCACCTGGGGATGCTCCAGCAGCAGCAGGGCGCCGACGAAGCCGACGGCGATGAACGCCATGTGCTCGATGACCGGGAGCCAGTCCATCAGCCGGCTCATGGCGGGCGCCAGCAGCCGCAGGCTGACCAGGCCGGCGGTGGACGCCGTGATGATCAGCGCCTGCTGGTAGGTGAGCTGTACCGCGCCGGCCCCCACCAGCTGCACCGCGGGGACATCCTTGGTGAAGGCCACCGCCGCCACCACCTGGTCAAGCGCGAAGGCGACATCGACGAAGCCGATCTGGATCACGACCACCTGGAGGGCGGTGAGGCCGGCAACCCGGCGCCCGGGGGTTTCGCCACCCGTCGGGGCCGCCTTCGGCGAGCCGCGGGCGACGTCCCAGACGTGCTTCCCCAGAAGGAAGACCAGGTAGGCGCCCCCGAGGGTGAGGAAGATCGTGTTCTGCATCAGCAGCAGGGCGCCGAAGATCGCAGCCAGCCGCAGCAGGTACGCCAGCATGAGCCCGTAGGTGATCGCGCGTGAACGGTCATGCCCCGCCGGCAGCCTGCGGCTGAGGACCGCGAGGATCGCCGCGTTGTCGAAGGACAGGACCGCCTCCAGCAGCACCAGCGTGAGGACGATGGCCCCCGCCTGGACCGGGTCGATGGACGCCATCGTGCCAGTGTTAGCAGGTTGGAGGCAGGCCCGGTTGCTTCGAAGTCCGGCAGGGAACTGGCTTGGTATTCTTTACGCGCGGGGACATCGTCAACGGGCGCGGCCCGAGTGCGATCCAGGGGTTCCTGGTGGAACCCGCAACCAGTGCGCCGGCATCTTCCAGACGCTTCCTTCTCATGTCAGTCGCACAAGTTCCCAATCGCAGAATCGGTTCCCCTGACACC
>JAXDLV010000106.1:0-4971 GCA_034666445.1 Chloroflexota bacterium | reverse complement strand
GAGCGCCGCAAACAGCAGCAGCGCGACCCCGGACGCGACCGCGAGCGCCAGCAGCGACAGGAGGAGGAGAACCGGGGCCCCGCCGTGGCTGCTGGCGGCCAGCACCACGAGTCCGACCCCCACGGCGATGGCCACCGGCACGGCAAAGGCAAGCGTCCTGACGAGCAGGCTCAACAGGGGACGCCGTGGCCAACGCCAGCCGCCCCCAGGGTAAACGGGAACCGCCTCACCCTGCATCTACTTCCCTTCTGCGCCTCGGGCCGGGCGCGCACGCACGCCGGCCTCGCCAAGAGGCAACGCACGCAGGTTACAACTCCTGACGCCGTTACGCAGGTACGGGGCATAATTTGAGGCCATGCGAGACCTCGCGCAGATCAAGCTCTTCGCCGACCTCCCCGACAAGGAGCTGAAGAACATCGGTGAGGAGTTCAAGGATGTCGTGCACCCGGCGGGCTCCGAGATCATGCATGTCGGCAGCAAGGGCGCCGGCTTCATGGTGATCTACGACGGCGGCGTGCTGATCAAGCTGCCCGACGGCCGCACCCGCGAGCTGGGCCCCGGCGACCACTTCGGCGAGATGGCGCTGCTGGACGCGGAGGGCCGCAGCGTCCCGGTCGTCGCCGTCGGCGAGGTCAGCCTCGGCGTGCTGCCCGCATGGTCATTCAAGGCCTTCCTCGCGGAGCATCCCGAGGTTGCCTACCGGCTCATGCAGGGGCTGAGCCAGCGTCTGCGCGAGGTGGAGTCGCACTCCACCGAGCATCCCCACAGCGACGGCTGAGGTCGGCTAGGCGGCGGCCTCCAGCCGCTGCAGCAGCTCCAGCCAGGCGAGGGTCGCCGACACCCCGAGCAGGCCCGCCATCCCGCCGAACTGCGCCAGCCCGTCGCCCTTCACGATCGGCCACGCCAGCACCGCGACGTCGACGGCGTCGACCACCGCGTTGAGCTGGTAGTTCCGCCGCCGCGTCTCCACTGAGGCGTCGCGCAGGCTGAGCGTCGTCAGTCCAAGGACGATGTTGCGGATCCCGAAGAGCCGGGCCAGCACCCGTGTCGCCGGAGAGTCGTCCTCGCGGGGGAGCCGGAACACGACCCTGGCGAGGCCGGTGGCACCGAGCGCGAAGCCCCCGATCGCCATCCGCACGACGGCGATCTGGGTGGCGCCCTCGCGTTCGCCGTCGGTGCCCAGCAGCATCGGGGAGCGGACCATCATCGACCTCCTTCGGTTTGAGTGGGCGCTCATTGTGCCCGAAGCACCGATCCGAGCGCCTCCAGCGCCACGTCGATGTCCGCAGCCGACACGTCGAGGTGGGTGACGGCCCTCAGCCGCGCCGGGCCGACGGCGCCCACGCGCACGCCGTGCTCGGCGAGGGCCCGGTCGGCCAGGTCGGCGGCGGTCATGCCGCTCCCGACGATGTCGAAGAACACGATGTTGGTCTCCACGGCGTCGACGGCCACGCCGGGCAGCGCCGCCAGCCCCCCGGCCAGCGCCCGCGCCGCCGCGTGGTCCTCAGCCAGGCGGTCGACGTTGTGCTCCAGGGCGTAGACCCCGGCAGCGGCGATGATGCCGGACTGCCGCATGGCGCCGCCCAGCCGCTGCTTCCAGCGCCAGGCGCGCTCGATGAACTGCGCGCTGCCCGCCAGGACCCCGCCGATAGGGGCGCCCAGCCCCTTGCTCAGGTCGAGCCAGATGGAGTCGAAGTGGGCGCCGAAGGCCGCGGCCGGCGTCCCCGTCGCGACCACTGCGTTCATCACCCGGGCGCCGTCGCAGTGGGTGCGCAGCCCGCGCGCGTGGGCGAGGTCGCACACCGCCGCCACCTCGTCGAGCTTCCAGCAGGTGCCGCCGCCGAAGTTGGAGGTCTGCTCGACCCAGGCGAGGCTGGTGACGGGGGCGTGCCGCACAGGCGGCCGGATCGCCGCCTCCAGCTGGGCCGCGCTGTAGACGCCACGGTCACCATGCACGGTGCGCGGCATCGCCCGCGCCACCACGGCGGGTCCGCCGGCCTCGGCGGTGATGGCGTGCGCGGTCTCGTCGATGACCACCTCGTCGCCGGCCTCGCAGTGGACCGCCAGCGCGATCTCGTTGCACATCGTTCCTGACGGGAGAAACACGGCGGCCTCCCGCCCCAGCAGCGCCGCCACCATGTCCTGGAGGCGGTTGGTGGTGGGATCCTCGTACTTCTGCTCGTCGCCAACCTCGGCCTGGGCCATCGCGTCGCGCATGGCCGGCGTGGGCTTGGTGACGGTGTCGCTGTAGAGGTCGACCAGGATCTCCGGCACGCTCCGATGCTAGCCGTGCGTGCCCTTCAACGATGGGCGGCGGCGGGTGGCTCCTGGGTGAACGCGATGATTCGGTCCCACGCGTCGAGGCAGGCGTCGGCCCAGCGATCGTATGACCGGTCGAAGAAGGAGTGGGGGGCGCCCTCGTACACGTGCAATGAGTGGGGCACCCGTTGCTCGTGCATGCGGCGATCGAGGTCCTCGACGGCGTCGGCTGGGATTGACTGGTCGTCGCCTGCCATCAGCATCAGCAGCGGCACCTCCATCGCGGGGATGACGTCCACCACACGCTCCGGGCGGCCGTAGAACCCGATCGCGCCTCCCAGCCCCGGCTGGACCGCCGCCTGGCGCCAGGACTGGGCGCCGCCGAAGCAGAAGCCGACGGTGAAGATCCGCCGCGCCGCGCCGCCGTCGGGGGAGCGGAGGTAGTCGATGGCGGCGGCGACGTCCATCGCGATGTTCTCGGGCCGCGTCTGCTGCACATGGGACATGAAGTCGAAGTCCTCGCCCCGCTCGCCCCGGCCGGCGGTGCGCCCGAAGTAGTCGATTGCGAGGCTGTCAAAGCCCAGCTCTGAGAAGCGACAGGCCAGCGCCCGGTAGAAGGGATGGAGGCCGCGGACGTCGGGAAGGATGACGATGCCCATCCCGGTGGGGCTGCCGGCGCGCACCAGCCGGGCATCGAACTCGGTCCCGTCGGCCGCGGCCAGCACCAGGTCGCGGTCGGTCCCGGCGGCGCCATCCCGGCCGTGGTCCGGGGGCAGCGCGTCAGTCTCGTAACACATCGTCAGCCCAGCCCGTCGTCGTGGCGGAATTAGTTAGCATTGCTAAGTATTAGCATAGGTATGGAGATTATGTCGAAGTCCGTCGCCTCCCCGTCAGCGCCCGCCGCCACTGCGGTGCTATCGGTTGAGGAGGCCGCCCGCCTCCGGAACGCTGTCACCCGGCTGGCCCGGCGCCTGCGCCAGCACTCCAGCGCCGGCATCACCCCCTCGCAGCTGGCGGTGCTCGGCGGCCTGCGGCGCAGCGGTCCCCTGCCCCTCAACGAGCTGGCCGCGGCGGAGTCCGTCTCCGCCCCGTCGATCAGCCGCATCGTTCGCGCCCTCGAGGAGCAGGGGTTGGTCACCCGGGTCGCCGTGGAGGACGACCGGCGCTCCTCGCTGGTGGGGCTGACGCCCCGCGCACGGCGCATCCTCGACACCATCCGTCACCAGCGCGCCGCCTGGCTGGCGGAGCGGACCCAGGCCCTGACCCCGCGCCAGGTAGCCGACCTGGGCCGGGGGGTGGCGGCCATCGAGGCGCTCCTCGAGGACAACCCGGCGGCCGAGGTGGCGCGATGAGCCGCGCGCGGCTGGCCGCGGGCAGCACCTTCCAGGCGCTGCGCAACCGCAACTACCGGCTGTTCTTCACCGGCCAGGTGATCTCCGTGAGCGGCACCTGGATGCAGACCGTGGCCCAGGCGTGGCTGGTGCTCAAGCTGACCAACAGCGGCGCGGCCCTGGGGCTGGTGATGGCTCTGCAGACCCTGCCCGTCCTGGTCGGGGGCGCGTGGGGCGGTGTCATCGCCGACCGGGTCGACCGCCGACGCCTCCTGGTGGTCACCGGGACCGGCTCCGGGCTGCTGGCCATCACGCTCGGGGTGCTCACCCTCACGGGCGCGGTCCAGCTCTGGATGGTGTGCGTGCTGGCCGCCGGCCTGGGCGCCATGAACATGCTCGAGATTCCCACCCGCCAGGCCTTCGTGCTCGACATGGTCCGCCGCGAGGACCTAACCAACGCCATCAGCCTCAACAGCGTGATCATGAACGGCGGCCGCGTGGTCGGCCCGGCGCTGGCGGGGATCCTGATCGCCGTCGCAGGCATCGGCGTCTGTTTCGCGGTCAACGCCGCGTCGTACGTCGCCGTCATCAGCGCCCTGGTCCTGATGCGCACCGCCGACCTCAACCCCAGGCAGCGGCTGCCCCGGGCCCGCGGCCAGCTGGTCGAGGGCCTCCGCTACGTCTGGGCCACGCCCGCGCTGCGCACGCCGCTGCTGATGATGGCCGTCGTGGGCACGTTCGCCTACGAGTTCTCAGTGACGCTGCCCCTGCTGGCGCGCTTCACCTTCAACGTCGGCGCCGAGGGGCTCGGCCTGATGAACTCGCTGATGGCCGCCGGGGCGGTCGTGGGCGGCCTGATCACGGCCTCGCGGGCGCGCCCGTCGGGGCGGCGGCTGGCGATGGCGACGCTTGCCTTTGGCGCCCTGGTACTGCTGACCGCGCTGGCGCCCACCTTCTGGTCTGCGCTGCTGCTGCTGGCGGCGACCGGCGCGGCGAGCATCTTCTTCGCCGCGATGGCCAACACCAGCATCCAGCTGGCCGCCTCCCCTGAGATGCGCGGCCGGGTCATGGCGCTGTACGCCGTCGCCTTCATGGGCAGCACCCCGATCGGCGGTCCCCTCGTCGGCTGGATCGGCCAGGCGATCGACCCGCGGGTGGCGCTCGCCACCGGAGGGGTCGCCACGCTGGCCGCCGCGGTCATGGCATGGAGGTCGCTCAACCGCCATGACGCGCCGTCGCGACTGGCCCTTGGCATCGGCGACGAGATGCCCCTGGGGACGCCCGCCTAGGCCTCAGACGCCGCCGCCCGCGCTCCGCTAAACTACTGCGCGGTAATCGGCTGATCAGGGGAGAAACGCGGGTGGGCGGACTTTATTTCTTC